>NZ_JAUZUX010000004.1:0-290748 GCF_031844285.1 Enterobacter sp. BRE11
TCCGTAATCATCCATGAGAGATTACGGATTTTCACACAGCCACCGGATCGTTCAACCGATCATTTCTGCCTTAACTGATCGGCATTAGGCCAGGCGCCCGGTTTTTTTATGGCTGCAAAAGCGGATCAGTGGTGCGGCGTGCGGCGGCAGCGCTCGTCATAATGGCGGTGCCAGAAGTAGCGGTCTTCGATTTTTTCGCGCCCGCTGACGCGCGCACCGGCGAGCCACAGCAGCGCGCCGATAAAGATGCCGAGGATGGCACCCTGTGCCAGCAGCGCCGGCATCTGAATGCTCGGCAATTGATTCAGCACGGAAAAGATGATGCTGGAGACCATCACGACCAGTCCCACGATCATCAGGGCGTTTCCTGCTTTGCGACAATGTTGATGTTTCATCATTCACCTCTGTCCATATGAACAAGCCAGACAAACCGCACATAATGTTAACTTGTCATAAGCTTAGGCAATGACCCGCGGACAAATTGCGTCCAGGATCACAAACTCTACTAAATGCTGGCCTGCATTCACCTTCAGAAGCTTGATTTAAATAACAAAATAGTTAATCACGTGACGTAACCATATCGCTTTAGCTAAGTTTGTTCTCTTCCCTGCCGCGAAGTACACTAACGCCTTTTCACCACCTGAGCAGGATAATCATCGTGAGCAGCATTAAACTGATTGTGGGCCTGGCCAATCCCGGCGCGGAGTACGCCGCCACGCGGCATAACGCAGGCGCCTGGTATCTCGATTTACTGGCGGAGCGTCATAATCAGTCGCTAAAAGAAGAGGCGAAATTCTTCGGCTATACCGCGCGTATCAGCCTGGCGGGCGAAGATGTGCGTCTGCTGGTGCCGACCACCTTTATGAACCTCAGCGGCAAGGCCGTGGCGGCGATGGCGACCTTTTTCCGCATCGCGCCGGAGGAGATTCTGGTGGCGCACGATGAGCTCGATCTGCCGCCTGGCGTCGCGAAGTTCAAACAGGGCGGCGGTCATGGCGGCCACAACGGCCTGAAAGACATCATCAGCAAGCTGGGCAACAACAATAACTTTCACCGCCTGCGCATCGGCATCGGCCATCCGGGCGATCGCAACAAGGTGACGGGATTTGTGCTGGGCAAGCCGCCCGCCAGCGAGCAGAAGTTGATTGACGACGCCATTGATGAAGCGGCGCGCTGTACCGAAGTGTGGCTGAAAGAGGATCGCCTGAAGGCGATGAACCGGCTGCACGCGTTCAAGGCGAGCTAAACGCCCTGCCCGCGCGATTTCTGTGTATAATGCGCCAAATTTTTCGTTTCCGGCAATGCCTGCAGCAGGCGTTGCACCTCAAGTTAGAAGGGTAACCAACCATGGGATTCAAATGCGGTATCGTGGGCCTGCCGAACGTCGGTAAATCCACCCTGTTCAACGCGCTGACTAAAGCGGGCATCGAAGCGGCTAACTTCCCCTTCTGCACCATTGAGCCCAACACCGGCGTGGTGCCGATGCCGGATCCGCGCCTTGATCAGCTGGCGGAGATCGTCAAACCGCAGCGCCTGGTGCCGACCACCATGGAGTTCGTCGACATCGCGGGCCTGGTGAAAGGTGCGTCGAAAGGTGAAGGCCTGGGCAACCAGTTCCTGACCAACATCCGCGAAACCGAAGCGATCGGCCACGTGGTGCGCTGCTTTGAGAACGAGAACATCATTCACGTCGCGGGCAAAGTGGATCCGGCGGAAGATATCGACGTCATCAACACCGAACTGGCGCTCTCCGATCTGGAAACCTGCGAGCGTGCCATTCAGCGCGTGCAGAAAAAAGCCAAAGGCGGCGATAAAGACGCGAAGGTCGAGCTGGCCGCGCTGGAGAAGTGCCTGCCGCATCTGGAAAACGCCGGTATGCTGCGCGCGCTGAAGCTGGACGCCGATGAGAAAGCGGCAATCCGCTACCTGAGCTTCCTGACGCTGAAGCCGACCATGTATATCGCCAACGTCAACGAAGACGGTTTCGAGAACAACCCTTACCTCGACCAGGTGCGCGCCATCGCCGAAGCGGAAGGCTCCGTGGTGGTGCCGGTTTGCGCCGCCGTTGAGTCAGATATCGCCGAGCTGGACGATGAAGATCGCGCCGAGTTCATGGCCGAACTGGGTCTGGAAGAGCCGGGCCTGAACCGCGTGATCCGCGCCGGTTACGCCCTGCTGAACCTGCAGACCTACTTTACCGCGGGCGTGAAAGAAGTGCGCGCCTGGACCATCCCGGTTGGCGCGACCGCGCCGCAGGCGGCGGGCAAGATCCATACCGACTTCGAGAAAGGCTTTATCCGTGCGCAGACCATCGCGTTTGAAGACTTTGTCGCCTATAAAGGCGAACAGGGCGCGAAAGAAGCGGGCAAGATGCGTTCTGAAGGGAAAGAGTACATCGTTAAAGATGGCGATGTGATGAACTTCCTGTTTAACGTCTGAGCCGCGGTTGTCTGATGAGGGGCCAGCGCCTCTCATACAAACCGCTCGATATAAAAATCCACGCCTGCGCGTGGATTTTTTTGCCCGCAAAAGAGACCGACCAATCAGTATGCTGTAACTAAGTAGAGCTATACTCTATCCCCCTCACCCCGCTTCGCGCTAAAACCCTTTGCAAAGCCCACCAGAAAGGGATAATACCCCACCGCTTTCCGACAAAGGACCGACGATGCGCGATACCCCGCAAGGCTACCGGACCCGCAAAAAACCTATGAAGCTCAGCACGCTGGTGACGCTGATGATCGGCGCGGTCGTCACCTTCGTGCTGCTCAGCGTGCATTTGCTCTACTTTTTTCAGATCGGCAACGCCACGCAGAAGCAGCTGGAGGATAAGGCGATGGCCGTGGCGCGCACCCTGGCGGACGTGCCCGCCATCCAGCAGGCGCTGGGCGGGCCGCCGGACGCCGGCATTATCCAGCCTATTGCCCGCGCGGCGCAGCAGCACAATAATCTGCTGTTCGTGGTGGTGACCAATATGCAGGGCATCCGCTACTCTCACCTCAATCCGGCGCTGATTGGCCAGCACTTTATCGGCGACGATATCAATCCGGCGCTGCAGGGCAAAGAGAACGTCTCGGTAAATCGCGGCTCGCTGGCGGAGGCGCTGCGCGTCTTTACGCCGGTTTATAACGCGCAGCAGAGGCAGATAGGCGTGGTGTCGATAGGCATCTCGCTGGAGGCGGTCAGCGATCAGATCAACCAGAGCCGCTGGAGCATTATCTGGACCATCCTGATCGGCGCGCTGGCGGGCGCGCTGGGCACGCTGGCGCTGGTGAAAACCCTGAAGCGCATCCTCTTCGGGCTCGAACCCTGGGAGATCTCCTCGCTGTTCGAGCAGCGCCAGGCGATTCTGCACTCCGTCAAAGAGGGCGTCATCGCGGTGGACGCTCATGCAGAGGTGTCGCTGATCAACGAGGCGGCGAAAAAGCTGCTGACGGAGGAGAGCTCCGGCAGCATGGAGGAGGCCAGCGTTATTCACGCTCAGCTGCAGGAGACGCTGGCCACCGGCCGCGCGCGGCGCGACGAAGAGCTGAATATCAACGGCCACGTGCTGCTGAGCAACACCGTGCCGGTCTACAGCCAGCAGCGGCTTATCGGCGCGGTCTGCACCTTCAGAGATAAAACCGAAATCACGCGGCTGCTGCAGCGCCTGAGCGGCATGGTAAACTACGTCGACGCGCTGCGCGAGCGCTCGCATGAGTTTATGAATAAGCTGCACGTGATCCTTGGCCTGCTGCACATGAAAAACTATGCGCAGGTCGAAGCCTATATTTTAAAAACGGCGAACAACTACCAGACCGAAATCGGTTCGCTGCTCGACAAAATCAAGTCGCCGGTGATCGCCGGCTTCCTGCTGAGTAAAATCAATCGCGCCTCGGACAGCGGCCATCGTCTGACGCTGAGCGACGCCAGCTTCCTGCCCGATATCGGCAACGAGCAGCAGATCGCCGTGCTGATCACCGTGCTCGGCAATCTGATCGAGAACGCGCTCGACGCGCTGGGCAGTGAACACAACGGCGATATCCATGTGATGCTGCACTACCAGAACGGCTGGCTGGCGTGTGAGGTCAGCGACGACGGGCCCGGCATCCCGACCAACCAGCTGGATGCTATCTTTGACAAAGGCTTTTCAACCAAAGGTGAGGAGCGCGGCGTCGGGCTTTATCTGCTGAAGCAGCAGACGGAAAGCCTCGGCGGCAGCGTCAGCGTGGAGTCGGAACCCGGCGTATTTACCCAATTTTTTGTACAACTTCCCTGGGATGGAGGCAACAAAACCGCATGATCAATGTGTTAGTGGTCGATGATGACGCTATGGTCGCCGAGCTGAATCGCGTTTACGTCGGGCAGGTGCCGGGCTTTCACTGCGTCGGCACGGCGTCGACGCTGCAGCAGGCGAAAGAGATGATCCTTCACAGCGAGCCCGCCGTGGATCTGGTGCTGCTCGATATCTACCTGCAGCATGAGAACGGACTGGATCTGCTGCCGGAGCTGCGCGAGGCGAAGCAGCCTGTTGAGGTGATCATTATTTCATCCGCCGCCGACGCCGCCACCATCAAAACCTCGCTGCACTACGGCGTGGTGGATTATCTGATCAAACCCTTCCAGTTCCCGCGTTTTGAAGAGGCGCTCACCAACTGGCGGCAGAAGAAGTCGCTGATGGATAACCATCTCTACTACCAGCAGGCGGAAGTTGACCAGCTGATCCACGGCAATCCGCCCACCACCAACGACAGCAAGCGGCTGCCGAAAGGGCTGACGCCGCAGACGCTGCGCACCCTCTGCCAGTGGATCGACGCCCATCCCGGCAGCGAATTCTCTACCGACGAGCTGGCGGCGGAGGTGAATATCTCGCGCGTCTCCTGCCGCAAATACCTGATCTGGCTGGCGCAGATCAATATCCTCTTCACCAGCATTCACTACGGCGCGACCGGCCGTCCGGTCTATCGCTACCGCCTGCAGCCGGAATACCATTCGCTGCTCAGGCAGTACTGCCAGTAGTCAGCCGGTAGCGGCGGTCGTACAGACGAAACGCGAACTGACGCGACGAGGAGCAGAGCACCTGCTGGTCGCGCGTCACGAATATCGCCTCAATGTGCGGCGCGTCGCGCAGCGCCGCGAGGCTCTGCTCCACCCCCAGCCCGTAGAGCAGCGTGGTGTAGATGTCGCCATCTATCGAGCGGTCGGAGATCATCGTGACGCTCAGCAGTTCATTGTCGAGCGGATAGCCGCTACGCGCGTCGAGGATATGGTGATAGAGACGCCCGTCCAGCTCGAAGTAGCGCTCGTAGACCCCAGAGGTCACCACCGATTTTCCCGCTACCTCGATCACGCCGATTAACTCGTCAGCCTGGCCGAACGGCGCTTTCAGGCCGACAGCCCATCCAGCGGCCTGCGGCGGCGCGCCGAGCGTCTGTACGTTGCCGCCAAGGTTAATCAGCGCCCTTTCCACCCCCTGCTGGCGCAGAAAACTGCGCACCAGGTCGGCGATATAGCCTTTGGCGATGGCGCCCAGGTCAATCTCCATGCCAGGCTGGCGCAGAAACACGCTGCACCGCGCGGGATCCAGCACCACCTCGCGCGGATCGGTCAGCGCCATCAGCGTTGCCAGCTCGCCCTGCGGCGGCACGCTGCGCCCCTGAAAGCCGATCTTCCAGCGCTTGACCAGCGGTCCGATGGTGAAATTGAACAGGCTGTGCGGCAGCAGGCTCACCTGGTGCGCGCACTGGATGAGGTCGAACAGGTCGCGGCTGACGCAGACCGGTTCTTTGCCAGCGGCGTGGTTAATCGCCATCACCTCGGAGTGGGCGCGGTTGACGGTGAGGATATTCTCCTGATGGCGGATAAGGCGGAAGACCTGCGCGGCCAGCGCCGCATTATCCTCGAAAAGCTTAAGCAGAATGGGCGAACCCATCAGAACTGCGGAATAGGCGTAAACGCCTTCGTCGGCTGACATACTCGCCTCGACTGTTGAAGTGGGCCGGCAACGGCGTGCCGGGTCTGTTACCCGGTGCGCCGTCACCGACAGCGGACTAGCCGCGCGCCAGCGCCGCCGCGTTACGTCCGGCAAGGATACCAAAGATGATAATATCCGCCACGGCGTTGCCGCCGATACGGTTGGCGCCGTGGATGCCGCCGACCACTTCCCCCGCCGCCCAGGCGCCGCGAATCACCTGTTTGTTGCTGTCGAGCACCGCGGTGTCGGTATTAATGGTCACGCCGCCCATGGTGTGATGCACCCCAGGCGCGATGCGGATGGCGTAGAACGGCCCCTGATTTAGCGGATGACGCAGCGCGGTGGTGCGGCCGAAATCCTCATCCTTCTGATCCACCACGAACTGGTTGTAGCGCGCCAGCGTCTCCTCAAGGGTGGTGTGCTCCATATTCAGCTTCACCGCCAGCTCGCCCACGGTCGGCGCGCTGATCACAAAGCCTTTGGCGAGATACTCATCGGCCGCTTTATTGTTGGCCCGCACCTGCTCGTCGAAGAGCACCCAGGCGCTTTTCTCCGGCAGCGCGATAATCTGCGCGGAAACCTTGTCGCGGGTCTCCATCTCGTTGAAGAAGCGCCTGCCCGCCTGCGACACCAGGATGGCGCCGCCGCCGCGAATCGATTCAGAGATCAGATAGGAGGTGGTCTGCTCGACGGTCGGATGGATCTGGATTTCGCCCATATCCACGGTATCCGCGCCCAGCTTCTGCAGCATGGCGATACCGCTGCCGGTCGCGCCTTTGTGGTTGGTGGTCACGAAGCCATCCAGCTCAGGGCGGTATTTCACCACCATCTCGCGGTTGGCGCTGAAGCCGCCGGTGGCGACAATCACGCTTTTCGCATAGAGGATGCGGCTGTCGTAGTACTCATCCACCACCTTCACGCCGGTTACCGCGCCGTTCTCGGTGAGGATCTCAGCGACCGACGTATCCAGCAGCACCTCGATATTGCGCTTGTTGATGTTTTTCACCAGCCCGCTGATCAGGTAGCCGCCTACCGCCGAACGGTCCGCCGGGCGGTGGGTGCGGTCGATGCTCATGCCGCCGGTGATGGTGATATCGTTCAGCTCGATGCCGTGATCCGCCAGCCAGTCGATCGCCTCCGGCGCCAGCTCGACGAACTCGCGCAGCAGCACCGGGTTATTTTTATGCTGGCCCCCTTTCAGCGTCTCCTGATAGAAGAGCTCTTTGCTGTCTTTGATGCCCTTCATCGCCTGGAAGCGGGTCTCCGCCGCGTTCATGCCCACCGAGGCTTTGATGGTGTTGCCGCCGATGGTCGGCATCTTCTCGATGATCACCACGCGCGCGCCTTCGTCGTGCGCCTGGATTGCGGCCGCCAGGCCAGCGCCGCCGCTGCCGATCACCACCACGTCGTAGTTCTGCGGCGCAGCGGGGTTGCCGCCCTCTTCAATCACATACTCTTTGCTGGAGGTGGAGAGCGCGCGCGATACCGCTTTTTTCAGCGCCTCGCTCTGGGTGGTGGCGCCGCTGATGGCGTCGACATGCGGGCTGTTAGCCACCAGAATACGGTTACGCAGGCTTTCAAAGGTCTCGGTAAAATCGACGTCCAGCGTATCGTCCGGCACCATCGAAATATCGGTGATGCGGTCGGTATCCAGGGTGACGTTGATTTTGAGCTTCAGCGCTTCCGCCTCGACTTTCTCCTGATAGACGCCCGCCTTGTATTTGCGGCCCGGCGCGCTGACTTCGCGGATCATCGCGTCCACCAGCGAGAAGCGCCACAGCGGCTCCGGGATCATCAGCGCTTCGCGCTGGGTGCTGTCGATATAGAGGTCGAGATGCTCGTTGTTCAGCACGCGATCCGCCCAGTCCGGATAGGCGATGCAGGCTTTGCCGATCGCCACTAAATCGTAGCCGTGCTCCAGCGCCCCCTCTACGTCGGCTTTGTTCACCACGCCGCCGACGCCGATCACCGGCACCTTCGCCAGGCGTTCGGAGCGCTGCGCAATATATTTATCGATCAGCGGCGTCGGGTCGCGGGTATCGACGATAGAGGGACGCAGCAGCTGGCCCATGGAAAAGTGCACGTAGTCGAGGCCGCGCTCCGCCAGTTTTTCCAGCAGATAGAGCGTGTCGGCAAAGCGAATGCCGGGCACTTCGATCTCTTCCGGCGAGAAGCGATAGCCGATGATAAAGGTGTTGTGCGCGATGCGCTCCGCCATTTTATGGGCGATATCCAGCACCGCCAGCGGGAAACGGGCGCGGTTTTCGCGGCTGCCGCCCCACTTGTCGTCGCGCTGGTTAGAGTTAGGGGAAAAGAACTGCTGAATCAGATAGGTGTTGGCGCCGTGCAGCTCAACGCCATCGAAGCCCGCCTTGATGGCGCGGTTTACCGCGTCGCCAAATTTGGTAATCATCACCTCGACGTCATCGGCGGTCAGCGCCTGTGGCGTGGTGGCGCCTTCGCGCGGTGCGGCAATGGCGCTGGGACCCACCGGCGTTTTGCCGCCGATCAGCCCCGGTTCCACCATACGACCGCCGTGGTAAATTTGCAGGATAGCGGTTGAGCCCTGCGATTTAATCGCGTCGGCGATTCGCGCAAGCCCAGGGATCTTGTTGTCGCTGTCGATGCCGATAGCGCCGGGAAAAGCGGGACCTTTGTTATCGATAAAGCAGGACTCGACGATAACCGTACCCAGCGTGCCTGCGCGTGCGCGATAGTACTCCACAAGCTCGCTGGTCACGGTGCCGTCGTAGAATCCTGTACAGGTAGTCATTGGCGCCATGACCAGCCGATTTTTTAATACCGCGCCGTTGGGCAACGTCAGCGGATTTAAAAGCGGGGTGCGAGTATTCATTTAGATTAACTCCGGAAATTAAAAGCTGAAGAATTCTGCGGACGGGGCACTCTGGCGATAATTAAAAGGTCCGGCTTGATGCCACTAATATACCAGTAACTTTGGCTACACAAGTAATGAATATAGTTTTAAAACTTTTTGAATTAGCAGGGCTATTTATTTTGCAAAGGCGACTATTTTAGTTATAGTAATGTTAGCGAAAGCGCTGAAAAAATCAAATTAGTGTTAAATTAAAAAATTAACCTATACTTTTCAGAGAGGTAAAAGGCGCAGGATTTGCAGAAAAAAACGCCATCACCGTTATTTTTCACTTAGGATTCTTCTTAAGAGCTCAGAATGAATTTTAACGCCGTTAATGCAATTAAAAGCCAGACTCACTCTTTGATCTAGATCAAAATTTACTATTATGGCTGGCGCATCATATAGCCATTAAGCAAAAGTTTATTTAATAAAGTTGTCACATGAAGACGTTATTCAATAAGGTTTTGCTGAGGCGTTCTCCGCGCGAGAATAATAAACAGCGCATCAACAAAGCCGACACCCTCTTCTTTTTAACTTGCAGACCTTCACTATGAACATGAAAACGACGCTGAACGAAGCCGCGCAACCTGCGCCCGTCCCGCCGCCGGGACAACATAAACGCTGGATCATGCTGGCCCTGCCTGTCGTGGTCGCCGCCCTGCTGCTGCTGGTGCCCACACCCGCCGGACTTGAACCTTATGCCTGGCACTTTTTCGCCATTTTCGTCGGCGTGATTGTCGGCCTGATCTTCGAGCCGCTGCCGGGTGCGGTCATCGGCCTGACCGGCGTGGTGGTTATCGCCCTCTTCAGCCAGTTCGTGCTGTTTAGCCCCGCCGAGCTGGCAAAGCCGGGCTTTAAGGTCGCCACCGAGGCGTTTAAATGGGGCGTCAGCGGCTTCGGCAACTCCACCGTCTGGCTGATTTTCGGCGCCTTTATGTTTGCCGCCGGCTACGATAAAACCCAGTTCGGCCGCCGTCTGGCGCTGATTCTGGTGAAGTATCTTGGCCGTCGCAGCCTGACGCTCGGCTACGCCATTACCTTCGCCGATCTGCTGCTGGCGCCATTTACCCCGTCGAACACCGCGCGCAGCGGCGGCACCATCTACCCGATTATCGCCAACCTGCCGCCGCTCTACGGCTCTAAACCCAACGACCCGAGCGCGCGCCGCATCGGCTCCTATCTGATGTGGGTCGCCATTACCGCCGCCTGTATCACCAGCTCTATGTTCCTGTCGGCGCTGGCGCCGAACCTGCTGGCGCTGGCGCTGGTGAAAAGCGTCGTGGGCTTCGATATCTCCTGGGGCATGTGGTTTCTCGCCTTCCTGCCGCTCGGCGTGCTGCTGATCCTGACCATGCCGCTGCTGGCGTACTGGCTCTATCCGCCGGAGGTGAAGGTCAACGACGAAGTGCCGCGCTGGGCCACCGCCGAGCTGCAAAAGCTGGGCAAACTGTCGCGCAACGAGATTCTGCTGCTGATTTTCGTGGTGTGCGCGCTGCTGATGTGGATTTTCGCCACCGCCTGGATCGAGCCTGCAATGGCTGCGCTGCTGGTTATCATACTGATGCTCTGGACCGGCGTGCTGAACTGGAGCGACATCACCAGCAACAAAGCGGCGTGGAACACCTTCGCCTGGTTCGCCACGCTGGTGGCGCTGGCGGATGGCCTGGCGCGCGTCGGCTTTATCGCCTGGCTGGGCAAAGAGGGCGGCATGCTGCTGCAGGGTTACGACCCTCAGGTCTCCGCGGTGGTGTTGCTTATCGCCTTCTATCTGCTGCACTACCTGTTCGCCAGCACCACGGCGCACACCACCGCCCTGCTCCCCGCGATGCTGACTATCGCCGCGGCGATCCCAGGCATCAATATGCCGGTGTTCTGCCTGATGCTCTGCACCTCGCTTGGCGTGATGGGGATTATCACCCCTTACGGCACCGGCCCCAGCCCGATTTACTACGGCAGCGGCTATCTGCCGACCAAAGACTACTGGCGTCTGGGGACCATTTTTGGCCTGCTGTTCCTGGTGCTGCTGATGCTGATCGCCTACCCGTGGATGGTATTGATGTTCTAAAGCAGGCGACGAAACAGGTTAATAAAGTGTAAAATCCTTTCCCTGCAGCTTACGCCAGCCGCGTTCCGCGCGGCTGGCGGAATAAAAACCAACAATATTTGCGGCTGTCTGCCTCGCGCTGCGCGAGTCGTCGCCGCCGCATAAGTGAGCCGAGATGTCGAACAAACCTTTCTACTATCAAGAGCCCTTTCCGCTGTCCCACGATGATACCCAGTACTATCTGCTGACGCGCGAGCACGTCTCCGTCGCCCGCTTTGAAGGCGAAGAGGTGCTGAAGGTCGATCCCAAAGCGCTGACCCTGCTGGCGCAGCAGGCATTTCACGACGCCTCTTTTATGCTGCGTCCGGCGCACCAGCAGCAGGTCGCCGCTATCCTCGCCGACGATGAAGCGAGCGAGAACGATAAATATGTCGCCCTGCAGTTTTTGCGCAACTCAGAGATCGCCGCCAAAGGGGTGCTGCCGACCTGCCAGGATACCGGCACGGCGATTATTATGGGCAAAAAAGGCCAGCGCGTCTGGACCGGCGGCGGCGACGAAGCCGCCCTGTCGCAGGGCGTCTATAACACCTTTATCGAAGACAACCTGCGCTATTCGCAGAACGCCGCGCTCGATATGTATAACGAGGTGAACACCGGCACCAACCTGCCGGCGCAGATCGATATCTACAGCACCGACGGCGACGAATATAAGTTCCTCTGCATCGCCAAGGGCGGCGGCTCAGCCAACAAAACCTATCTCTACCAGGAGACGAAAGCGCTGCTTTCGCCCGGCAAGCTGAAGAACTATCTGGTGGATAAGATGATGTCGCTCGGCACCGCCGCCTGTCCGCCCTATCACATCGCGTTCGTGATCGGCGGCACCTCGGCGGAGGCGACGCTGAAGACCGTGAAGCTCGCCTCGACGCACTACTACGATAGCCTGCCGACCAGCGGCAACGAGCATGGCCAGGCGTTCCGCGATCTGGCGCTGGAGCAGGAACTGCTGGCGGCGGCGCAGCAGCTCGGCCTCGGCGCGCAGTTCGGCGGCAAATATTTCGCGCACGATATCCGCGTGATCCGCCTGCCGCGCCACGGTGCCTCCTGCCCGGTGGGCATGGGCGTCTCCTGTTCGGCGGACCGCAATATCAAAGCGAAGATCAACCGCGACGGCATCTGGATTGAGAAGCTGGAGGACAACCCGGCGCAGTATATTCCGGAAGCGCTGCGCCAGCAGGGCGAAGGCGGCGTCGTGAGCGTCGATCTTAACCGACCGATGAAAGAGATTCTGGCGCAGCTCTCCGCTTATCCGGTCTCGACGCGTCTGTCGCTGAGCGGCACCATTATCGTGGCGCGCGATATCGCGCACGCCAAACTGAAAGAGCGTATCGACAGCGGCGAAGGGCTGCCGCAGTACGTGAAAGATCACCCGATCTATTACGCCGGTCCGGCGAAAACGCCAGAAGGCTACGCCTCAGGCTCGCTCGGCCCGACCACCGCTGGCCGCATGGATTCCTACGTCGATCTGCTGCAGTCGCACGGCGGCAGCATGATTATGCTGGCGAAGGGCAACCGCAGCCAGCAGGTGACGGACGCCTGCCATAAGCACGGCGGGTTTTATCTCGGCAGTATCGGCGGCCCGGCGGCGGTGCTGGCGCAGCAGAGCATCAAAAAGCTGGAGTGCGTGGAGTATGCCGAGCTGGGGATGGAGGCGATCTGGAAGATTGAGGTTGAGAATTTCCCGGCGTTTATCCTGGTGGACGACAAAGGCAACGACTTCTTTAAGCAGATTCAGGACAGCAGCTGCGCGCGCTGCGTGAAATAGCACTGAAGCACACTCTTAAAAACCGCACCACGTTTTGATAAGCGGGCGGCAGGGTCTGAAGAGCAAAGCGTCCCGCGACAAGGATGTCGCGGGCCGAGCGAGCATGGATGCCTTGAGCGACTTTGCGATCAGACCCTGCCGCCCGCGTCTGCGCAACGGCCAAAGGCGCCCTTACTGCAAACTATCTTTACCAGAAACGCGGCACTTCCGCTGCATCGCTCGCTTCTCCCGCCCGCAGTCGAGCGGCACCCTCGCCATCGCGCAGCGAAACCGGCAGATTAACCGCAATGATGCTGTACTCCAGTCCGTCCAGCACCTCGTCATGTTCAGTCAGCACGTTATAAAATTCGTTCATCAACATTCCTTATTCAGTTCGGCCTCAGGCCCGTCAGGAACCACCGTCCTGACCATGCCATTGCAATCTTACAGGGCGATGACAGTTAACAATGGGTCGAAAAAACGCGAAATGCGCCGGGATTAATATGAAACAAAAACGGCGCGTTGCCCAGAGAGCAGCGCGCCGCAGATTGCGAAATCAGAAGAAACCGAGCGGCTGAACGCTGTAGCTCACCAGCAGGTTTTTGGTCTGCTGATAGTGGTCCAGCATCATCTTGTGCGTCTCGCGTCCGATGCCCGATTTTTTATAGCCGCCGAAAGCGGCGTGCGCCGGATAGAGGTGATAGCAGTTGGTCCAGACGCGCCCCGCCTTGATGGCGCGACCGACGCGGTAGGCGCGGTTGATATCGCGCGTCCAGACGCCGGCACCCAGCCCGTAAATCGAGTCGTTGGCGATAGCGATCGCTTCCGCCTCATCCTTAAAGGTGGTGATGCCGACCACCGGCCCGAAAATCTCCTCCTGAAAGACGCGCATGCTATTGTCGCCCTTCAGCAGCGTCGGCTGAATGTAGTAGCCGCTGGCGAGCGAGCCTTCCAGCGTCTCTACGCCGCCGCCGGTCAGCACCTCTGCCCCTTCCTGACGCGCAATCTCCAGATAGGAGAGGATCTTGTCGAACTGCTGCTGCGACGCCTGCGCGCCGACCATGGTTTCGCTGTCCATTGGATCGCCGCGCTTGATGGTTTTGATGCGCTTCATCACCGCCGCCATAAAGGGCTCGTAGATGGACTCCTGCACCAGCGCGCGCGACGGGCAGGTACACACCTCGCCCTGATTCAGGAAGCCGAGCACCACCCCTTCAGCCGCCTTCTCGATAAAGCTCTCCTCCGCCTGCATGATATCTTCAAAGAAAATATTCGGCGATTTGCCGCCCAGCTCGACGGTCGAGGGGATCATGCTCTTCGCCGCCAGCTCGAGAATATGGCCGCCGGTCGCCGTGGAGCCGGTAAAAGCTACTTTGGCGATGTCGGGATGAGAGGCCAGCGCCTCGCCCGCCTCTTTGCCGTAGCCGTGCACCACGTTCAGCACGCCGGGCGGCAGCAGATCTTTGATCAGCTCGACAAACAGGGTAATGCTCAGCGGCGTCTGCTCGGCGGGCTTCAGCACCACGCAGTTGCCCGCGCCCAGCGCTGGTGCCAGCTTCCATGCCGCCATCAGCAGCGGGAAGTTCCAGGGGATAATCTGCGCCACCACACCGAGCGGCTCATGGAAATGGTAGGCGGCGGTAAACTCGTCGATCTCGGCGGCCGTGCCCTCCTGGGCGCGCACGCAGCCGGCGAAATAGCGGAAATGATCCACCGCGAGCGGCATATCGGCGGCCAGGGTTTCGCGCACCGGCTTGCCGTTATCCCAGGTCTCATTCACCGCCATATATTCCAGATTTTGCTCCAGCCGATCGGCGATCCTGAGCAGCGCCAGCGATCGCTGCTGCGGCGAGGTTTTACCCCAGGCTTCGGCGGCGGCGTGCGCGGCGGCGACCGCTTTATCCACATCCGCCTTGTCCGAGCGCGGGAATTCCCCCGCCACCGAACCGTTGACCGGCGACGTGTTGGTAAAGTAGTTGCCGTTCACCGGCGTCACAAATTCGCCGTTAATGAAGTTGCCGTAGGTTTTCTGCAGCTGAATCAGAGAACCCTGTTCCCCGGGAGAGGCGTAACGCATGGTGAATCTCCTTAACATGGCTGGAATCGAAACAACAATGAAACTTGCTGTTAACAATGAATGAACAAACCCAGCCTGTCAGATGTTGCAGTCGGAAACTGTGACCGCCGCAAAGGAAAAGCGCGCCGTCCGTGCGCACGGATAATTCTGAGAATAAGCCGAGGCGGCAAAAAAAAGCGAAACCTCAGGCCGA
This sequence comes from Enterobacter sp. BRE11, assembly GCF_031844285.1. Classification (NCBI taxonomy): domain Bacteria; kingdom Pseudomonadati; phylum Pseudomonadota; class Gammaproteobacteria; order Enterobacterales; family Enterobacteriaceae; genus Enterobacter; species Enterobacter sp. BRE11. The sequence goes on from NZ_JAUZUX010000004.1 coordinate 14,941, forward strand.
AACAGGGTCAACAGAAAAGGTTAATCACAGGAGAGAGTGACATGCTGGCTTCGGCTTTTACCCTTATGCGCGCAAAAGCAGACTTTATACATCAGTTTATTCGCCATCCGCGCAAGATGGGCAGCATTACGCCCTCGTCGGCGGCGCTGTGTCGCGCCATGAGTGACAGCGTCTGCTGGCGCAGCGCGCTGCGCGTCGCTGAACTGGGTGCGGGCGACGGCGTGCTGACGCGTCATCTGCTGGCGCGCATGCAGCCGCAGGCGACACTGGATGCGTTTGAGATCAGCGCGCCGCTGGCGGATAAGCTGCGCGCGCTGGAGGATGCGCGCCTGCAGGTGCGCAACTGTTTGGCGGCCTCTCTGACCGGCGAATATGACGCGATCTTTTCCGGCCTGCCGCTGCTGTCGCTGCCGCCGACGCTGCGCGACGAGATTCTGCGCGCCGCGTTCAATGCGCTCGGCCCGGGCGGCCTCTTCGTGCAGTTTCAGTACACCTCGATTACCCAGCCCGATCTCTCGCGCTACTTTATCTGGCAGCGTCAGCGGGTGCTGAAAAACGTGCCGCCCGCCTGGGTTTATCGCTGTCGGCGCAGCTACGCGCCCTGAGCCTGGCTCGCCTGCGGGCGCGTCTGCAGCCAGAACGCCGTCAGCAGCTGCCGCGCCCAGTCCGCGCCCTCAATATCCGCGCCGCTGTCGCTGACGCCCGGAGGCAGGCAGGCGCTCATAATGCGGCGTGAGAATTCCGGGTGAAACTGCACCGACAGCGCCTGCGGCGAGTAGCGCAGGATCTGACAGGGATCTTTCTCCGAGGTGGCCAGCACCTGCGCCTGCGGCGGCGGGGCGATCACCGACTGACGATGCGACAGCCAGGCGCTGAAGCGTGCCGGCAGCGCCGAAAGCAGCGCATCGCGCTGCATCGCCGGGTTGCACGTCAGCGGCAGCAGGCCGCGCTCCCAGCCGTTAGGGTTGTCCGCCACCTTCCCGCCCAGCGCGTAGGCCATCAGCTGGTGTCCGTAGCAGACGCCCAGCAGCGGCAGCTCAGCGTCGATCGCCGCCCTTACCCACGCCGCGCTGCGCTCGCTCCACTCGGCGTGGTCAGTTACCATCGCCCAGGAGCCGCTCAGGATAGCACCGCTGATCTGGTCAAACTGCGGCAGCGATTCGCCAAGGTGCGGGCGCACAATGAGGTACTCATCAGGTTGCAGATCAAGCGCGTCAATAAACCAGCGCGGCTGCTCGCCGATACGTGCGGCAACCTCGGCAGGCGGGACTTCTAACTGAATCAGGGCAAGGGGCAAAACGGAAGTGGATGTCATACCGAATCGGATCCTCTACGGGTGAACGTCTCGGTGAGTCAGTCTGACAGCAAAGCGGCGCCCTGTCTTATGATTTTCCTGCTGCTGTCATAACAGAAAAATATTTGTCATCGCCTGTCGGCCTCTCCCCCCTTCGTGCCATCATTAGAGCGTGGCGAAAAACAACAGCGAAGGACGGGATTGTGGCTCTGCGGCATTTTTTTCTTATCTTGATGGTGGTTTCTATCTGGGCATTCAATAACGTGGCGGTGAAGTGGGGCCTGCTGGAGCTGCCGCCGCTGTTTCTCACCTGCATGCGCTTTGTGGTGGTGGCGATTGTGTTGATCCCCTTCTGCCGCATCACCCGCCAGCAGCTTCCCTGGCTGCTGGCGCTCGCCTTTACCTTCGGCTTTATGCACTTCTCGCTGCTGTTCGTCGGCATGCGCTATACCGACGCCGGCACCGGCGCGATTGTGGTGCAGCTCGGCACGCCGATCGCCATGCTGCTGGCGATGGCGGTGCTGAAAGAGCGGCTGAGAGCGATTCAGCTGGTCGGCATTGCCATCTCCCTGTGCGGCGTGGCGGTGCTCTCCGGCAGCCCGACCATCCCCGCCTGGTGGGTGCTGGCGATCCTGCTCTGCAGCGCCACCGGCTGGGCGGTCAGCAACCTGATTGTGAAAAAATCGCCGCCGATCAAGCCGCTGACCATGACCGGCTGGATCGCCTTTCTGGCGGTGCCCATCGTCGGCCTGTCGAGCTTCGTGATGGAGTCGCACCAGTTCTACGCTCTGAGCCAGGCGGGATGGCGCGGCTGGTTCGGCATTCTCTACAGCGCGCTCGCCTCGTCGATTGTTGCCTATACCCTCTGGTATGGGCTGCTGAAGCAGTACAACGTCAATCTGATTATGCCCTACTCGCTGCTGACGCCGGTGCTGTCGGTGCTGATGGGCATCGTGGTGCTGGGCGACAGCCTCAACAGTTTTAAAATCATCGGCGCCTCGCTGGTGGTGTGCGGCACGGCGATAGCGGTTATCAATCTGCGCAGCCTGCGCATGCACGCGCGCTTTCCGCGTCTGCGTCGCCGCTGAAAAAGCGGTGCTATGCTCTGGATACCGTCTGTTTCTGGAGAATGCTTATGGATTATCAGCTTGCCGCGTCGCTGTGGCAGCAGCTGTGGCAAGGATTGCGTGGCCCCGGCGACGCAACCGCCCCACCTACTTTTCTTGATACCGCGACCTTCTCATCCGCTTTCGCCGTCAGCGAGCTGGCGGCCGCCAGCATCGGGCTGGCAACCCAGGCGACGGCGGATTTTATCGGCGCCCGCCAGCCGGTGAGCGTCAATGTACGCCTCGCCTCGCGCTGGTTTCAGACCAGCTTCTTTCCCCGCAATCGCCCTGCGCCCGCGCTGTGGGACGCCTTTGCCGGCGACTATCGCAGCGCCGACGGCTGGATCCGCCTGCACACCAACGCGCCGCCGCATCGCGCGGCAATGGAGCGCGTACTGGGCCAGCATCCTGACCGCGACGCGCTGGCGCGGCAGGTGGCGCGCTGGCAGGCTGACGCGCTTGAGCAGGCGGTGGTCGACGCAGGCGGCTGCGCCGCAACGATGCGTGGCGAACAAGCGTGGCGGCAGCATCCGCAGGGCCAGGCGGTGCGCGAAGAGCCGCTGATCGCCTGGCGACAGGGCGCCGCTGCGCCCGCGCGCATCTGGCCGATGCTCGCCGCGCGACCGCTGCTCGGCGTGCGGGTGCTGGATCTGACGCGCGTCATCGCCGGGCCGGTAGCGACCCGCTTTCTCGCCAGCCTCGGCGCGCAGGTGCTGCGTCTCGACCCGCCCGGCTGGCGCGAGCCGACGCTGGATGAAGAGATCGCCTGCGGCAAACGGCGCGCCGTGGTAGACTTTAAAACGGCGGCAGGCCGCGAGACGCTGCGCGCGCTGCTGCAGCAGGCGGACGTGCTGGTGCACGGCTATCGCGCCGATGCGCTGGAACAGCTGGGATTCGACGCCGAGGCGCGCGCCCGGCTGGCGCCCGGCCTGGTGGACGTGAGTCTGAACGCCTGGGGCTGGCACGGCCCGTGGCGCAACCGCCGCGGCTTCGACAGTCTGGTGCAGATGGCGTGCGGCATCGCCGAGAGCGGTATGCGCTGGTCGCAAAGCGAGAAGCCAACGCCGCTGCCGGTACAGGCGCTCGATCACGCCACCGGTTATCTGATGGCCGCCGCGGCGTTGGAGGGACTGCGCCAGCGCCACACGACCGGCCACGGCGTGGAGGCGCGGCTGTCGCTGGCGCGTACCGCCCTGCTGTTGCAGCAGCATCCCAGCCGGGACGCGGCTCTGTCAGCGGAAATTAAAGCGCATGCGCACGATACGCTGCCGACGGTGGAGCTGACGCCCTGGGGCATCGGAGAACGGCTGCGCGCCGCTGCGCGGCTGCCCGGCACGCCGCAACTCTGCGCCACGCCGGGCTACGAGGCTGGCACGCACCCGGCGTGCTGGTAAAGGAGCGGGCGGGGTCAGGCGTCGCCGCCCTCTTCGTCGGCCTCGTTCAGCTCATCCCACATCGCCTGGATAGCCTCACGGCTGAGCATCGCCAGCGTGCGGTAGAAGGCGGTGGTGGCGTGCGCCTCGACCTTGCCAAGAAAGGCGCCGCACCAGGGGAGCAGATAGCTGTCGAACAGGGCGCACTGCGCCGCGCTCTCATCTTCCGCCGACTGATCTTCCAGCCAGGAGGCCGCCAGCATCAGCACGCCGAAGTGGTCGGCGGGCGCGTCGCTGAGCGGCATGCCGCGCGAGGCGAGAAAGGCGCGCACCTCCGGCTCCGGCTTGCCTTCCGGCCACTGTGAGGCGTAAGGCGGCACCTTACAGTCGGGGCCGACGAACAGCGCGTTGTAATCCGCCGCCAGCGCCTGCGGATCGCTGTTCTGCTGCAGGCGCTGCAGCAGTTCGTCCTGCTCAAGCGGCCACTGCGCGCCAAGTTTGCCCTCGCGCAGCAGCGTAAACAGCGGAACCAGCAGCGGATCCTGCGGCTGACGGTTAAACAGGGAGCCGATCACGCGGCAGAGGATGGAAAACTCGTTCATGCACTATTCCAGAGGCAAAAGGGTTAGAAATCCGCCAGTTCGGCAATCTGCTTGCCGGTACGCTGCTCCAGAAAATCGAGCAGGCGGCGCGGCGTGACATTTAACACGCGATCCTCGGGAAAATCCACTGCGCGCGTGATGCGCAGGCAGTGCTCGAAGTCGCCCAGGGTAAACGCGGTGTGGGAGTCGGAGCCGAAGGCCAGTTTGCCGCCCGCGTCGCGCACCGCTTCGGCGATGGCGCGGCAGTTCGGCTCGCTGCCGGGACGTGAGGTGGCAAAGAGGCAATTATTGATACATCCCGTTCCAGGCGCACGCGGAAATACCATGAAATAAACCGTCTTATCTCTGATTTCTTATGCACAAGACTAAGGCACAGAGCAATCATCATCCTTACTTCCTGATATTTCCTGTTGAACAATTTAAGTCTGCCTGGCCGATCAGACAATGGGCAGGGATATGTTCATTTATTTTACAATTTTGGTGGAAAGCACTTTTGAAATCGTCTCATCGGGGAGTAAGAAAGCCTGCTGATTGGTATCTTGTATCTTCAGTTTACTGAATATTACCGAAAAATAATCTGGACTCACGATAACTCTTATTAATTGTGTGGTTATTACTTATAAAATAAACTAAATTGGCTTTTTCAAGAACTTACCTGTCTATCAGCAAAGGATTATGCAAATGGATATCTGTTTTCCTGCCAAAAAAGCAAACGGCGACCATTACTCCACAGTCGATGAAATTATGGCCCGTATACTTCAGGAGCCTCATGGTTCCTGGCTTGCCGGGACAAATGCCATGTGGCATGGCGGACTTCATATTACAGATGTAAGTGCGCCCGAATCGGTACTCACTCGCGAAACAGCAGATACCGCCGTCCCGCTTCAGTTTATGGCAGGAGGCGAGGTGGTGGCCTGGCGACTGAATCAGGACTATCTCTCCAGCGATTACATGGGGAATGCGTTGCAGTATTCCAGCACTTTTGTACTGGTTAAATCCACCTGCACGCCGGATACTGAAAAACCGGAAAATGCCCTGGATTTTTACGCGCTCTACATGGGGCTTGCCCCGCTGTCTGCCTTTCCTGTGCATCAGATATATCAGGTCACGAAGCGGGGAAATAAACTGCGGAAACGCCAACAAATCGGGCAGGAAAAAACGGGAGAGCACTCTCTCGAGCCATCCGGAGGGCATCTTAAGACAGGTGATCGCGTGGTGGTGCTGCGGGAAAACACGTTTGAACTGGACGGCGTGCACCAGCGGTTCGGGCTTGCCCGGAAGCTGAACAGTAAGTCAGAGATGAACGGCGCGGCATTCTGGGTATCGCTTAATCCAGCGTTTATGCGCCCGGATGGCCAGCAACGGTCGCACTTGCCCGCGTGGATGCAACAGGCTATCGCGGAGGGAGCTTATGATAAAGCGATCACGCTCACCACTAAATACACTGTTGCCGCCGGGGATGCTGTGGGATATCTGGCGGAGGACATTGCGCCGAATGGGATGCAGGGGGTGGAAAAAAGCAACTTTGTACATATCGAACTCCTGAGCACCGACAGCCGTATGCGGGATTTTCTTAACAACACCGCCCGAGTAAAACGTGGTCAGACATATATGCATATCCAACCGGGGAGCTACCTGTACCAACGCAGCGGCGACACGTTTATCCGTACAGCCGTACAGCCGTACAGCCGTACAGGTAAAAAAAGATATTCACAAAATCATGCCGCAGGAAAAATGCCATTCGTTCAACGACAACAGCGGGAAACGCTGGTTTGAGATCGAGGAAGGTGCCTGGCTGAGTGAGGCGGATGTGGATGCAGACATTGCTCAGTACGATCTGATAAAGCTCGGTTTCTCGGCTTTTGAAGAACCACCTACGGCTGACATGACACAATCCCTGCGTGAGGGCTGGATAAAATCAGCATTTACGCACCTTGCGGAGTGGGTGAGGCCTGAACGCAGCATTCAGGAAAAACAGGTTTCCACCTGGTATAAGGCTATCCTCCGAAAAATGGACGGTGACAACAGTGGCGACCTGTCCGGGGCGGAGCTGTATCACGCGGTCCACTTTCCGGAGATGGATGTAAGGGATATCGCGGCGCGGATGATAGTGAAACATGACAGTGAATGGTTTGGCGGCAGTCAGCATCATCGCTGGAAAACCTTTCTGCAACGCATCGATCCCCTGTATGTGGAGTATGTGCGCCAGTGGTTTGACAATATGGAATGGATGAAACAAGTGGCAGCGTTTAGCAGTGGTGAATCTGTCTGGCATATGCACCCGGTTGTGTTTTTGGACGCGATAAAGTTTTCTGCACTGTCTCTCGCAGAAGCAAGGGTAAGAGCATTCATGCGTATGCTTCGAGTTGGAGAAGGAACTGTTGGTGAATCTGGCTATGAAACTTTGTTCGGTGGACAGTCGTTCATTAGTGATTACCATAAAAACTTTAGCAATCACCCGCAGATTTCTATTACAAGGGGCAATCTAACCTCATCAGCAGCAGGAGCATACCAGGTAATGGGATATACCTGGAGTGATCCCACAATGGTTTCTCGTCGGGCCGATAGGGACATTACTGATTTTACACCTAAATCCCAGGATGAATTTTGTGTTTTGATTTTTAAATATAAAAGAAAACACGCTTTAGACAAAATCATGTCTGGTGATATTGAAGGGGCGTTAGATATACTGAGCTACGAGTGGGCGAGCCTTCCTCCGGGTAGATATGGACAGCCTGCAAAATCAGAACAAGAAGCACTTTCATTGTACAACCATTACCTTGAGGAAGAACTAGCAGGACGGTCAGACCTTCATCTTGATATTGGATTTATTTCAACCATTGCGGAGTCTATACAATGAAACGCTGGACAATTTTTCTATTATTCATTTCTATGGCAACACATGCCAGCTCAGGCTTGGGGTTGTGGGGTACCACGTGTGACGAAAAAGGCTTCTCTATAGAGATTAATAATAAGCCTAATACACTTATTGTTAATGACAATCAAATAGTTATTAACTTTCACTTAAAAGAAGTCGATAATAATAATTTTAATATTTTTTATGATGGTGTTGCAGACCTCGGTAGAGGAGGTATGAATCTCGACTGGAGAAATATAAGCCTCATAAAACCAGTTGCAGAACTCAGTATTATCAATCAACATGGCAAGTTGCACTGGAAAGGCTTTTACGATGATAAGAAAATGAAATATTTTTGGACCAACGATCCCGATTTTGTGCAGTCTTATGCTGAAGATGGCGTTATTAATTTACATAAATGTGAAAAATAATTTTCACCTGGCCTTAGCCTTACAACTGCAACATTTCTCAGGACTACCGATAAAAAACTGGCACGTCAGATATTTTTATATCTCAGTGTAACTTTTCTTTTTTTGGATAGGGATACCCTATGGTATCCCCTCTTCTACTTTCCAAATTTATGTCATTGGCTTTGAATCTCACCTTTACCAGTCATAATACCAACAAAGCATCACTCTTCCTCAAACGCCTTCCTGCACCGCTTATCAGGCTTGCCCTGGGGGTACTCAGACAATCACAGCAGCACTGACCACCCCTTTATTCCCATCGCCCTTTTGCCTGATCTTGCCTCTCTGCCGAACGTAACGCCCTTGCAGTAAGGGTTAGAAATCCGCCAGTTCGGCAATCTGCTTGCCGGTGCGCTGCTCCAGAAAATCGAGCAGGCGGCGCGGCGTGACATTTAACACGCGATCCTCGGGAAAATCCACTGCGCGCGTGATGCGCAGGCAGTGCTCGAAGTCGCCCAGCGTAAACGCGGTGTGGGAATCGGAGCCAAACGCCAGTTTACCGCCCGCGTCGCGCACCGCTTCGGCGATGGCGCGGCAGTTCGGCTCGCTGCCGGGACGTGAGGTGGTAAAAGAGGAGTTGTTGATCTCCAGCGCCACGTTGTAGTGCGCGGCCGCTTCGGCGACGGCACGGATATCCACCGGAAACTTCGGGTTGCCCGGATGGCTGATGATATGCGCCACGCCGTTCGCCATGGTGGCGATCATCGCATCGGTGTGATGGCTCTTGTCGCGCGGCGCATAAACCGGCTCGTGAAAGCCGGCGATAATCAAATCCAGCGAGCCGAGCATCGGGCCGGAGCAGTCGATTTCGCCCTGCTGATTTTTAATATTGGCTTCGATACCGCGCAAAATGCCGACGCCGTCGATGACGCGCGGCCAGATTTTCATATTGACGAAGTGCCAGTAGTGCGGCGCGTCGGCCATGTCGGGGCCGTGGTCGGTAATGGCGAACAGCCTGATGCCGTTATTTTTCGCCTGCGCGACGTAGTCGTGCAGCGTGCTGTAGGCGTGGGTGCTGGCGACGGTATGCATATGCAAATCAACGGGGTACATTATTTTCTCCTCTCTGCCGTCCGCTCGAACGGCCAGTCAGTTAACCGGAATTCAATAGCCGCGCTGGCGATCGACGTAGCCTGAGGGCCGTTCGCCCGCCTCGATGGCGCGGATGGCGCGGGTAATGGTGTCCATCGCCTCATCTGCCAGGGTCAATGCCGCAATATGCGGGGTGATGGTGACGCGCGGATGACGCCACAGCGGATGCTCCTGCGGCAGCGGCTCCTGCTGAAACACATCGAGCGCGGCAGCGCGCAGCTGCCCGCTCTCCAGCGCCGCCAGCAGATCCGCCTCCACCACCTGCGCGCCGCGCGCCATATTGAGGAAGCAGGCGTGCTGCGGCAGCTGGCTCAGGGTGCGCGCGTCAAACAGGTTGAGGGTTTCCGGCGTGGTGGGCAGGAGATTGATCGCTACCTGCGCGCCGCGCAGAAAGTCGTCAAGGCTTTCGCGTCCGGCAAAGCTCTCGACGCCCGGGAGGCGCTTCGGCGTTCGGCTCCAGACGCGCAGCGGAAAGCCCCAGGGTCGCAGCGCCTCGATCACGCTCTGCCCCAGCACGCCCGCGCCGAGCACGCCGATGCTGAACCTCTCGCGCGTCGTCGGCGGCAGAGGGTGCCACTGCGCCTGCTGCTGCTGTCTGGCGTAGTCGTCGAAGCGGCGGAACCAGCCCAGCACGCAGCAGAGCGCATACTCCTGCATCTGCCGCGCCATACCGCTATCCTCCAGGCGGACAAGCGGCACCGACGGCGGCAGCATATCGGGATAGCGCGCCAGCCGGGTGAGCATATCGTCTACGCCCGCGCCCATCACGAATACGCCCCGCAGTCCGGCGCGATGCGCCAGCATCTCGCGCGGCGGCTGCCACAGAATAGCGTAATCGGCGGGTGCCTCGTCACCGGGCTGCCAGCGCCGCACCTGCGCCTGCGGCAGACGCCGCCGCAGGCCCGACAGCCAGATTTCGCCGTCCTGCGTCGGGTGATACCAGATAATATCCATCTTTATCCTCATTTTTTTGCCCTCAGCCTCCGGCAAAAGCGCCGCCAGGGCAAGCAAAAACCACCTCTCCGCCCTCACGCTTACGCCTGGTCTGCTTCACATTTCCGCAGCGTCGCCGCGCCACGTTGTCAGATTGCGACTAAAGTTGTTTGAGTGGTCAATGCGTTACGCGCGGCCGCCTTTCGGACAAGGAGAAAAACCGATGAAGAAAACTGTCGTAACCGCGCCTGTCGGGCGTCAGGGCGTCGCGCCAGTGCTGCTGACGCTGCTGCTGGGTCTGCCTGCGCTGACGGCGCACGCAGAGGATAACTCACGTATGCTCAGCAGCCAGCCGCAGCCGCCAGATGTTCGGCTGGGTCCGTTGTTTAACGCGGTGCAGCAGGCGCAGTTCTATCCCGACCAGAAAACCTTCGCCGACGCGGTGCCGAAGTTCGATCCCGCGTCGATTCTGGCAGACTGGCAGATGCAAAAAAATCAGCGCAACTTCGATCTGAAGCGCTTTGTCGACAGCAACTTTACCCTGCCCGCCGCGGGCGAAAAATATGTGCCGCCCGCCGGTCAGAGCCTGCGCGCACATATTGACGGCCTGTGGCCAGTGCTGACGCGCACCGCCAAAAGCGCCGGGCGCTACGATTCGCTGCTGCCGCTGCCGAAACCCTATGTGGTGCCGGGCGGCCGCTTCCGCGAGGTTTACTACTGGGACAGCTATTTCACCATGCTCGGTCTGGCTGAAAGTGGCCACTGGGATCGCGTGCAGGATATGGTGGATAACTTCGCCTGGGAGCTGGATACCTACGGTCATATTCCCAACGGTAACCGCAGCTACTACCTCAGCCGCTCGCAGCCGCCGTTTTTTAGCCTGATGGTTGATCTGCTGGCAACACACGCAGGCGACGCGGCCTACACCAAATACCTGCCGCAGCTGCAGAAAGAGTATGACTACTGGATGGCGGACAGCGATAGCGTCGCCGCTGGTCAGGCGAGCAAGCGCGTGATGAAGCTGGCGGACGGCACCGTGCTTAACCGCTACTGGGACGCCCGCGACGCGCCGCGCACCGAATCCTGGCTGGATGACGTCAAAACCGCGAAGAAAGCGCCGCAGCGCGACAAAGGCGAACTCTATCGCGATCTGCGTGCCGGCGCCGCGTCCGGCTGGGATTTTAGCTCGCGCTGGTTCAGCGACGCGCATAATCTCGCCTCAATCCGCACCACTCAGCTGGCACCGGTGGACCTCAACAGCCTGATGTTCCATCTGGAACAGACGCTGGCCAAAGCGTATCGCCTCGATAAGCAGCAGGATAAGGCGAAGCAGTTCGCCGATCGGGCGGAGAAGCGCCAGGCGGCGGTCAACCGCTACCTGTGGGATGAGAAGCAGGGCTGGTACGCCGACTACGACAGCAAAACGCGCCAGGCCAGCCCGCAGCTGACCGCCGCAGCGCTCTTCCCGCTCTATATGCAGCTGGCCAGCGACAAACAGGCCGACCGCACCGCCTCGGCGGTAGAGAAACAGCTGCTGAAAGCGGGCGGTCTGCTCACCACCACCGTGAACAATGGCCAGCAGTGGGATGCCCCTAACGGCTGGGCGCCGCTGCAGTGGGTGGCGGTAGAAGGTCTGGAGCACTACAACAAGCCGCAGCTGGCGCAGCAGGTCGGCATGCGCTTCCTGCAGAACGTTCAGACCACCTACGACAAAGAGCATAAGCTGGTTGAGAAATATGTGGTCGATGGGCCGAATCTCGGCGGCGGCGGCGGCGGCGAATATCCGCTGCAGGACGGCTTCGGCTGGACCAACGGCGTGACGCTGATGCTGCTTGATAAATACTGTCCGAAAGAGAAAACCTGCAACAGCGCGCAGGATATTCCTCAGACCGCGGCGACAGCGAAGTAACCTCCCCCCAGACGAAGGGCTGCTCTCGGCCCTTCGTTCTCTTTTTTACCTGTTCCTGTACAACAAACCTTGAAACACTTTTCACATATCGATAATAATTCTCACTCTGATTATGAGACGCTTTATCAACATGTGCCGCCTGCTGAGGGCGGACCGAACAAGGACAGGACATGACGCTGCCGTTTCCCCCTCACCGCTGTGCGCTGCTCTGCGCGCTGGCGATTGCTCTGCCCGCCGCCAGCCTGGCGGCCGACACGCTGACGGTGACCGCCTCGCCACAGGAGCGCGCCGACGGCCCGACGCAGGGCTATCTCGCCACCACCAGCGTAGGTGCCACCAAAAGCGATCGCCCGCTGCTCACCACGCCGCAGTCAGTTTCGGTGATTACTCGCCAGCAGATCGACGATCAGGGCGCAATCGATCTCAACCAGGTGCTGAACTATACGCCAGGGGTGTTCTCCAACTTTGGCGGCGCGGCGACCCGCTACGACACCGTTTCGCTGCGCGGCTTCCACGGCGGCGACGTGGATAATACCTTCCTCGACGGCCTGCGCCTGATGAGCGATGGCGGCAGCTATAACGTGTTGCAGGTCGATCCCTGGTTTCTGGAGCGCGTCGACGTGATAAAAGGTCCCTCCTCTGCGCTGTACGGCCAGACGGTGCCGGGCGGGCTGGTGAACCAGACGACGCGCCGCCCGCAGTTCAGCGAGGCGGGCCACTTCCGGCTGACGGCGGGCAGTCAGGATACGCGCGGCGCGGCCTTCGACTACACCAACGCCATTAACAACGAGTGGGCGTTTCGCCTGACCGGCATGACGCGCAACAGCGATACCCAGTATGACCACACGCGCGAGGAGAAGTACGCGCTGATGCCGCAGCTGCTGTGGCAGCCTACGGAAGATACGCAGCTGCTGCTGCGCGCCTATCTGCAAAAAGATCCGTCAGGCGGCTACCACGGCTCGGTGCCGGGAGACGGCGCGCTTAGCGCCCACAACGGCGCGAAACTCAGCACCGGTTTTTACGATGGCGATCCCTCCCTTGACCAGTTCAAGCGGCGCGAACAGATCTACAGCTACGATTTCCAGCACCGCTTTAGCGACGTCTGGTCGTTTTCCTCGACCGGCAGCTACAGCCACTCCAGCGTCGATCTCGACCAGGTTTATCAGGTCGGCTGGCAGGCGCCCGGCAGCACTATCCTGAATCGCTACTACTCCGGCGAACGCTCGTCGCTTTCCGCGTGGGCGACGGATAACCGCGTCACGGCGGAGTTCGACACCGGCGAGCTGGCGCACCGCCTGTCGCTCGGCGCCGAATATCATCGCTATAAAAATGATTTAAGCGACGCGGGCGGCGCAGCCAGCGCGCTCAACGCCGATACCGGTGAGGCGCTCGCGCCGATGCCGGACTATAGCTGGACGCGCAAGACGCGCCGCTACTACCAGACCGGCCTCTACCTGCAGGATGAAATGAGGTGGGATCGCTGGCATCTCGATCTCTCCGGCCGCTACGACCGCATCGTCGCCGACAACAGCGGCACGGCGCGCCGGCAGGACGATCACGTCAGCGGGCGCGCGGCGCTGCTCTACGCCTTCGACAACGGCCTCTCGCCCTACGTGAGCTACAGCCAGGCGATCACGCCGACCGCGCTAACCGGCACCGACGGCAACCTGCTGAAGCCGACCACCTCGGAACAGTATGAGACGGGCGTAAAATATCAGCCGGCAGGCACGCGCGATCTCTATACCCTGGCGCTCTACGATCTGACGCAGAAGGATGTCGCCACGCGCAATATCGTCGACTCCACCTACACGCCGACCGGCAAAGTGCATTCGCAAGGCATCGAGCTGGAGGCGCGCAATCAGCTGACGCCGCGCCTGAGCACGGTGGCGGGCTATACGCTTAACCACCTGCGCTATAAAGAGACGGTAGACGGCAATGATGGCCACACGCCTTACGTCACGCCGAACAGCATGGCATCGTTCTGGGGCCACTATCAGTTTGACGGCGGCATCAGCGCGGGCGCGGGCGTGCGCTATATCGGCAAACAGTGGGCGGACAATGAGAACAGCCGACGCGTGCCGTCGGTGACGCTGTTCGACGCCTCGGTGCGCGCCGATCTCGGCGTCTGGAACAGCGCGCTGCGCGGCGCGTGGCTCCAGGTCAACGCGAATAACCTGACCGATCGTCACTATGTGGCGGCCTGTTACGGCACGGGCTACTGCTACTGGGGCGCGGAGCGTTCGCTGCTGGTGTCGGTGGGATACGATTTCTAGCGGGGAGAGTAAAACGGGACGACCATGTCGTCCCGTTGCAGTTCTTAGGCTATGCGTATTAGCTACGGACTTTACGGTAGATAAACAGCACGACCAGGGCGCCGATGACCGCCACCACAAAGCTGCCGAAGTTAAAGCCGTCTACTCGGCCGAAGCCAAACAGGGTACTGATCCAACCGCCGACTACCGCACCGATGATACCCAGAATAACGGTTACGATAAAACCGCCGCCATCTTTACCAGGCATGATCCATTTAGCGAGAATACCGGCGATTAAACCAAAGATGATCCATGAAATGATACCCATCTACGACTCCTTGCTTATTGTTTAGGTTGTGACCGCCTGATTAATCAGGAGAATTACAGGGCTAAGTATAGACAGGAAATCATGGAATGCAGGCTAAACCGCGACAAAAATTGACTTAAAACGTAAAGCTTTTATCCCCACCGCCGATAACGGAGAGAGAATAAAGCATTAGATAACAGTTAATTTACCCTGTTTTGGAGCCAGTAAGTGAAAGACGCCGACAAAGAACAGTATCTCAAACGTGGCACGCTGGCGGTTCTCGGCGTGATAAAGGATTTGCTACGGTTTCAGACGCCTTTAATGGTCACTTTTTCGCGCGGACAGTTTATCAGCCGTATGCTGGATGCCGACGAGGATCGCATCGTTTTCGACCTCGGCAGCAATAATCTCGACAACGAGTATGTGCTTTCCTGTGATGATGTGAACATCTTCGCTGAAACCTACGGCGCCAAGGTCGAGTTCAGCCTCGCGTCGCTGGAGAGAACCACCTTCGAGGGGCTGCCCGCCTTTAGCGCGCCGCTGCCCGACCTGCTGTGGCAGATACAGCGCCGTGAGTTTTTCCGTATCTCTGCGCCGCTCGATCCGATCTTTTACTGTCACAGCGAGTGGCCTGACGGCCAGAAGGTGCGTTTTCGCCTGCAGGATTTGTCGCTGGGCGGCATCGGCGTGCTGGTGGACGAGGCGCTGCCGGAGGGGCTGAGCAGCGGCGACAAGTTTAACAAGCTGCGCGTCGAGCTGGGCGAATATGGCCAGTTCGAGGTCGGCGCGCAGCTGCTGCATATCGGCGAGCGCAGCGTGGTGACCAGTAAAAACGAAACGCGCGTGACCCCACGTCTCAGCTTCCGTTTTACCGCCATCGAGCCGCTGCAGGAGCGTCAGCTGCAGCAGGTTATTTTCGCCCTTGAGCGCCTTGCGCGCGACAAAGCGAATCGATTTCAGTAATTATTCAGTGATTTGCGCCGCCTCCTGACGCATCCAGGCTATGCTTCTCCTTGCTCTCTTTTTTAAACCGGCTCCCAGCAAGGAGAAACTCCCCAATGGAAAACTGGCTCTCATCTGGCTATTTTCAACGTCTTTTTCTGAATCAAACTTTCTGGATCAATAGCGCTATCGTGGTCGCGGGCACGCTGGTGATCTACTGGCTGCTGCGCAGCGCCATCCGCTTTATCTCTGGCCGCATCGCGCGCTACAGCGAGCAGCGCCACGTGCGCTTCACCTCAATTCTGGTGGAGATCCTGCGCAGCACCAGCCAGCTGCTGCTGCTGATATTTTCGCTGCTGATCGCCCTGCGTTTCGTCGACGTGCCCGCCAGCTGGGACGGCTTTATTTCTCACGGCTGGTTCCTCGCGTTCGCCGTGCAGTTAGCCATGTGGATCGACTGTGGCATCCGGCTGTGGCTGCATAATCTGCTGCGCGATCCGGTGCACGTGCGCAATCCGGTGACCACGGTGATCCTCGGTATTCTGCTGCGCGTGGTGGTGTGGGTAATGATGCTGCTCGCCATTCTGTCGAATATGGGCATCAATATTACCGCGCTGGTGGCGAGTCTCGGCGTGGGCGGTATCGCCATCGCGCTGGCGATTCAGACGGTGCTGAGCGACGTTTTCGCCTCGCTGGCGATCGGCTTCGACAAACCTTTCGAGCACGGCGATTTTATTGTGTTTGGCGATATTGCCGGCTCTATCGAGCATATCGGCCTGAAGACCACGCGCCTGCGCAGCCTGAGCGGCGAGCAGATTGTCTGCTCCAATACCATTCTGCTGCAGCAGACCATCCACAACTACAAGCGCATGCAGCAGCGGCGCATCGTGTTTCGCTTCGGCCTGAGCTACGGCACGCCTTCGGCGCAGGTGCGCGAGGTGAGCGATCTGGTGAAGTCGATTATTCAGGGCATTGAGCTGACCCGCTTCGACCGCGCGCATTTTTTCGCGTTTGAGGATTCGAAGCTGACCTTTGAGGTGGTCTATTTTGTGCTCGACGCCGACTACAACAAATATATGGATATCCAGCAGGAGATTAACCTGCAGCTGATGGCGGCGCTGGAGCAGCGCGATGTGCGCTTCGCCTTCCCGATCCGTCAGGTGGAGTTCAGCGGCGGCCGCATTCCGCCAGTGGAGATGCTGCGCGCGGAGAACGACGAGGAAGAGGCGCGGCGGGCGTAATTTGCCAGTACCCGCCGCTTTGAGTTTCGCGATGGGTCAAGGGCATTTCGCCCGATCGCAAAGACGGCATAAAGCATCCCTGCGCCTCGTCGCGGGCCATCCCTGGCCCGCGACGCTTTGCTCTTCGGGCGAAACGCCCTTTCCCTTTGGCTATGGTGCGGCTGTTTGAGGCGTGATGAGCCATTTCTGACGTTTCAGGCGTCATAAAGCCATTATTGAGTAGGCTGAAACCGGCAGCGCGCCACCGCCTCTACCCAGCCCTGATAGCTCTCCTGCATCGCCTGCGCCTGCTCGCGGCGCGGCTCGACGCGCGTGCCGCCCTGCAGCGCCTGCATCTCGCTGCCCTGCTGCCACCAGCCCAGCACCTTGCCCGCCAGCAGCGCCGCGCCGAGCGCGGAAACCTCCGCCGTGGGGGCACGCAGCAGCGGGCGCTGTAAGAGGTCCGCCTGCAGCTGCATCAGCCAGTCGTTGGCGGTCGCGCTGCCGTCCACGCAGAGCGCAGACAGCCGCTGGCCGCTCGCCTGCTCCATGGCGAAAAAGACGTCCGCGATCTGATAGACAATCGACTCCAGCGCCACGCGCGCCAGCACCGCAGGCGTGGCGGCGCCGGTCAGGCCGCACACCATGCCGCGCGCCTGCAGATCCCACCAGGGGGCGCCCAGCCCGGAAAGCGCCGGCACAAAATAGACGCCCTGATTGCTGTCGGCGGTGCGTGCCAGCGCGGTCAGCTCGCGCGGGTCCTGAATGCCGAGCATCCTGCCCAGCCAGGCCGCGCCGGAGCCGGTATGGGTGATATTGCCCTCGAAGGCGAAGCGCAGCGCGCCGTCGTGCCAGGCAACGGTGGTGCTCAGGCCGTTATCGGTCAGCAGCGGCGTCGCCATCGACATCATCAGCGACGAGCCGGTGCCGTAGGTCGCCTTCACCACCTCTTCGTCGCCGCGCCGCTGCGCCTGCAGCGCCGCATGGGAATCGCCGATGCGCGCCAGAATCGGCGTGCCCGGCGCCAGGCCGGGAATATCGCTAATCGCCACCGCGCCCTGTGCGCTGGCCGACGGCACGATAGTCGGCAGCGCGGCGCGCGGCAGCTGAAACAGACGCAGCAGCTCATCGTCCCAGCCGCCGCTGTGCAGACTATAGAGCTGAGTGCGCGCGGCGTTGGCGTGATCGGTAATGAACACCTCGCCCGCGCTGAGCTGCCAGGCAAGCCAGCTGTCGACCGTGCCGATGCAGAGTTCGCCCGCCGCCGCACGCGCCGCGCCGTCCGGGATCGCCGCCAGCATGCCGGTGAGCTTCGCCGCCGGGAACATCGGATCCACCGCCAGCCCGGTCAGCCCGGTGATGCGCGAGGCGTTGCCCGCGGCGCGCAGATCGCGGCAAAAGGCTTCCGAGCGACGATCCTGCCAGCTCACCAGCGGCGTGAGCGGCTTGCCGTCGCGCCGCTGCCAGATCAGCACCGACTCGCGCTGATTGCTGATCGCCACCGCCGCCACCGGCGCGCCATCGCACTGCGCCAGGCAGTCGGCCACCGCCTGCTTCACCGCCTGCCAGATAGCGAGCGGGTCCTGCTCCGCCAGCCCCGGCTGCGGATGCGACAGCGTCAGCGGCTGACTGCCGCGCGCCACCACGCGGCCCTGGCGACTGACGGCGATCGCCTTGGCATTGGTGGTGCCTTCGTCAATCGCCAGAATAAGGGCGTCTTCCATGGTCAGGCTCCCGCGCAAATGCGCACTGCGCTGTTGACGACGCTTGCGGCGTCGATGCCGTGACAGGCGCGCATGGAGGCGCGATCGCCCGCGATGGCGTACTGACCGTCCGGGATGCCCAGGCGCAGCAGCGGAATGGCGCAGCCCCCTTCCGCCAGCACTTCAGCCACCAGACTGCCGACGCCGCCGTTAACGTTGTGCTCTTCCACGCTGATAACGGCTGGATAGTGATTTAGCAGGTTGCGCAGCTGTTGGGTATCGCAGGGTCTGATGGATGGAACGCTGATCACACCCGCCGAGATCCCTTTCTCCGCCAGCTGCTCCGCCGCGTGAACGATCTCATGCACCGTCGAGCCCATCGCCACCAGCGCGATATCCTTGCCTTCGCGCAGCTGGTCGATTTTACCCGGTTCGAAGCGGTAATCCTCGCTGTGGAGCTGCGGCAGATCTTTGCCGTCCAGGCGGATATAGACCGGGCCAACGTGCTCAAGCGCATAGTCGATGATCTGGCGACACTCCAGCGGACAGGCGGGCGCGTAAATTTCGATGTTGCCGAAGCCGCGCATCACCGCGATATCGTCGATGCTGTGGTGGGTGCTGGCGAGCGGACCGTAGCTGGCGCCGGCATTAAGGCCGAAGAGCTTCACGTTGGTGTTGTTGTAGCATACGTCGACCTTGACCTGCTCGTTGGCGCGCGACACCAGGAACGGCGCGGCGTTGCAGGTCACGGCGATCTTACCGCCCAGCGCCAGCCCGGCGGCGGTGCCGACCAGCGTCTGCTCGGCGATGCCGACGTTCACTAGCCGGTCGGGAAAGGCTTTGATAAAGGGCGCAATTTTTGCGGTTGAGGTGGAGTCCGCCACCACCGGCACCAGATCCACGCCGCGATTCACCGCGTCGATAAAGGCGGTCACCATTACGCTGGCTAAATGTTGTGCGTTACTCATCTTTCAGTTCCTCCAGTGCCAGTTCGATCTCTTCGCCTTTTGGCACGCGGTGATGCCACTCCGCTTTACTCTGAATAAAAGAGACGCCATAGCCTTTTTCGGTATGCGCCACGATGACCTGCGGCTTGCCGTTCTGCGGCAGGCTTTCAAGGGTGTCGACCACCTGCGCCATATCGTTGCCGTTGCACTCCGTCACCTCCAGGCCGAAGGCGCGCCATTTTTCCGGCAGCGGGTCGGTGTTCATGATGTCGCGCGTCGCGCCCGCCAGCTGCAGCTTATTCTTGTCGTTGATAATGATCAGGTTGTCGAGGCCGTAGTGCGCAGCGACCAGCGCCGCCTCCCAGTTGCTGCCCTCCGCCAGCTCGCCGTCGCCGGTCACCACAAAGATGCGCCGCTTGCTGCCATCTTTTTTCGCCGCCAGCGCCAGCCCCACCGCGACCGGCAGGCCGTGGCCGAGCGCGCCGGTATTCAGCTCCACGCCTGGGGTTTTCTGCCGCACCGGATGGCCCGGCAGAGGCGAATCCGCATGCTGGTAGGTGGGCAGCCAGTCGACCGGAAAATAGCCCGCCTCCGCCAGCACGCAGTAGTAACCGCCGACCGCATGGCCTTTGGACTGGATATAGATGTCGCGCTGCGGATCCTCGGTGCGGTCCGGCGCGCAGTTGAGAATGCGGAAGTAGAGCGCGGTTAAAATATCCGCCTGGGACAGATCTGCGCCGGTATGGCCGCCGGCCGGGCTGCCTGCATTAAGCTGGATAATGCGGCGGCGCACGGCGCGCGCCTTACGCTGCAGTTCGTCGACCGGAAGTTTGAAAGGATTCATACATCACCTCTGAATTAAAAATCACACTCGAATATATATTCGTAAGGGGTAAAAAAAGGGGGTGCAGCAAAACCACCCGCCTGCACCGCCACCGATTAACTTTTTGCCTCTGCGCCCTCCTCGATCAGCGCCTTCTGCGCCACCACCGCCGCCTTCTGCTGCATGCGGTTTTGCATCTGGTCGATGATGACGGCGATGATAATCACGATGCCCTTGATCACCATCTGCCAGAATTCGCTGACCCCCATCATGATCAGGCCGTCGGCGAGAAAGCCGATAACAAAGGCGCCGACCAGGGTGCCGAGAATGGTGCCGCGTCCGCCTGCCAGCGACGTGCCGCCCAGCACTACCGCCGCAATGGCGTTCATCTCGAACGAGGTGCCGTTAGCCGGATGACTGGCGACCAGCTGCGACGACACCACGATGCCCGCTATCGCCGCGCAGAAGCCGGAGAGCGTGTAGACCCAGATTTTCACCTGCTTCACTTTGACGCCGGAGAGCTCCGCGGCGCGCTCGTTGTCGCCGATGGCGTAGACCTGGCGGCCGAACGGCAGGCGACGAGCGATATAGGCGATCGCCAGCGCCAGCACGATCATCATCCAGATGGCGTACGGCAGGCCGAGCAGCGATCCGGCGCCGATGCGGTCGAAGCCAGTGTTGCCGAGCAGCGGATTGCCCTGCAAGCCGGGGAAGGTTTCGCCGCCCGAGGTGAGCATCGCCGCGCCGCGCAGGATATACATGGTGCCGAGCGTGCAGATAAAGGGGGCGACGTTGTAGCGGGTGATGATCCAGCCGTTGGCCGCGCCAATCACGCCGCCCACCAGCAGCACCAGCGGCACAATTACCCAGACGCTGGGAAAGATGGCGATGCCGAACATCGGCAGCACGATCCCTTTGGTGATCAGCCAGCCGGCGATCATGCCGCACAGCCCCAGCGTCGCGCCGATCGAGAGGTCGATACCGGCGGTGATAATCACGAAGGTAATGCCCAGCGCCAGAAAGGCGTTGATGGCGATATGCTTCACCATAATCACCAGGCTGCCGAGCGCGAGAAAGTCCGGCACGGTGATGGCGAAGAAGCCGACAATCAAAAACAGCGCGATAAAGGTGCGCAGCTTCAGCAGCAGCAGGATAATGCTTTCGCGCGAGTTGAACGCCTTCGCCGGTTGCACTGCCATCGTCATAGCGTTATTGCCTTTCATGCTCAGAACCCCTGTGCGCTTGCTTTTACCAGCGCTGACTCTTCTGCGTCGCCGCGCAGAATATCAGCCGTAAGTTTGCCGCCCGACATCACCAGGATGCGGTCGGCCACCGCCATGATCTCTTTCAGATCGGAGGTGGAGAAGAGCACCGCAATGCCCTGCTCCGACAGCTGCACCATCATGCGGAACACTTCCCCCTTGGCGCCGACGTCGATGCCGCGGCTTGGTTCGTCCAGCAGCAGCAGGCGCGGGTTGGTCAGCAGCGAGCGGCCAATCACCACCTTCTGCTGATTGCCGCCGCTCAGGGCGCTGATCGCCACCTCCGGCGAGGAGATCTTGATCGCCAGATTACCGACGGTGCGCGTCACCGCTGCGCGCTCCTCCTGCTGCGCAATGGCGAAGCGGTGCGTCAGGCGGCGCCACAGGCTGGCGATGGTGAGGTTGCTCGCCACCGAGGAGCCCGGGAAAATGCCGGCGCGCTTGCGATCTTCCGGCACCAGGCTCATGCCCATACGAATGCGCTCGGCGGGCGGCAGCCGCGTCGGCACCGGCTTGCTGTCGAGCCAGATTTTGCCCAGGTAGTTGCGTTCGCTGCCGAGCAGGCACTCGAAGAGTTCGGTGCGCCCCGCGCCCATCAGCCCGTAGATGCCGACAATCTCCCCGGCGCGCACGTTAAAGGTGACGTCGTCCACCAGGGTGTTGCCGTTGGGGCTGACGCAGGTAATGTGCTCCGCCTCCAGCACCGCCGCGCCGAAGGTGCGTCCGTCCGGCAGAAAGTTGCTCATCGGCTCGCTGCCGAGCATTTCGCGCACGATCCAGGGCACATCGATATCGCTGACCTGCGCTTCCGCCTGAAAGCGGCCGTCGCGCAGAATGGTGATCACGTCGCCGATCGCCATCAGCTCTTCGAGGCGATGCGAGATATAGATCAGGGTGACGCCCTGTCGCGTCAGCTCGCGGATGACGCGGAACAGGATCTCCACTTCGGTTTTGCTGAGCGCCGAGGTGGGCTCGTCGAGGATCAGAATATCGGCGTCTTCCGCCAGCGCCTTGGCGATCTCCACCAGCTGCTGCTGCCCGACCTTGAGATTGCCGACCGGCTCTTTCGGCGAAATCGGCTGGTCAAGGCGCGCCATCAGCGCGGCGGCGCGGCGCTCCTGCTCCGCTTCGTTAATGGGGCGAATGCCGCGCTGCAGCTCGCGGCCAAGAAAAATGTTCTCCGCCACCGACAGGTTTTCAAACAGGTTCAGCTCCTGATGCACCATGCCGATACCGAGCTTTGCGGCGGCGCGCGTGCTGCTCAGCACCACCTTCTCGCCGTTGAGGAACAGCTCGCCGCTGGTGGGCTGCTGCACCCCGGCGAGGATTTTCATCAGGGTCGATTTGCCCGCGCCGTTTTCGCCGATAATCACGTTGACCTTGCCGCGCCAGACGCGGTAGTCGACGCGGTCCAGCGCCAGCGTGCCGGGAAAGAGCATGGTGATATTGCTGGCCTGCAGGATGATGTCGTCGCTCATGGCGCACCTCCCTGCTTCAGCGCTACCGCCATCACGTCGTTGACCACGCCGTGGCCCATCTCCACCGCCAGCAGCGCCTGCGCCGGTTTGCCGACCCAGCTGGCGTCGACCTTCGGCAGCTGCTGCACCGCGTGGCGGTTAAGCGCGCGCGTCAGCTGCGCGTACTGCACCTGATTGGTGAACTCCTCGAAGCGGAAACCCGCCGCATCGCGCAGCGCGTTGCTGCGGATCACCGGCCCGAGGCTCACTTTGACCGGCTTGCCGTTCAGGGTCAGCGTCAGGGTGCGCTCGCGGCTGTTGCTCTCGTCCACCGCCTCGACCATACCGCTGGCGCGCACAAAGACGCTTTCGCTGCCGCCCGCCTTCACCGTCTCGCTTTTGGTCTCCATATCGGCCCAGCTCATGGCGCGCTGCTGCGCGGCGTCGAGCACCCGGCTCTGCCAGCTCGACTCTGCGATCTGCTGCGGCGTCTGGCTGCTGTAGCTCGGTTTCGCATGGGGATCTTTCGGCATGATCGGATTGCCGCTGGCGTCGAGATCCACCACGGTACAGCCGCTTACTGCGAACGCCAGGGTGATGGCCAGAAGGGCCCCAGTCCGTTTCATGCCGCCTCCGGTCACTTCGCCAGGTTAAAGTTTTTCAGCTTCGACGCGTTGCTGTCGTCAATCAGCACGCAGTCCATCAGCTGCTTCTCTTCTTTCTGCGCTTTGCCGTTTTTCAGGTAGTAGTCCGCCTGCTCGACCGCCATCTGCGCCTGCGCCCAGCCCGGCTGCAGCACCGTCGCCTTGATGTTGCCTTTGTTAAGAATGGAGTCGCGGGTGTAGTCGCTGCCGTCAAAGCCCACCACGATAACGTTGGTTTTGCCCGCCGCCTTCAGCGCCGCCTCCGCGCCCAGCGCCATGGTGTCGTTGCCGGAGATTACGCCGACGATGTTGGGGTTCTTCTGCAGGATGGTCTCCATGCGGCTGAACGCCTCGGTCTGGCTCCAGTTGGCGCTCTGCTGCGCCACCATCTTCATGTCGGGGTAGTCATCCAGCACGTCGTGATAGCCCTGCGAACGGACGCCTGCGTTGGTGTCGGACTCTTTGCCCAGCAGCTCGACGTAGCTACCTTTGCCGTTCAGCAGTTTGGCGAACTTCTCTGCGCCGAGCTGCGCGCCCTGATAGTTGTTGGAGACGATCTGCGCCACGGCGATGCCGGTTTTATTGATTTCGCGGTCGATAAGAAAGGTGGGAATGCCGGCATCTTTGGCTTTCTGCACCGGGCCGACGGTGGCGTCCGCCCCGGCGTTATCGAGAATAATCGCTTTGGCTTTGCGCGCGATGGCGGTTTCGATCAGCTGGTTCTGTTTGTTCACGTCATCGTCGTGCGACGCCACCAGCGTGGCGTAGCCGAGCGCCTTAGCCTTTTCCAGCGCGCCGTCCGCTTCCGCCTTAAAGAAGGGGTTATCGTGCGACGGGGTGATGATCGCCAGCAGGCCTTTATCGGCGGCAAGCGCGGCGGTCGAGAGAGCCATCAGTGAAGCCAGTAGGGTAATTTTGACGAGAGGTACGTTCATCAGTTATTCTCCGCTTGAATAAATATTCAATTGCGATTTTATATGCAAGATGACTATGCACCTGCTTCAGGCGGGCGCGCAACCCCGATTGTTTAAAAAGCGAAAAGGATCACAAAATGTCCCGCGTTGTGATTTCCCCCATCCTGGTTAACAATACCAGGCCGACACAGAGAGGAAGGATGAATGGCGAAACAGGATGAGCAACGGCTGATGGTGAAGATTGCCACGCTTTACTACAGCGAAGGGATGAAACAGTCAGATATCGCGCAGATGCTGAAGTTATCGCAGTCGTTTGTCTCACGCATTCTCAACCGCAGCGTGAAAGAGGGCGTGGTGAAGATCAGCGTCGTGCCGCCCGCCAATATCTTTCCGGCGCTGGAGAAGGCGATCGAGCAGACCTATGGGCTGCCGCAGGCGATTGTGGTCGACGTGCCGGAAAACGCCTCCTCATCGCAGATCAAGCAGGCGATCGGCTCAGCGGCGGCGCACTATCTGGAGACGCGGCTGCGCGCCGACGAGCTGATCGGCATCTCCTCCTGGAGCGGCACCATCCGCGCCATGGTGGATGCGCTGCACCCCTTCAACGCCGCCTGCAAAGGGGTGATCCAGCTGCTGGGCGGCGTCGGCGCCAACGGCAACGTGCAGGCGACGATTCTGACGCAGAATCTCGCGGCGCTGCTGAACTGCCCTTCCTGGCTGCTGCCCTCGCAGTCGATCGAGCATTCGGTGCAGGATCGCCAGCGGCTGGCGGCCAACCCGGACGTTGCCGAGGTGCTGGAGAAGTTTGATCAGGTGGATCTGGCTATCGTCGGCATCGGCGATCTGGAGCCGTCGGCGCTGCTGCGCAACTCCGGCAACTATTATGACGAGGAGATGCTGCGCACCCTGGCGCAGCGCGGCGCGGTAGGCGATATCTGCCTGCACTACTTCGACGCGCAGGGCGAACCGGTGCTGAGCCCGGAGGAGGATCCGGTTATTGGCATGGAGCTGGCGCAGGTGCGCAACTGCCCGCAGGTGGTGGCGCTGGCGGGTGGCAAAGAGAAGGCGCACGCCATCCGCGGCGCGCTGCGCGGCGGCTACGTCAACGTGCTGATCGTCGATTACCCCACCGCGCGGCTGCTGGTGGAGTAGCCGTTAAATGGTGCGGTACGCCGTGGTGACCTTCCACAGGTAGCGCGGCGCCTGCGCGGCGGGATGCTTGTTCTGCACGTGCTGGTAGAACTCGTCCGGCGACATGGCGTTGATCATGGCGATAGCCCGGTCGCGGTCGCGGGAAAAGGTGCGCAGCAGCGCGCCCGCGCCGTTGGCGTAGGAGACGATGGTGGCGTAGCGCAGCGTCAGCGGGTCGCGAATGCCGGAGAGCGCCGACTCCTGCAAGATTTTGATATAGGCGGCGCCGATATCGATATTTTTCGCCGGATCGCGCAGTTCAGCGTTCGACGGCTGACCGCGACGCCCCTGCATGCGATAGACTTCCCTGCCCGCCGTGGCGGCTTTAATCTGCATCAGTCCCACCGCATTGGAGCGGCTGACGACGCCGGGATTACCGCCCGATTCGACAGTGATAATGGCGCTGAGCAGTTTCTCATCAACGCCATAATGACTGGCAGCATCTTCGGTGAACATCGCCCAGGTGGCGTTGATATTCGACGGCGGCGCCTGAGTAAGCGGCGTATTGCGTTGCTTAACGACCTGTTTTGAGGGTTCGCTGGCGCAGCCCGCCAGCAGCAGCACAGAAAGGGCAAGGTATCGAAATTTCACCAATTTTTTCATCCTGATGCAGTATGGTCGCAGGCTATCATACCTGGCGCGCGCCGCAGCAAAATTACCGTTTATCCTAATTGCGTAAAAAAGCGTGTCGCGCAGTGACTTCCGTCGCGCTTTTCGTCATTATCGGCCCGTTAATCGCCCGCTAACCGCAGGAATAGCCTTATGATTTCTCGTTCCGTTCATCTCATTTCGCCCTCCGGATATTGTCATAACCAGCCTGCCGCCTGGCGCGGCGTCGAACGACTGCGCGCGGCGGGCCATCAGGTCGATAATCTGGAAACCATCGGCCGCCGCTTTCAGCGTTTCGCCGGCACCGACGCCGAACGCCTCGCCGAATTCAACCGGCTGGCGCAGCTTGAGACGCTGCCCGATATCGTGCTGGCGGTGCGCGGCGGCTACGGCGCCAGCCGCCTGCTGGCGCAGATCGATTACGTCGGGCTGCAGCGCCGCCTGCTGAATCAGCCGCTGGCGCTGTGCGGCCACAGCGACTTCACCGCGCTGCAGCTCGCCCTGCTGGCGCAGACCGGCCTTATCAGCTTTAGCGCGCCGATGCTGGCCGGCAATTTCGGCGCGGAGGTTTTATCTGATTTTACCCTGACGCACTTCTGGCAGGCGCTGACTTCGCCTACAGTCACTGTTGGCTGGCGCAGCGAGACGCCGGACGCCGGCGAATGGCACGGCACGCTCTGGGGCGGCAATCTGGCGATGATCTGCTCGCTGATCGGCACCCCGTGGCTGCCGCAGTTCGACGACGGCATTCTGGTGATCGAGGATGTCAATGAGCATCCGTTCCGCATCGAGCGCATGCTGATCCAGCTGCAGCAGAGCGGCATTCTGGCGCGGCAGCGCGCTATCATCACCGGCAGCTTTACCAGCAGCGCGCTCAGCGATTACGACAATGGGTTTGACTTCGCCAGCGTCTGGCGCTATCTGCGCGACGTCACCGGCCTGCCGGTGATAAGCGACCTGGCCTTCGGCCACGATGCGGATACCGTCACGCTGCCGCTCGGCGCGCGCGCCCGTCTGCGCGTGGCGAACCATCAGGCCGAACTGCAGGCCACTGGCCATCCCGTATTACCCGAGCATTAAGCCGTTCTCAGGGAGATCGCCATTGAAGCCGCTGTACGACGATTTGTGGATCTCCACGCCGGAATTTCCGGCGGAAGATGCCGTTAATGATTTAATGATGCACGGCTTTATGCTGCGCCATCCGCGCGGCAACCTGCTGATTGGCCGCGTGGAGCACCCGCTCGATCACGAGGTGCTGGCCGACGAGGGCGGCGTGATCCGCCACTACCTGACCCACTGGCACGAAGCGGCACCCGGCGCCGTGGCGATCCAGCAGCGCTTTAACAGCGCGCTCTACTGCCACAGCCGCTCTCTCGGCCCCGTCAGCCGGGTAGTGGAGCCAGACGACACCTTTAGCCAGCAGGAGACGCACTTCGGCGATTTCCACCTGCTGCCGACGCCGGGCCACACGCCTGGCAGCAGCAGCTTTCTTTACCATTCACCGCCTGGCCGCAGCTATCTGTTTGTCGGCGACACCCTGACGCGCGATCACCATCGCTGGATCACGGTACTGGTGGCGGAGAGCAATCCGCACGAGCTCAGGCAGTCGCTGGAGTTTTACCGCACGCTGCGGCCCGACGTGGTGCTGATGAGCACCACGCGCGGCCATCTTTCCTGGGTCGAGGTCACGCTGCAAAGCTGGCTGGCGGCGATTGACGAGGCGGAGCAGCAGCCGCTGGATATGCGCCAGCAGCCGCCTTTATGACTACAGCTTCTTGCTGAGATAGTGGCGCTGATGGTGACGCGGATAGTTATCCAGGCTGAAACGCAGGCGGTAGCCTAATTTTTCATAGAACGGACGCGCCTGAAAGCTGGCGGTATCGACCTGCGCGTAGCGGCAGCCGCGTCGGCGTGCCTCCTCTTCCGCCGCCCTGATCAGCTGCGTGCCGACGCCCTGCCCGCGCAGCGCGTCGCTGACCCACAGCATATCGATACGCAGCCAGTTGCCGGTGGTCGAACCGGTCAGCCCCGCCCGTTTTTTGCCGTGCTCGTCGGTGACAAATACCCCGATGGCTTTGATCTCATCGATATTGATAAAGCGACTGTTGAAGGCGTTCAGGCCGAGGCGCACTTCATCCAGATCCTGATGCGTGACCGCATCGGTAACGTTCAGTTGCATAGACTCTCCGGCTAAAGCGGGTCAGGAGTGCGGGTGGGCGCGATCGTCGTAAGGCTCCAGCGACAGCTGATCGACATCGCGCGTTTCGCTGCGGCTACAGGGTAACAGCCGGTCGCTGTCGCGGTAAACGAAGAAGGTCTCCTCGCTCGCTTTATTGACAATCAGCTGGTCACCGTTGCGAAAGCGAGTGATGGCGACGCGGTCGCCGCCCTGTAGCCGGGTGTGCTGCTCGCCGGCGGCAATCTGAAAATGGTGCTGCGGCCAGGTCAAGGTGCTCAGCCCATAGGCAGCGCGTGAGATGGTCATGGTGGAACGGCCGGGACAGGTGATCTGAAACTGGGTTTCGCTCCAGGCGGGCGCAATGGCGCAGCTCAGCAGGCCGAGCGTGAACAGAGTGGCTTTCATTTTCGGGCTCCGTCGAAGTTATGCTCTGATTTGTTTAACAATTCTCAGAGTAACACATCAGACGGCGGGAAAAAGTGGAACGGCCCGCGCGGGGCGGGCCGAAGTGTGACAAAAGCTGTCGTTACTCCCCAACCTGCGACATATCTTTGATGCTGTCGCGATTAATTTGCTGCTCTTTGCCGTAGACATCTTTGTAGGTGATCATACCGGTGTCGTCATCCACCTTCGGCTTGCCCTGCGCTACAATGGTGCGGCCATCGTTGGTGTGCAGCACGTGGTCATTGGCGCAGCCGGCCAGCATCAGGCCCGCGCTCAGGATACCGATTGCTATAACTGTTTTTTTCATCTTTCCTCCTTCCTGGGTTCGCTTTAGGTTTAGCACAGCCTCGCCAAAGCGAAACCAGGATGAGGCCTAAAACGCATTGATTCCTAAAGGAGATTGTATGGACCGCCAGGATGCCCTGTTTCAGCGGCTGGCGCAGTCGCCGTTTCGGCGGCGCTTTCATCTGGGCGTGAAGGAGCGTGAATATTGTCTGGCGAAAGGGCCGGAGGTGATCGATCGGCATGCGGCTGATTTTGTCGCGCAGCGTCTGGCGCAGGCGGAGCCGAAGAATGACGGCAGGCAGACGCCGATGCGCGGCCATCCGGTGTTTATTGCCCAGCACGCTACGGCGACCTGCTGTCGCGGCTGCCTGGCGAAGTGGCACGGCATCGCGGCTCACCAGCCGCTGGACGACGCGCAGCAGGCGTGGATTGTCAGCGTGATCCACCGATGGCTGGTGAGTGAGATGAACCGCTAAACGCCCGGCGCCGCATCATGCAGCACCGGGCTGAAGATTATTCCGCCGCAACCTCGGCGGCGACCAGCATTAACGCCAGCGAGGCGTCCTCTTCGTCGTATCCCTGCATAACATCGCGGATGGCCGCCACGCAGGAGATCACCTGCTGCTTCTTTTCCGCTTCAAGCCTCTCGATCGCATGACGGATAATCATTAGACTGGCTTCTTCTTCTTTCATTCAGTTTCCCTTAAATCGCCCAACTGGTGCGCAAAGATGGCAAGAATACCTTTAATGTGCTACTCAAGTCACCCTCTGGCACGTTTAACGCTTAACTATTAATCGAACTACAAATGGGACGCCGCGCCAGACCTGCTATGATCACAATAGCCGCGACGCAACGCGTCAAAATCAGCGCCACGGGATAACCAGGGATTGAAGCAGGTACAGGATATGTTGCGACTCACCGTTTTCATTTTTATTACGCTGCTTGCCGGCTGCGCCTCCGGCCCGAAAGGGGTCGAGTGCGCTGGCGAAGTCACTACCCTCTACGGCCAGCCGATGGGGCAGACTCAGGCGACGATTTTCGACCTCGTCAGCGCCTTTACCGTCAGCCGCGATGGCGTTCAGGTGCAGAGTGGGACACTGCAGTCGCTGGATCGTTTCAAATATGTTCCCTCGGCTGTGACGGCCGAAGGCTACTACGCCCAGCGGCTGTCGGATAAGCAGTTCCGCCTGATCAATCCATACCAGGACACCATGATCACCTGGACGTGCCCTTAGGCGTGCGTCCGGCGGCGAGATCGTTTATTGTCGTGGCTCGTCAGGCTGCAGGCTCACCCTCCATGGAAAAGCGACTGGACAACAACGGCTACATCGATTTCCCCTTTCCCGCCACGCGTAACGAGGACGGCTCTCTCAACCCGTGCGGCATCGATCTGACACTGCAGACCGAGCGTATCGACGAGATTGCGGTGCTGACGCAGTCAACAAACCTGCGGCGTCTGCTGGAAGAGATTAATCTGCAGGATGGGCTGTTTATGACGCTGGCCTGTGACTGGCAGCAGCGCGCCGATGCGGTATGCGGCTTTATCGATTTCGCCTTTCGTCCCGATCTGCCGGTCGATCGGCAAGAGACGCTGACGCTCGACCAGGCGTTCGGACGCTACCTGCGCGAGCAGGCGACGCAGCACGATATGCAGCCAGACGTGTTGATCAACTACGCCCGCTGCGTGCTGGACTGGGGCTGGTCGCCGCTGCGCCAGCGCGCACGCGAGTATGAAAAGATCACGGTGATGTACTACTGCCAGCAGCGCGACGAGGCGGAGTGGTGCCTCGATCATCTGCGGCATTTTCTGGTGAGCTGGTACCCCGCCAGCCGGCCGGGGCTGCTGGCCCAGCAGGCGTAGCATTATCTCTGCCGCACCGCCTCCCAGCTTAAATCAAAACGCTTGAGGTATTTTCGCAAGCGATCCGCATCGTTGGGCTGCTTTTTTTGCTGGCGGGAGTGGGCGAAAAGCTCACGTCCGGCTTCCGAGAGCGAGGCTGAGCGTCGGCACACGGCGATGACCGTTTCCAGCTGCGCGCGATCGAACAGGTCGATAGCCTGCTCAACCGGCAGAGTGGCCTGCATCTGCTCAGCGGGCTGCCATGTGGTTTGCAGTCGGTTAATCTCCTCCTCCACCAGCGCTGCGGTGATGCGACCGTTTTCAGCGAGCGTGGCCATCCGCGCGACGCTCGCCCCCAGCTCACGAAAGTTGCCGGGCCAGGCGGCGGCCTCTGAGCTGGCGAAGCGCAGGTAGCGGGCGCGCGCCTCTTTGTCGAAGCGTATCTGGCTGCGATTGTCGCGAATAAAGCGCTGCAGTTCATAATCGACGTTAGGCTCAATATCCTCTCGCCGGTCAGCGAGGCCCGGCAGCCGGAATGTCCACATATTGATACGCGCGTAGAGATCTTCCCGGAAGCGCCCTTCCCTGACCCACTGACGCATATCCCGGTGGGTACCGGCAATCAGTTGAAAATCGCTGCTCACTTCGCGGTCTGCGCCAAAAGGAAAAAAGCATTTATCTTCAATCGCGCGCAGCAGCATGGCTTGTTCATCCAGCCCCAGCTCGGCAATTTCATCCAGAAACAGAATGCCGCCGTCAGCCTCGCGCAGCAGACCCGCGCGCGCTGCCAGCGCGCCGGTAAAGGCGCCTTTCACATGGCCAAACAGCGTAGACATGGCGTTATCCCCGCGCAGCGTCGCGCAGTTTACCGCCACAAACTTTCCCTGCACCTGATGCCGTGTCTGCCGCAGCTGGAAAATGCGCCCGGCCAGAAAGGATTTACCCGCGCCCGTTGGCCCGGTTAGCAGCACTGGGGCGCCCGATCGTTGCGCAACGCGTTCAATCTGTTCGATAAGCGCGTTAAAGGTGGGGTTTCGCGTTTCAATGCCCGATTTGAGAAACGAGACTGAGCTCTGCTGCTCGCGCTGAAAACGGCTGGTTAATGTCGCATAGCGGCTCAAATCGAGATCGATAACCGAATAGACGCCCTGCGGCGTGGCCTCTCCCTGCCGCCCCGGGCCGGTCTGTAACAGACTGGCTGGCAGGTAGTGTGCTTCAGTAAGCAAAAACCAGCAAATCTGCGCCACATGCGTTCCGGTGGTGATGTGCACCAGATACTCTTCGTTCTCGGTATCGAAAGCATAGCGGGTAGCGAAATCGAGAAACGCGCTGTACACCTCTTCAAAATCCCAGGGATCGTTAAGGCTCACCTCATGCAGAATCACCGTTGTGTGCGGCGAGACGGCGGCAATATCTTCTGTCAGCCGCTGCGCCAGGCTCAGGTCGCCCGGCTGATGCAGCAGTTCAAAACGGTCGACGGGCAGATCATCGTGCTGACATAACGCGACGCTAGGGCGCCACTTCGTCCAGCGATGTTGGCGCTTGCCGCGCCTGTCGAGCTGCGTGCCCAGAACGCCAATAACAACGCGCCTTTTCATACTTTATCCTGCTGTATAAATCCCTGTCCAGAAAGATAAGATTATCCGCCTCCACGCTGTCTGGCAAATCTTCCTTTTAAAATCATCTCTTTTAAATACAAGAGATTAGGTTTATTTCTTGCCAGCTGCGCACTCTGGCACGCTATTCGCTATCTATTACGTCGCGCCGATAGCAAATGATGAGAAAAATGATGAACATTCAGTTTGAACTGCTCCAGTCTGGCGCGGGCGCGCCGATAAAAATGTGGACACAAGGGGTCCCTGTCGACCCTGAAGCTAAACAGCAGCTGCTCAAGACGGCCAGCATGCCGTTTATTTTTAAACATATGGCCGTTATGCCTGATGTGCATCTGGGTAAAGGCTCTACGATTGGCAGCGTGATCCCGACGCTGGGCGCCATTATTCCAGCGGCGGTCGGCGTCGATATCGGCTGCGGCATGATTGCGGTGCGCACCTCCCTGGTCGCCGCCGATTTGCCTGACAGCCTGCTGGGCCTGCGCAGCGCCATTGAGCAAGCCGTGCCACACGGGCGCAGCAGTAGCCGCAGCAAACGGGATAAAGGCGCATGGCACCAGACGCCGTCTGACGTCGATGCGCACTGGTCGCGACTGGCCGGACGGTTTACGCGCCTGACGGAGCGCTATCCGCAGCTGCTGAAAACCAATCATCACCAGCATCTGGGAACGCTCGGCACAGGCAACCACTTTATCGAGATCTGCCTCGACCAGGCCGATCGCGTCTGGGTCATGCTGCACAGTGGCTCGCGTGGCGTGGGCAACGCGATCGGCACCCTGTTTATTGCGCTGGCGCAGAAAGATATGCAGCAGCATATTGCCCACCTTCCCGACCGCAATCTCGCCTATTTCCGGGAAGGCAGCCGTCATTATGACGACTATCTGGAGGCGGTAGGCTGGGCGCAGGATTATGCGCACCACAACCGCGAGGTCATGATGAATCGGGTGCTGGCAGCGCTGTCCGCCACCATTACTAAACCTTTCGCCACCCATCAAGAGGCGGTGAACTGCCATCACAACTATGTGCAGAAAGAGAAGCATTTCAATCAGCAGGTACTGATTACGCGCAAGGGCGCGGTGTCGGCGCAAAGGGGCGAGATGGGCATCATTCCCGGCTCAATGGGTGCCAAAAGCTTTATCGTGCGCGGCCTGGGCAATGAAGAGAGCTTCTGCTCGTGCAGCCACGGTGCGGGGCGCACCATGAGCCGCACCGCCGCTAAAAATCGTTTCACTCTCGACGATCAGATCCGCGCCACGGCCCACGTTGAATGCCGCAAAGATCGTGACGTCATAGATGAAATCCCTATGGCTTACAAAGACATTGATGCCGTGATGGCGGCGCAGTCCTCGCTGGTGGAAATCGTTCACACGCTGCGCCAGGTGGTCTGCGTAAAAGGATAAAAGGAAAAGAAGGATGAAAATAGAAACGGGATTACACGGCGTTGACGAACCGATGCGCGCCCGCGTTCGCGCTGTTCTGGCGCAAACGGAAGCTGAGCACGATATCCGGATAGTATTCGCCTGCGAATCAGGCAGCCGGGGCTGGGGCTTCGCCTCCCCGGACAGCGATTATGATGTCCGTTTTCTCTACGTGCACAAACCTGAATGGTACCTGCGCGTTGAGTCGCCGCGCGACGTTATTGAAAAGCCCATCGATGCCGAACTTGATCTCTGCGGCTGGGAGTGGCGAAAGGCGCTGGGTCTTTTAAAGCGCGCCAACCCGACGCTGATCGACTGGCTCGATTCGCCCGTTATCTATCGGCAGGACGAGGCGGTTATGACTGGCTTGCGGGCGCTCGGCGAGCGTTTCTTTTCGCCCGAGCGGGCGCGCTGGCACTACCGCTCAATGGCCCACAAGAACTTCCATCACTATTTGCAGAGCGATACCGTCAGGCTGAAAAAGTACTTTTATGTGCTGCGTCCGCTGCTGGCGGTACGATGGATAGAAGCGGGCAAAGGCGCACCGCCTATGCGCTTCGATCGGTTATTAGCGGGCACCGTGCAGGCGGGACCGTTACTTGAGGAGATCGCGGCACTGCTTAGCGCCAAACAGCGCGCCGGCGAGGCGCAGTTTGGGCCGCGCCGCCCCGTGCTGCACGCCTTTATCGAGCATGAGCTGGCGCGTGATGAAACCACGCTCGCGCCGCCGCCTCACCAGCGCGATGATGCGTTACTGGATGCACTGCTGTTTAACACCGTCATGGGCAAGATGACTTAAAAGGGAATGCAGATGAAAAGCTGGCTTGTCAGGTTGCTGAACATCAAAACAAAAGAGACTTTTCCGGTGGTATGGGATGCGCAACGGCCCTCCCTCTACGCACGTCTCGAACAGACGTATGAGCAGGCACACCCCCTGCCCTGGGATAATAACGTGCTGCCATGTCAGCCTTTGGAGGGCTCGGATGAAGTATTCTGGGCGCCGGGCGCGCTTGAAGGCACCATGATTTATCACTTCGGCTCAGGCGGTGGCGATACTGGCGCAGAAGAGATTTTGTCCCGTTTACAGCAGGCGACAGGGAAACCAAATGCAACAACGATGCAGGCGCTGTATGACTTAATTATTCAGGGCTCTCCGCTGCATTATATCGATGAGCTGCTAAAAACTATCCCCACCGCAGAGGGCCTGCGAGCGGACCGGCTCAATGCACTGCTGTTATTTCTGTGCACCCGCAGTCCGGATCAAAATGCGATAAAGTTCGCTATGGCTCTGCTGGTTTTCTTTCCGCAGCAGCAAAGCGTGGATCTCTTACAGGTGCTGGGACGCCACGATGAGTTCACGCTTTACGCGGTTGTGGCACTGCGTTCTATGCTCACTCCAGAGCACTATGCAGAACGCTGGTTCGCGATGGCACAACGCGTAGACGGCTGGGGCCGGGTTCATTTAATGGAACGTATGCCTGAGATGCTGGATGACAAGATGCGCGGCTGGCTTTTACGCGAAGGGTTCTCTAA
This sequence comes from Enterobacter sp. BRE11, assembly GCF_031844285.1. Lineage (NCBI taxonomy): Bacteria > Pseudomonadati > Pseudomonadota > Gammaproteobacteria > Enterobacterales > Enterobacteriaceae > Enterobacter > Enterobacter sp. BRE11. The sequence continues at coordinate 50,158 of NZ_JAUZUX010000004.1, forward strand.
TTCAGTTATGAATGAATACACTGCGGTGAATTGCGCGGTTCACGGCGAACTGTGCAAAGCCCTGGCGAGCGAACATGACGATGCGCTTCTACTGGGTGCGGCCGAGATAGTGTGCGCTTTGTTAAATGAAGATTCGGTTCCCGGCATGTCGGTTTATGACGACGCGGTGGAAACCTGCCAACGCTATTTACAAAACGTGATTGCCCAGCAGCCAGCGCATCCTTTGCACTACCTTACGGCCAAACGTATTGGTGAGTGGGCACGGCAGGAAGCCTCGCTCCCTCCCTCACTCTCCGCCAGACTGGCGACAATGAGCGCGGAGATTCTGGCATTAAATCTCTGGGATGACGTCATCCTGCAGACTCTGGCGGGTGAAGAAGGTTATGCATTCAATCTGGCGATCGACGTATGCCGCGATCGTCAAAAAGATCCCTTTCCCCTCCTGTTTGCACGCCAGCGTGATATGCCTGAGTCAACCCTCTGGTCTCAACTTATGCAAACTGAGGATATCAACCAGGCTATTCAGGTCTGTTCTCTGGCTGAGACGCAGTTTGACCTTAATGCCCTCGCCAGCGGGCCGACGCTTAGCAGCGGTACAGGACCCAAATGGAACGTTCACCGCCATCTGGATTCGCTATTACAGGAATTAAAGCGCTTTCCGGAAACAGGCTGGCCTTTACTTAAAGCAGCACTCCGGAGTCCAGTGATAAGAAACCGTCAAATGGCGCTCAATGCTCTTGAAGCATGGCCACTAAATAGCCTGCCTGTTCATCTTCACTACATTGAAGAATGCGTTGAAAGTGAACCATACGAAGAAGTGCAGCAACGACTAAAGGGCCTGCGGGATCGCTTGTGCCAACACGGCTGACCGACAGGCAAAGCCCGCTTTCAGCGGGCTTTTATTCAGTCGTGAAGTGCAGCTGCGCCGCCAGCATTTAAGGCTTAACCAGACGGATCGCGTGCTCCAGCATCCGCTGCTCATCGCGCTCGCTGTGGGAGCGGTGCTGCCGCGCGCGTTTCAGCAGCGCGGAAATCTCTTCCCGTTTGGTCTCATGGCCCGATTCAGCCAGCACCACCACCGCATCGCCAATAACCCGGCAGACTTCGTCGTAATCCTCTTCATTTAATGCATCGCGCTTCATCGCTCCTCCTGCCAGGCTTCGCCAGTCGTCGTAAAAGAGTATTCAGAAACAGTAGTCAGGATCGTCGCGCGCCGCAAACCCGCGGCGGGCGGAACCGCATCTGAGGCTTAGGGCTTCGCTTCGTCATCGGCGCAGCTCTTCTCCAGAGAGCTGCGCCGGTTGTGCCTTACCGGCGGGTTGAGAGCGTTTGCAGCACTTTCAGCTCCGCCACCGCTTCCTGCATAGCGTCCATGCCAGCGGTCAGGGTGCGCAGGCTATCCAGCTGTTTCGTCATGTCTGCGCGCTCCTCGCGCGTGTGATGGCTCATCGCCGCGATGGTATCGGCCGCGTGGATGCTGCGCTCGGCCATATCGGTGGCGGTTTGCACCGTATTGGTGGCCACGTCGCGAATGCGTGAAATGGTGCTCACCGCATCGTTGATATTGCTTGCTGTGGCTTCCGCCTGCTCTTTAGACGAGTGGGCCAGACGGCGCACTTCGCCCGCCACCACGGCGAATCCCCTGCCCGCTTCGCCCGCGCGCGCCGCTTCAACCGCCGCGTTCAGCGCCAGAATATTGGTCTGGAACGCGATATTGCTGATGCCATGCGTGATGACATTGATGCCGTTTGATATCTCCTCCAGATCGTCCAACCCTTCGCCTAAACGGCCCTGTGCCTGCTGGCTTTCTCTGGCAAGATCGCTGATGGCGCGGATAGCGCTTTCAGCCATGGTAAGCGCTTCGTTCTGGCTCTGGGTCGCCGCCTCCAGCACCGGCAGCGCCTTCACGATAGGCGCCAGCTCCTGCTGATAATTCACCACGCGCGCCAGCACGCCGGACTGCACGCGGTTCAGCGCCTCCCAGCGACGCAGCGCGCGCTGGGCGTAATGCGCCGCATAGCTGGCATACTCCACGGGAAATTGCGCCATCGCATTGGCGTCGTGATTAAAAAACACCAGCGCAGAGAGGGTCTGGTTAATCGGCACCCCCAGGATTTCGCCGAAGCTGGAGAAGCCGGCGGCGGGAATGCCTTTAAAGAAGTGGGCGTCGTGTAGCCGATCGGCGTTGCCGACGCGGCGCAGTATGCAGTCGTTCATCAGGATCGCCGCCGGTTTGCCGTGGCGTGCGGTGAACGCCTGCCAGTCGCGCAGCGTCGCCTGCTTAAAATCGGTTTCGCGCATCAGATAGAGCCGGTCGCCGAATTCCAGGTCGCAAAAAAACTGCACGCTGTGGCTCGTCATTTTCGCCACGGAGCGAATAAAGAACGCCTCGCCCACCTTAACGGCGAAGGTCAGCCCCTTCAGCCGCTCGGTAAGCTGCTGTTCGTTGCACGCCAGATGTTCCGCCAGCGCCTGGGTAAACGGCTGCTGCTGCCCCTGCTGATTGAACACCGAGGTCAGGGTGCGGGTAACGGGATCCGCTTCCGCAATTAGCCAGCTCTTATTCAGCGGCTCAAAGTTCTGGCTTTTAAAAGGCGCAAAGGATTTGCCCGCCGCCATGCGACAGAAAACGATCACCGCTTTCCCCTGCAGCACGCGACCGCCTACGCCGATCCAGGTGCCGTCAAAGGTAACGCGCCCGCCCGCCGAGCCACCAATCGCCAGGCAGGGAAAGCGACCGCTGTTGTACCACGCCTGCATCAAAGCCTTCCGACGCCGACAGCCCGTCGCAGTAGATCATGGCAAAGGTGCGATCGGCAGAGAGCGGCATGCGCAGCCTGAGCGCGGCCAGCTCCTGCTCAATCGCGCTGATGCGATCGGTCGCCGTGTGGGTGTCACTGAGATGCAGGTCAACGATATGGGTTTCATGTTCCGCGATCAGGCTGCGCGGCAGCCAGAGCCAGCTTCCCTCCTGGCTATCCCCTTTGCAGTAGGTTGTCTGCCTGCCGCTGGCGCTGAGCGCGCCGTTAGAGGAGAGGGTAATGACGGTTAAATCCGCCGAGGTAAAGCGCTGCCAGGCCTGGCTGACCCTCTGAAAATCGGCCTCGGGCGGCACGAACGTCAGTAATACCCCTGCCGCGCGCGGGCTGAGGCCTGCCGCAGCGAGCGAGGCCGGCAGGCTTTCGCAGTTAAAAATGTTGTTGGCGGGCTGAGACGCGCCTGCGAAACCTGAACCGAAAAAGCGTTTACCCATTGCCTTGAGAGCAGACATATTGTTATTTCCACTGTGATTAAAAGTTGTGCATAGGCTGGTGTTGTAAAAAAGGAGGGCTAAAAGCAGGTCCGTTCGCAATCAGTACTTATGATCCCTGGTCAGCGTCAGAAAATGCGCTGAGCAAGGGGTTATCGACCCATAGAGCCAGAGCTTCAGCGATTAATGTGACTGGCATCACTGATAAGAGGAGTTAAATATGTATTGGAAAGAGGCATTCGCGCGCGCTTTTAGTGGTTACTTCCGCATTTAATTACCTGCTTCGCGCTTTACCTTATATTGCTCTGCGCCTCCCCGCCTTCACATCATAAGCTGACGAATTAAACAGTCTGGTAACATTTGGCTTGCCGCCGCCAGATAATAATTTTATTAATATTTAGTTAGTTATGTTCATCAGCGTTTCAGCGTGTTAATAAAAACCATTACAGGGATAACGTATGCCGATTAAACACGCCGCTGCCGCGAGTGCAGATCCGGGTCTGTTCCAGACGCTAAAATCCTTCCCGGCGGCTGTCCATGCGCTGCTCTTTTTTACGCTTGTTATACGGTTTAGCTATTTTATGGCGTGGCCGTTTATCGCCGTCATCATGACGCAAAATTATCACCTGTCGCCGGTCGCCATAGGCATGGCGATGACCAGCAGCGCGCTCTTCTCGGTGGCGCTGGGTATGTACGGCGGCCAACTCTCGGACCGGCTGGGACGACGCGTGATTTTGCTGCTGGGCTGCGCCTTCTCCGGGCTAGGCTATATCATCCTGGCGCAGGCCACCGGGCTGGGGCTGTTTATCGTTGGCCTGATGATTACCGGCGTCTCCTTTGCGTGGGTTGATCCCCCTTTGCGCGCGCTGATGAGCGATTTGCTGGGCGATCGCCGTCGCCGTGCGCTTGCGCTGCAAATGCGCTACTACCTGATTAACGTCGCGGCGGTGTTTGGTCCGCTGGTGGGGATCGTCTTTGGCCTGACCTCACAAAAGGGAACCTTTCTGATCACCGGGCTGAGCTACCTCCCTTTTTTCGCTTACGTGCTGCTGTTTATCCCGGCGGGCAAACTGCTGAGCGAGCAGCAGGCTGGCAATGAGCCGCCGGTAAAGCTGAATCAGATGGTGGCGATTATCGCCAGAGACAGAACCTATATGGCAGCGCTGCTGTGCAGCATTTTATGCAGCGTGGTGTTTATCCATTATGAAGCGATACTGCCTCAGTACCTGCTGTTGCTTGACGGCAACGCGGCAGTGAAGCTGATCACCCTGATACTGGTCACCAATGCCTCTACCGTGCTGCTGTTTCAGACATTTATTGTGCGGTTTATGGCGCAGATGACTCTGCCGAAACGCATTCTGTTGGGCGGGCTTATTTTCGCTCTGTCGCAGCTCCTTTTCTTTTCCGTGCGCTCAACGGAAATCTGGCTGTGGCTCGCGGTGACCGGCGTCTTTAGCCTGGGGGAAGCGATTCTTATGCCGAACCTGAATATCCTGCTCGATCAGCTGGCGCCGGCAAAGCACAGAGGCGCCTATCTGGGCGCCTCTATGCTGACGACGCTGGGGATCGCGGCCGGGCCGTTGATTGGCGGCGTTATGCTGGCGCTGACCGGTGCTGGCGTCTTTCTCTGCACCGCCCTGCTTAGCCTGATGCTGTGCGCGCTAATTTACCTCTTCAGGATCAGCATTCTGAGCCGTTTACAGGATGTTTAGCTGCGTCGCTTACCCCTCTGCGATCGGCGAGCCCGTCTGCCTGGTGGACGGGCCGAAACGATCCCGCCCCTGAGCCTCCCTGTAATATGCCCCTTGCCAAAGACGAAGCGGACCGCCGCAGGCAGATATCACCTTCCTGTCTGGAGTCGCTTTCTAAATATGAGGTGAAGATGAAATAACCGGCCGGGAAACGGCTGCTTAGCTGAAACGATTTAACAAAACACCTCTTTTTCGGTTCTCTGCTGCTTAAAGCGCGCTGTATCGATGGTTTATCAAGCGAAAAGCTGTGACGCAGATCTGATTTATTTCATCCTCCCGATGAAAAATCGTGTCAGGTGAAGCTCATCACGTTTTCATACGGCCGCAATTAATACTCTTGGCCGACTCAAGCTAAATCAATTCAGCAACGGGATGCATAAAATGAAAAAGGCACTTTTAGCAGGCATGGTTATGGCGGTAATCAGTGGTCAGGCAGCAGCGCAAACGTGGGTACTGACGGATGCTGAAGCCGGTGCGGACAAGGGAAACTGGCAGATTGACAGTAAAGCGCTGAAGCTCTCTGGCGACGACTTCAGCTTACAGCAGAAAGTCCTGCACGGCGGCAAACAGGAAGGTTCAAAGGTGCTGACCATCACCAGCAAAAATGGCCTGACTATCGCCCTGAGCCCGACGCGCGGTATGGACTTGCTGCATGTAAATGGCGATGGCGTTCGTCTGGGATGGGATTCGCCGGTCAGCGAGGTGGTCAACCCTGCCTATATTAATCTTGAAAGCCGCAACGGATTAGGCTGGCTGGAAGGATTCAATGAAATGATGGTGCGCTGCGGCTATGAGTGGACCGGGCATCCCGTGACGAAAGATGGCAGAATCTATACCCTGCACGGGAAGGCGGGCAATACGCCAGCCTCACGCGTTGAAGTCGTCATTGATGATAAGGCGCCGCATGAAATTCGCGTGCGCGGTCTGCTGAAAGAAAGCACCTTTAAAAAAGCGAATCTGGAAACCTGGACCGAACTGCGTTATGTGCCCGGCGCGAAATCCTTTACGCTGCATGACGTGCTGACCAACCGCGGCGACTATCCGCATGACTATCAAATTATTTATCACAGCAACTTCGGCACGCCGATTCTGGAAGAAGCGGCGCGCTTTATCGCCCCGCTGAAGTCGGTTTCGCCTTTTAATGACTATGCAAAAAGCGGCCTGAAAGCCTGGAATATTTACGACGCGCCGACCAAAGATTTCGACGAGATGGTGTTTAACCTGGTGCCAAAAGCGGACAGCAGCGGCAAAACGCTGGCGGCGGTGATCAACAGCAAAGGCGATAAAGGCGCCTCGATTGAGTTCGATACCCACCAGCTTCCCCTGCTGACGATGTGGAAGAACACGGATACGCTGAAACAGGGCTACGTCACCGGCATTGAGCCGGGCACCAATTACGCCTACCCAGTCACCATTGAAAAAGAGCAGGGTCGCGTGAAGCAGTTAGCGCCGGGCCAAAGCACCACCTTTGAGCTGACCTATACCCTGCTGAGCAGCGCCAGCGCGGTTAACGCAACCGAACAGCGCATTAAGCAGATTCAGGGCGATGAACAGCCCACGGTGGATGAGAAACCCATCGCCGTAGAGTAAGGCTGGCGGGCAGATCGCCATCGCTGCGGTGTGCCCTTTTACAGGACGCCTGAACGCGGCGTTCAGGATCCTCAGGACGCTTTTCTGAGTCACAAAAGGTCACCTGTTCAATAAAGTGTTTCTATTATTAGGTTAATTAACCGGTTATCCGTTAACACCTACGCTTTTACAGGAGATCACGATGAAAGCAGTTACGCTCAAGGCGCCCGGCGGTCTGGAAAACATTACCCTGACTGATATTGCCGACCCCGGCAGGCCTGGCAAAGGCGAAATTCGGGTGGCGATTAAAGCCAGCTCGCTTAACTTTCACGACCTGATTGTGGCCAGCGGAGAGTTCCCTACTCAGGATGGTCGCATCTTGCTGTCAGACGGTGCAGGCATTGTGGAAGAAGTAGGAGAAGGCGTTGAAGCGTTCAAGGCTGGCGATCGCGTTGTCTCTACCTTTTTCCCCATCTGGCCGGCAGGCAAACCGCTGCCCGCGGCAGGCAACTTTGCCCATACGCCCGGCGACGGCATCGATGGCATGGCGAGCGAATATGTTGTTCGTCCGGAAAGCGCCTTCACCCATGCGCCGCAAGGCTGGAGCCATGCCGAGTCTGCCACCATCACCACTTCCGCCCTGACGGCCTGGCGCGCGCTGGTCACAGATGGTCAGCTTAAAGCGGGTGAAACGGTGCTGGTGCAGGGAACCGGCGGCGTCTCCATCGCGGCGCTGCAGATCGCCAAAGCGATGGGCGCCAGGGTGATTGCCACCTCCTCCTCTGACGAAAAGCTCGCCGCCGTACGGGCGATGGGCGCCGATGAAACCATCAACTACAAAACCACGCCGCAATGGGGCGACAAAGCGCTCGCGCTGACGCAGGGGTTCGGTGTCGACCACGTCGTGGAAGTGGGCGGTCCGGCCACCCTGAATGAATCCCTGAAGGCGGTTAAAGTCGGCGGCCATATTGCGCAGATCGGCATTCTCTCCGGCGATAAAGCGGACATCTCCGTGCTCTCCCTGCTGGCGAAACAGGTCCAGCTTAAAGGTCTGATTGTGGCCAGCCGCCAGGACCAGGTCGATTTTGTGAAGGCGCTGGAGATCATGGGCAAGAAGCCGGTGATTGACCGGACCTTCAAATACGCCGAGCTCGGCGACGCCTTTCGCTACCAGCAGAGCGGCGCCCATCTGGGCAAAATTTGCGTCGAGTGGTGATAGCGCAGGCCATTGCGCGCGCCCTTATCGCCCTGCTGTAATGGCACCTGCACGCCCTTTAGCCGGGCCGTGCTGGTGCCCGAAGCTATCCCTCTTATCCCGCGCCATTACCCCGCTTCGCCAGAGGCCACGCCAGTTGACAGACTACCGGCTCCGGGACAATCAGTAACCGTGAACAGGAGACAAGATGGCCGACTTCGATTTTCATAAGTTTCTGATTAACGACCTGCCTTATACCTTTCTTTTTGAAGTCGTCATTCGCGTGTTTATTGCCTACAGCGTGGTGTTTATTTTCCTCAAAATTTCTGGCAGACGAGGTGTTCAGCAGCTGTCGCTTTTCGAGGTGGTCATTATTTTGACGCTGGGCTCCGCTTCTGGTGACGTGACATTTTATGACGATGTGCCGGTGCTGCCCGTCATCATGGTTTTTATCGTGCTGCTCGCGCTTTACCGTCTGACGACCTGGGCTATGTCGCGATCGACCACGCTGTCGACCCTGATTGAGGGAAACGTCGTCACCCTTATCTCCCAGGGGAAGTATGTCTCCAGCAATCTCGACAAACTCAATATTTCTGAAGATGAGTTTTTAATGGAGCTGCGCCATGTGGGCGCAGAACATCTTGGTCAGATTCGCCTGGGACTGGTCGAAGTGGATGGCCAGCTCAGCCTCTATTTCTATCGAGACGAAGATGTCGTGCCCGGTCTGTCCGTTCTGCCGGCTGAGCATCGCCCCTGCTTCACCTTAATCCCTCAGGACGGCTTATATGCCTGTAAGCGCTGCGGCCTGACCCAGCAGATGCATCGCGGTGACAAAGGTAACTGCCCCGAATGTGGTCGGGATATATGGTCGCTGGCGCTGCATTCGCGTCGGACATAAACCGCGGGCCGCTTGCTCCTGGTGCCTCGCCTGGCCCGCCGGACCCTCTCCCGCGACGCTTTCAGCCGCTTTTTTAGCCAGACGGCGCTTGTGAAACAGCTGGTAATGATTTTTTTACTCGGCTCGGCGCGCATACCGCTACGGCCTGCGCGCCACGTTCGCACACCGCGCCAGCGCCGCCACATGCGCACCAGCGGGCAACAGCCTGCTGGTGCGCCGGGCGGCAGCGGCCCGGTTGGTCAGCTTGCGTCATAAGATGAAAAAATCGTAAGCCTCCAGCATAACCGCCGGGCTTTGCTACGCTTTTAGTGAACGCCAACTCAAAGGAGACGAACTATGTCAGGAAAAATCGAAGATACCGTTAAAGAAGTTGCTGGTGCCGCTGAGCAGCAATGGGGCGAAGCCACCGATTCACCGCGTCATCGCGTTCGCGGTGCCGCACGTCGTTATTCCAACCAGGCGACCTACGCTGCGCGCGATGCGGCAGACACCATTAAAGACCAGGTCCAGTCAAACCCGCTTGCCGGTCTGGCAGTCGCCGCTGGCGTCGGCGTCTTTATCGGCTTCCTGCTGGGGCGTAAATAAGCCCGCGCCGCTTTCCGCATAACGCGGAAAGAACGGGAAGGGACGCCTGTCCCTTCCCGTCAGTCAGGCTCCCTTCTCTCTATCTACTCCGCATCGCGCTTTCCAGTTCCCGTACAGGGTAAAAGCTGTCATCCTCTTTTCTCGCGACCGCCTGACTTCGCCATATTGCCGGTTCACCTGCCGCTAACCGTCGGCGTTTTTCAGGCTCTTTGAGGAAAAAACGTGCTCTGGCTTATCTCAAAACAGACGATTGTTAAAACGGTTCGGCATTGCGCTGATGTAGAGGCTACAGCCGCTGCTGAGCCTCGCTGTTTTTCAGCGTCATCAGCGCGGGAATAGTGACCAGCGCGGTGGCCATCATGTACCAGGCCGGGATATCAGGATTGCCGGTCTGCTTCATCAGACCGGTGATAATCAGGCCAGCACAGCCTGAAAAGATGGCGTTCGACAGCGAATAGGCGAGCCCCAGCCCGGTGTAGCGCACATGGATGGGAAACATCTCCGCCAGCATCGCGGGGCCAGGCCCCGCCAGCATGCCGACAATGCCGCCGGCGATAAACACCACCAGCGCGCGCAGCGCGGTCGAGGTGGTGTCAGCCTGCAACAGGTTGAGCAGCGGAAACGCGAGCAGCAGCAGCAAGATGCTGGCGGTGAGCATCACGCGGCGGCGGCCGATTTTATCGCTGAGCCAGCCGGCCGGTAAAATGGTGGCCGCAAAGCCCAAATTAGAGATCACCGCGCTCAGCAGCGCCTGACCAAAGCCGGTATGCAGCGCCGCCTGCAGATAGCTGGGCATAATCACCAGCCAGGTATAGCCCGCCGCCGACCAGAGCATCACCCGCGCAATCGCCAGCAGGATAATTTTCAGCGTCTGCGCGGCGCTCGCCTGCGGACGGGTCTGCTGGTGCTGGCGAATAAAGCTCGGCGTCTCCTCGATGCTCAGCCGCAGCCACAGCGCAATCAGCCCGAGCGGCAGCGCCAGCAGGAAAGGCACGCGCCAGCCCCAGGCGAGCATGCTATCGGGGCTGAGCAGCCCCGACAGCAGCGCCACGACGCCCGCGCCCGCCAGCAGCCCCAGCGCAACGGTAAAGGATTGCCATGCGCCGTAGAGCCCGCGCCTGCCCGGCGGCGCGAATTCGGTCATCAGCGCCACCGCGCCGCCATACTCGCCGCCCGCGAACAGCCCCTGCAGAATACGCAAGCCGGTGAGGATCAGCGGCGCGGCGATGCCGAGCGCGGCGCTGGTCGGCACCAGGCCGATCAGGGTGGTCGCCAGCGTCATCAGCAGCAGCACCGCGATCAGCGTCGGCTTGCGGCCGATCCGATCGCCGATGCGGCCGAAGATAACGGCGCCCAGCGGACGAAAGAAAAAGGCGATGGCGAAGGAGGCCCAGGTCAGGATCAGGCTGCTGAGCGCCGAAGCGCCGGGTAGCTGAAAGAAATTCTGCGCGATCAGCGTCGCGAGAAAGCTGTAAACGGCGAACTCATACCATTCGATAAAGTTGCCGACCGAACCGGCAAGTAACGCGCGTCGCTGACGCTGCGCCAGCAGTTGAGGATTTTCCACAGGCCTCTCCTGATAACGGATCCTTTAATGCGTCAAGTATAGGATTGCAACGCGCGTTCGGCCTCAGCGCGCCGCAAAGCGGCGCGGTTTTTCCATGCGAAACCCCAGGCCGAGCAGCCGCCCAAAGACAAAGCGCAGGAACGGCCATTTGCGCAGCATGCCCGGCATCGGGTTTTTCCCGCCTCCGCCCGGCCGTTTACGGCTCATTTTGATCTGCAAAAACTGGGTAGCCACGGTGGGAAACTGACGTCGTTTCTGCACCCGGGCCAGATCGCGCAGCGTGACGCGGCCACGCTGTAGCGGCCGGGTCAGCAGATTGGCGGCGGCCACCGCATCCTGGATCGCCAGGTTGACGCCGACCCCGCCAACAGGCGACATGGCGTGCGCCGCATCGCCGATACAGAGCAGTCCGGGCCGCATCCACTTATCCAGCCGGTCGATACGAATCGACAGCAGCCGGATCTGCGACCAGTCGTCGATCGCCTCCAGCCGTCCGGCGTCGAACGGCAACACCGCGGCGATGCGCTGCTTAAGCGCCCCCAGCCCGTCACGCTGCAGCGCCTCAAACTCCCCCTTCTCGATAGTGAAGCCGCACTGCCAGTAGTCGCCGCGATCGATAACGATAAGGTTGTTGCGCGGGCCGCTGTGGCCGGTGCCCATCGCGGGATCGTCAGGCTGCTTGTCGAGTCGAAACCAGATCATGTCGCGCGGCGTGCCGAAGGCGCGGCTGGTCAGCCCCGCCTGCGCCCTGACCGCCGAATGCCGCCCGTCGGCGCCAATGACCAGCTGCGCGCGGAGGGTCAGCGGCTGGCCGTCGCGCAGCGCGGTGACGCCGCACACCCGCCCCTGCTCGACGATCAGCTCGCTGAGGGTGGTCGAGGTCATGAGCCTGAAGCCGGGAAAGGCGGCGCACTGGTCGGCAAGAAAGTTAAGAAAGTCCCACTGCGGCATAAAGGCGATAAAGCGGCAGCGCACCGGCAGGCGCGAAAAATCGGCCATCGTCACCGCTTCTCCGCCCATTTCCGCCTGCAGCTGTACGGCGCGCTGATGCGGCAGCGCCAGCAGCTTATCCAGCAGGCCCAGGTGATGCATCACCTCCAGCGTGGAGGGGTGAAGGGTGTCGCCGCGAAAGTCGCGCAGAAAATCGGCGTGTTTTTCAATAACGACCACCTGCAGGCCGGCGCGCGCCAGCAGGTAGCCGGTCATCAGGCCCGCCGGACCGCCGCCGACGATGCAGCAGTCAGCGGAAAGCGTCTGTGATGGCATAGTCACTCCTCGGTTAGTGCCTGACAGTGTAGGCCAGCTGTCAGGCATAAAGTACAGACTTATTGCAGGGATTTTGCCGTCTGGCTTGAACGATCTCATCTGGCTGCCAGGCTTAAAGGTAATGTCAAACATCCCACCATAAGGAGAGAACATGTCGAGATTTACAGGAAAAGTGGTCGTTGTCACCGGAGCGGGTTCGGGTATAGGTCAGGCTACGGCACAACAGTTTTCCCGTGAAGGCGCCGCCGTGGTGCTGGTTGGCAGAACCGAAGAGAAGCTACAGAAGACGCTCGCGATGCTGGCGTCAGGCGATCACCTGGTGGCGCCGTGCGATGTCGCCGAGGTCGATCAGGTTAAGGCGCTGCGCGATCGCGTGGCGGAGAAATATGGACGCGTCGATGTCCTCGTCAACAACGCGGGCAGCGTAGTACAGGGCCGCATTCACGAGGTGCAGCCGGATGACTGGCACAAGCTGATGAAGGTCGATCTTGACGGCGTTTACTACTGTATTCACCACTTTATGCCCGACCTGCTGAAAACCCAGGGCAACGTGGTCAATATCTCTTCAGTGTCCGGCCTGGGCGGCGACTGGGGCATGAGCGTCTACAATGCGGCGAAAGGCGCGGTGACCAACTTTACCCGCTCGCTGGCGATGGACTATGGCGCCGACGGCGTACGCGTCAACGCCATCTGCCCCGGCCTGACCTTCACCGATCTAACCGAAGAGATGAAAAACGACGAGGCGCTGATGGAGCGCTTCTATGACCGCATCGCGCTGCGTCGCGCTGGCGAGCCGGACGATATCGCCAGCGCGGTGCTGTTTATCGCCAGCGACGACGCGCGCTACATTACCGGCGTCAATCTGCCGGTCGACGGCGGCATTACCGCCTCGAACGGGCAGCCGAAACAGGCATAGCGCCACCGACGGCATCGCGCTGTGCGATGCCGCTCACTCTCAGGAGAGACTATGAACCAGGATTATCTGATTTTCGGCGCCGGCTATCACGGCGAGGTCAAAAGCTTTGCAGCGGGCCAGGTAGAAGTTGAGGTTGAGATCAAAGCGCCTGAAGAGACGGAGAGCAGCACCTCGCCGAACCGCGAGGCGCTACAGCGCTACGTGCTGCCGGTGACGGTGATTGCGGTAGACGGCAAACGCTACAACGTGGCGACAGAAGAGAATCCCAGTGAAGATGAGGTCAGGCAGGCGGTTGAGCGCGCCCATGCGCAGCCGATTCAGACCGACGAACTGCTGTAACCCACGGGGCGCGGCGTCAGCCTCGATCAGACGCCCGCCTCAGCCTTCTGCATCTCCACCAGCACCAGCGGACATTTCCTTACTTTGCAGGCGTGGCTATAGGCCAGCGCGCACACCGAACAGAGATCGCCCTCCGACTCATATTCATACTCCGTGAAATAACGGACGCCGGCGCGCTGTGACTGCGCGGCGCGGAATGACGCTTCAGCCAGAATCGCATCTAGCTCCCGGAAGGTCAGCGCGGAGGGATTATGGAATCCCACTTTGATTCGATAAGTAGCCATGCTGAGATTATTCCCGGCTGGCGCGCCGGCCGCCAGACGGTAATAGTATTTGGTGTGATAGCTGCGGATTATCAGCGGGATAATCCGCAGCCTGCGCCTAGGCCGCGTCGCTGGCGGCAGCATTATCCGTTTCGCCGAAACGCTCGCGCATCAGGGTTTCGATCTGCTCCAGTGATTTGCCGCGCGTCTCCGGCAGCATCAGGGCCACAAACGCCAGCGACGCCACGTTAATCGCCGCAAAAATAAAGAAGGTGCTGTTGCCCGCCAGCGCCAGCAGCGGCGGAAAGACGAAGGCGACCGCCGCGTTGCAGATCCACTGGAAAGAGACGGCGGTGCCGGTCAGCACGCCGCGCACCTTCATCGGGAAGAGCTCCGACATCAGCAGCCAGTAGACCGGCGAGATGCACATCTGCATAAAGAACAGGAACAGCATGATGCAGGCGAGCGCCAGCAGGCTCTGCGTCAGGTTCTGCGGCATAAAGACCAGCACCGCGCCCAGCGCCAGCTGCGCCGCGATCACCACGCACAGCCCGGTGATCAGCATCGGACGGCGACCGAAGCGCCCTACCGCGCGGATCCCCGCCATCACCGCCAGCACCGACACCACGCCGTTGCCGATGGTGGCGGCAATGGAGGCGCTGGTGCCCATGCCGGTCGTTTTCAGAATAATCGGCGTGTAGTACATAAAGGCGTTAACGCCGGTAAACTGAATGACGATGCCCATGCCCGCGCCGAGCAGCAGCAGACGCACCACCCATTTCTCGCGCAGCAGCTCACCGGCCGACGGGCCACGCTCCGCTGCGCGCGCCTGTTTGCGCATCTCCGCCATCTCTTTGCGCACCTCGCGCGGCGTTTCGCGCAGCTTCTTCATCACGCGCATCGCCTCTTTGATACGCCCCTCCGCCACCAGCCAGTGCGGCGAGGCGGGAACAAAGAAGGTGCCGATAAACAGCAGCGCGCCGGGGATCATCGCCAGCGCCAGCATATAGCGCCACATTTTCGGATCGTGCAGCAGGTAGCTCATCAGCGCGCTGACCACATAGGCGAGCAGCTGGCCGGAGACGATCATCAGCTCGTTGCGGCTCACCAGCGGCGCACGGTGGCGCGGCCCGGCAATCTCGGCGATAAACACCGGCACCGTTGAGGAGCCGCCGCCGACCGCGATGCCGAGCAGCAGTCGCATTGCGACCATTATCTCGACGTCAGGCGCAACGGCGGTGCCGATAGCGCCGGCGACAAAGAGCAGCGCCAGGCTGCGCAGGGTGATGCGGCGGCCGAAGCGGTCGGAGACATAGCCGCTGAGAAACGCGCCGATCGCGGCGCCGAAGATCAGGGAGGAGGTCACCAGCCCTTCGGTGAAGGGGGTGAGGTCAAGACCGCCCTGTGCGGCCGGCAGCGTCATATAGGGCAGCGCGCCGGAAATAATGCCGGTGTCGTAGCCAAAAGCGAGTGCGCCCATGGTTGCCACCAGCACCACAAAAAAGAGCCGCTGCCGAACGGTATCGGCCGACGGCGCGCTGCTGTCGTTTGATTCAGGTTTATTCTGCTCCACATTCACTCCATGAGTTTTAATACCCTGAATTTGCTTATAATTTCACCAACCCAGGCAAGAGTAACAAGTATAGTTGCCCTTTTGAATTTGTGACGCGCGTCACCTGATTTTCCCTTTGCGCGCGGCGATAGCCGCTTTCACGCCGCACGCCGCTCCGGCAACTCTTCCAGCGTGAACTATGATTGATTTTCGTATGGCGTCGTAAAGAGCCGGTTACGCCACCGCCGCATCCCGCCGCGGCGGGCACGCTCTCTCCGCCAGCGACGCGTCAAATACGTTTCCGTCTTACCTTTTGTTGCCTGCATCGCCGGACCTGGGCCGCGCGGTGTGGTTTATCGATCACATTTGATTCAGACGAGGTTATTGAATGGAGTCAGCATCATTTACCAAAAGCTGGGGCGCTGAATATGTCGCCAACGATGCGGTCCGCTTTCGTCTCTGGGCCCCCGGCCAGCACAGCGTGAGCTTGCGCCTTAACGGCAAAGAGACGCAAATGAGCCCGACCGAGGATGGCTGGTTTGAACTGCTCTCGACCGGCGTCGCGCCCGGCAGCGAATATCATTTTGTGCTGCCCGACGGTACGGTGGTGCCCGATCCCGCCTCGCGTGCGCAAAAAGATGAGGTGAACGGCCCCTCGCTGGTGGTGGATCCCACCCGCTACGCCTGGCAGCATCAGGCGTGGCAAGGCCGCCCCTGGGAAGAGAGCGTGGTCTATGAGCTGCATATCGGCACCTTTACGCCGGAAGGCACCTTCCAGGCGGCGATCGAGAAGCTGCCCTGGCTGGCGGAGCTCGGCATTACCATGATTGAGGTGCTGCCGGTATCGCAGTTCGGCGGCAACCGCGGCTGGGGCTACGACGGCGTGCTGCTCTATGCGCCGCACGCCGCCTACGGCACGCCTGACGACTTCAAAGCCTTTATCGACGCCGCACACGGCCACGGCCTGTCGGTGGTGCTGGATATTGTGCTGAACCACTTCGGCCCGGAAGGCAACTATCTGCCGCTGCTGGCGCCGGACTTTTTCCATAAAGAGCGCGTGACGCCCTGGGGCGCAGGCATCGCCTACGACGTCGACGCGGCGCGCCGCTATATCGTCGAGGCGCCGCTCTACTGGCTGCAGGAGTACCGCCTTGACGGCCTGCGCTTCGACGCCATCGACCAGATTGAAGATACGTCGGAGAAGCATGCGCTGATCGAGATCGCCGAGCGCATCCGCGCGGAGATTTCCGACCGCCCGATCCATCTCACCACCGAAGACAGCCGCAACGTGGTGTTCCTGCATCCGCGCGATGAACAGGGCAACGCGCCACTGTTCAGCGGCGAATGGAACGACGACTTCCACAACGCGATTCACGTCTTCGCCACCGGTGAAACCCACGCCTATTACCAGGATTTTACGCCGCACCCGGAAAAATATGTCGCCCGCGTGCTGGCGGAGGGCTTCGCCTATCAGGGCGAAGTGTCACCCCACAGCGGCGAGGCGCGCGGCGTCGACAGCCGCGGCCAGCCGCCTGCGGCGTTCGTCGATTTTATCCAGAACCATGACCAGGTGGGCAACCGCGCGCTGGGCGAAAGGCTGATTAGCCTTATCGGCGCCGATCGCAACAAGGTGCTGCTCGCGACCCTGCTGCTCTCGCCGCATATTCCGCTGCTGTTTATGGGCGAAGAGTATGGCGAAACCAATCCCTTCCTCTTCTTTACCGATTTCCACGGCGATCTGGCCAAAGCGGTGCGCGAAGGCCGCGCGAAGGAGTTCGCCGGTCACGCCGGGCATGAAGGCGAAAGCGTGCCGGATCCCAATGCCGAAGAGACCTTTACCCGCTCGAAGCTCGACTGGCGCAAGCCGCAGAGCGACGAGGGCAAGGCCTGGCTGGCGCTGTCGCGCCGCCTGCTGGCGCTGCGCCAGCAGCATATCGTGCCGCTGCTCGCCACCGCGGGCGGCCACGCCGGACGCGTGGAGCAGAGCGAGGAAGGCTTTATCCAGGTGAGCTGGCGCTTCCCCGCCGGCACGCTGTCGCTGGCGCTGAATATCGGCGAGAAGAGGCAGCCGCTGCCCGATCAGCCCGGCGAAACGATTTTCGCCTGGCCGGAGAATCGCCCTGACCTGCCGCAAAACGCCATCGTCGTGCGCCTGGCCAAAGGAGATGCCCAATGACTATTCCCGCTTCAACCTACCGTATTCAGTTTCGCAACGGCATGACCTTCGACCGCGCGGCGGCGCTGGTGCCCTATATTAAACGGCTCGGCATCACCCATCTCTACGCCTCGCCGATCTTTACCGCCACCAGTGGTTCGACCCACGGCTACGACGTGACCGACGCCAACGCCATCGATCCCGCCATCGGCGGCCGCGCCGGTTTCGATCGGCTGGTGGAGACGCTGAAGCAGGCGGGCCTCGAGCTGATTATCGACATTGTGCCGAACCATATGGCCGCCTCGCTGGAGAACGCCTGGTGGCGCGATGTGATTGAGCATGGCGAGCAGAGCCGCTACGCGCGCTACTTCGATATCGACTGGTCGCGCCGCCTGACGCTGCCCTTCCTGGGCGACAGCTTTGACGCGGCGCTGGAAAACGGCGAAATCGCGATCAAAGCCGATCCTGACAGCGGCAAACCGGCGTTCGCCTATTACGACAGCTTTTATCCCCTCTCGCCGGCGAGCTATCAGGGACGCGAAGCCGAGGTGCTGGCGCTGAGCGATAAGGCGCAGATCGCGGCGCTGCATGACCGCCAGCCCTACCGGCTGATGTCGTGGCGCGACGCGCCGCGCGACCTCTCCTACCGCCGCTTTTTCGAAATCACCGGGCTGGCGGGCGTTCGGGTGGAAGATCCGCAGGTGTTTGACGACAGCCACCGGCTGATTCTGGAGCTGGTGCATTCGGGCGCGGTCAGCGGGCTGCGCGTCGATCACGTCGACGGGCTGGCCGATCCCAAAGGCTATCTCGAGCAGCTGCGCCAGCATGCGGGCGCGGACTGCTACATCACGGTGGAGAAAATCCTCGGCGAAGGCGAACAGCTTCCAGCAGACTGGCCGGTTTCCGGCACCACCGGCTATGAATTTATCGCCTCGCTCTCCGATGCGCTGGTGGATGGCCGCCAGATCGCCGCACTGCGCCAGGCTTACGATCAGACGGTGGGCGAGCCGGTAGATATGCGCGCCCAGCTGCGCGCCGCCAAGCTGCTGATGGCGGATAAAAACTTCCAAGGCGAATTCACCACCCTGCTGAAGCTGGCGGGCGCTATCGCCAGCGCCTCCGGCGTCACGCTGCCGGAGAGCGATCTGCGCGCCGCGCTGCGCGAGCTGCTGGTGGCGTTTCCGGTCTATCGCAGCTACGGCACGCCGGAAGGCATGCCGCCGGAGGGCGCGGCCCTGCTGCAGCGCGTGGCGGAAACGGTGCGCCGCGACGCATCCGGCCTCTCGCCTGCGGCGCTCGACCTGCTGCTGCGCATCATGAACAACGACGTCGACGCCGCCGTCGCGCCGGATGCCGCCACCTTCCGCACCCGCTTTCAGCAGCTGACCGGCCCGCTGATGGCGAAGTCGGTGGAGGATACGCTCTTTTTCCGCCAGCATATGGCGCTGGCGCTTAACGAAGTCGGCGCCGAGCCGCTGCCGCGCGCCTTCTCGCTGGCGCGCTTTCACGATGAGATGCAGATCCGCCGCGAGCGCGAGCCGGACGGCCTGACCGGCACCTCGACGCACGATACCAAGCGCGGCGAAGATGCGCGTGCGCGCCTCTATACCCTGACGGAGTCGCCGCAGCGCTGGGCGCAGCATGTGGCGCGCTGGCGCCAGATGAACCGCAGCGCAGTGGTGGCGCTTGAGGGCGGCCCGGCGCCGGAACCGGCGGTAGAGTGGATGCTTTACCAGGCGCTGGCAGGCGTCTGGCCCGCCTCCGGCGCGGCGAACGCTGACCAGCTGGCGGCTATCGAACCGCGCTTTACCGCCTTTGTTGAAAAAGCGCTGCGCGAGGCCAAACTGCGTACCAACTGGGCGGATGGCGACGAGGCCTACGAAACGGCGGTGCTTGAGTATGCGCGCCGCCTGCTCTCGCCGGATAACAACGAATTCCTCGCCGACTTTAGTCAGGCACTGCTGCCCTTTATTGCGGCTGGCCTGATTAACTCTCTCAGCCAGACGGTGATTAAGCTGACCGCGCCCGGCGTGCCCGATATCTACCAGGGCAGCGAAGCGCTCAACTTCAGCCTGGTCGATCCCGATAATCGTCTGGAGCCCGACTTCGACGCGCTGCAGCGCATGCTGGGCGAACGCGGCGATTTCTCTTCGCCCGAAGGCTGGCAAACCGGCCAGCTCAAACAGCAGACCATCGCCACGCTGCTGCCGCTGCGTCAGCAGTATTACGATCTGTTCCGCCACGGCGACTATCTGCCTCTGGTGGTTAACGGCACCGAAGCCTCACATGCGATCGCCTTCGCCCGTACCGATGCGCAGCACGCGCTGATCGTTGTGGTGCCGCGCCTGGCTTTCGCCCGTCAGCGCTACAGCGAGGCCACCTCGATTACCCTGAAAGACCCCCTGGCGCTGCGCCGTTACCGCAATGTCTTCACTGGAGAAATGTGTGAGCTCACCGATCGGCTAAGCCTGGAGGCGCTCAACAGCGGTGCGCCGCTGGTGCTGATCGGCATATGAAGAAAGGAAAAAGATCATTCAATGCGGTTGTTGTGGATAGCATTTTACTGAACGGAGAGGGATAAATGTCTGAAGCTACAGAGTTTACTATTACGTCGGGCTCGGGCCAGCAGCTAGGCGCCAACTACGACGGCGAAGGGGTGAATTTCGCCATTTTTTCCGCTCACGCCGAGCGTATCGAGCTTTGTCTGTTTGATGAGAGCGGCAAGAATGAGATCGCCCGCCTGGAGCTGCCGGAGTTCACCCATGAGGTGTGGCACGGCTATGTGCCGGGCCTCAAGCCCGGCGCGCTTTACGGCTATCGCGTTTACGGCCCCTACGATCCAGAGAACGGACATCGCTTTAACCCCAATAAACTGCTGATCGACCCCTACGCGCGCGAACTGGCGGGCGACATCGAGTGGAACGAGGCGCACTTCGCCTATGAGCTGCTGCATGAAGATAAGGATCTGACGTTCGACACGCGCGACAGCGCCCCTTTTATGCCTAAGTGCCGGGTTATCGACCCCAACGAGTTCGACTGGCAGGACGATAACCGTCCGAGCATCGCCTGGCCGAACACGGTGATCTATGAGACGCACGTGAAGGGGTTCACCCAGCTGAATCCGGCGCTGCCGGAGGTGCTGCGCGGCACCTATGAGGGCATGGGGCATCAGGCCACGGTCGACTATATCAAAAGCCTGGGCATCACCTCGGTCGAGCTGCTGCCGGTGCACTGGTTCCCGGACGATCAGCATCTGCTGGACCGCGGGCTGAAAAACTTCTGGGGCTACAACTCCATCGGCTTTTTCGCTCCCGCGCCGCGCTACTACGGCCCGCGCGGCATTCAGGGCTTCCGCGACATGGTGCGCGCCTTCCACGACGCGGGCGTCGAGGTGATCCTCGATGTGGTCTATAACCACACGGCGGAGGGCAACGAGCTTGGGCCGACGCTCTCCTTTAAGGGCATCGACAACTTCTCCTACTACCGCACCCTGCCTGGCCAGCATCGCTACTACATCAACGATACCGGCACGGGCAATACGGTGAATACTTCGCATCCGCGCGTGCTGCAGATGGTGATGGATTCGCTGCGCTACTGGGCGGAGTCGATGCATATCGACGGTTTTCGTTTCGACCTCGGCACTATTCTCGGACGCGAGCCGGAGGGCTTCGATCAGCGCGGCGGCTTCTTCGACGCCATTATGCAGGATCCGGTGCTGTCGAAGCTGAAGCTGATCGGCGAACCCTGGGATATCGGCCCCGGCGGCTATCAGGTTGGCGGCTTCCCGCCGGGCTGGGCGGAGTGGAACGATAAATATCGCGACACGGTGCGCGAATACTGGAAAGGCGATAACGTCTCGACCGACTTCGCCGCCCGCCTGCTCGGCTCTGGCGATCTCTACGATCAGCGCGGCCGCCGCCCCTGGGCGAGCGTCAACTTTATCACCGCCCACGACGGCTTCACGCTGAACGACCTGGTTTCCTACAACGAGAAGCACAACGACGAGAACGGCGAGGATAACAACGACGGCCACAACGACAACCGCTCCTGTAACTACGGGGCGGAAGGCGCGACCGAAGATGAAGGCATTAACGCGGTGCGCGAACGTCAGAAACGCAACTTCCTCGCCACCCTCTTCTTCTCCCACGGGACGCCAATGCTGCTGGCGGGCGACGAGTTTGGTCGCAGCCAGCTGGGCAACAACAACGGCTACTGCCAGGACAGCGAGATCTCCTGGGTGCACTGGGAGAATCTCCCCGCCAGCGCGGAGGCGCTGCGCGAGTTTACGCGCCACGTTATCCGCCTGCGCGCCGAGCAGCCGCTGCTGCGCCGCGAAAACTGGCGCGACGGCATGGAGATCCAGTGGTTCAACGCCGGTGGCGGCTTCCAGCAGGCGGAACAGTGGGAAGAAGGCTCGACGCTGGGCGTCTATATCGGCCGTCCTGATCTGCAAACCGAGGAGGGCATCTGGCACGACGTGCTGATGCTGATCAACCCGTTTGAGGGCACGGTGCCGTTCCGCATTCCGCAGTTTGGCGAAGGCGGCTGGGTACTGGAACTGACCACCTCCGACAACGACAATAAGGGACTGGTGATCACCAAAGAGAAGGATTTTGAGCTGGAGGGGCGCAGTCTGGCGCTGTTCCGTCGACCCTAAACCGCAACGCTAGCTAAAGAGGCGCAGCGCCCCGTTTTGGGCCGCTGCGCTTTTTTATTATGTGCGGCATCAGAAGCAGACCTCCTTTTCGTGATATCGATCACAAATCAGCACTAACGGTCAAACTGTACAACTATATTTAAACTTGTACATATTTAGTTAAATTTTCTTTAGCTGATATAGAATTAGCCGTCGCTTTTTTCTGCGCGGTTATTTCCGGTAGCGAGAAAAGCAAATAGTCATCTCAAATGTCACATTGCCAAATCGCCATTCTGCTTACATAGTTAAAGTGCATTGAGACTCTTTTAATTATTATTATTTTATACAGAGAGGAATTGATATGACTCAGCGACGTGGTGGAGCAGGTAATTTTGCTGAAAACCCCGACAGAGCGCGGGAAGCGGGTAAAAAAGGTGGGCAGATGAGCAGCGGTAACTTTAAATATAACCGCGAGCGCGCGGTCGAGGCAGGACGCGTTGGCGGCAAGCTCAGCCGCCGCTCCGCCGCGGATAAAAGCGCCAGTTAAAAATAAAATTTCGCCGGGAAGAGGCTTCCCGGCTTTTATTTACTTTATCCTTTTCACCGCATCCTTTTATTCTGCACACCCCATCCCTTTAAATAACACCAGACTCACTATGCAGATAATTAACCGCGTTCAGTGCGACAGCCGCCGTTATTTTGCTGCACGCGTTTCGGCAATAGGTATCGGCTGCCGTAGCCGCTCGGCTGAGACGCCAGTACCCGGCGCAGTACCTGCACATAATCCATGACCAGGCCCGGCGTCCAGGTCATGCCCTCCGCCCGGCTGCGGATCAAACTCAGCAGCCAGAAGTCGGGATCGAGCAGCGCCGCGTAGCCCTTCATGCCGCGCAGCCCCAGCAGTCCCTCTGTGGCGACGTCCAGCGCCTGCATCACGCTGGTGGAGCAGTTGCGCGACGTCAGGTTATAGCGGCAATCCTGACCGTGACGCGCCCAGTAGTTGAGCAGCGCCTGCTGGTTGTAATGCGGCAGCGAAAGGCGCTTGTCGGGCAGACACCACTCTTTGATCTCCCGTTCAAGGGAGCGCTGGTGAAAGCCGGCGACATCATTCTCTTCACGCGCGTGCAGCATTTGTAGCACGCCGCTCAGGGTGCCGGTCATATCCTCGACCGGATAGAGGCTGACGTAGAGAGCGTCGCCCATCGCCAGCGAGGTATGGCCGGTGGAAACCTGTCCGCGATGATCGATAGCCGCAACCCAGCGGTCAAACCAGGGGCGCCGTCCGGCAACGCTGCCCGAGCCCAGCGGCGTCCAGATATAGATGGTGAGCGGTTCGCTGGCGGGCGCGGCGTCGCAGGGAACGTGACGATAATCGAGCCCGTGCGGTTTACGCACGCCTTTTCGGGTAAAGAGCGGCAGCGCCGCTACGCTGGTTTCCGGCGGCAGCGCACGAATTTGCCAGGCCATCTGCAGCAGCGAGAGCGCCCAGCCCAGCAGCACCAGAGCGAATCCCATCGGGATCAGCACGCGATGGGGCAGCGGCCAGTCGGTGACGATCATCAGGCTGAGCAGCCATTCGCCGCCGCCGATCGCCAGCTTGCTGTGCCAGCGGCGACAGCGCATCAGCGTGCAGGCGATGATGCGAAAGCCGCCATCCAGTAAAAAGGCGAGCGCAAACAGCCAGGCGACGCAGCTGCCCTTCTCGTGCGGCGCGGCCAGCAGCGCCGCGCCGAGCAGTATCAGCGTCAGCGCTTTGCTCTGCGCCGCCCAGCCGCTGTCGAACCCGGTTCGCGCGCGCCAGGCCTGTATCACACCTTCGGAGAGGAGGAAAATGCTCAGCAAACAGAGCGGCACAGCCAGCGTGCCGTGGTACAGGCTCTCCAGCACGAGACCCGCGCTGGCGGCAAGGCAGAGCGTGCCGGCCAGCAGCAGACCTGACCAGTTGGCGCGCAGCATCGGCCCGCCCATTAATAAAAAAAGCAATCGCAGCAAAGAGAGTCGCTCCCGTCGAAACAATCAACGTCTGGTTTGCCGGACAACATGCGCGACGGCACCGGGCATTCCTTCTCCCCTGGGCAGGATCCTGACCTGGCGTTAGCAGTGCGTGCAGCCTACGGACTAAAGATTAGTTTTCGCTTAATTTTGTCGCGCCGTGTCGCAACTCGTTTTTGTATGACAGAAAAAAGGCCTGAGGCGGCATTGCGCGTCAGGCCTGGGTGTTGACGTTTTGTCGCTTAGTTGCCGCGATAGGTGGAGTAGCCGTAAGGGCTAAGCAGCAGCGGGATGTGGTAGTGCTGGCTGGCGTTCTCGATCGTGAAAATCACCGGGATCTCCGGGAAGAAGGTTTTTTGCTTCACGCTGGCATAGTAGTCACCGGTTTTAAATACCACTTTATAGGTGCCCTGCTCCGCCTGTTTGCCCGCCGGATAGAGCGCGCTGATGCGGCCATTGGCGTCGGTGACGCCGGTAGCAAGCTTGACCCAGTCGCCGTTGCGGTTTTGATCCAGCTCGACCGTGACGCCAGCGGTAGGAATGCCAGTTTGTAAATTCAGCACGTGAACGCTGATCGGGTTTTTCATCGCGGCAGGTTCCGCCGCCGTGGCGGAGAAAGCGAAAGCCGCCAGCGCGGCGGCACCGAACATTGAGAGAGATTTCATAAGTCGTCCTTTTTTATGTTGAGGACCACAGGTTAAGCCAGCATGCAGCGCGACCTCTCCTTTTTCGTTGCATATCTGAAATTTCCGAGACCTGCAGCGCGGGATATTTCCCTTCTGGTGTGGTTAATAAAAATGATTATTTAGCCTGCTTATTTCCCTGCCCCATCTTTTTCTGACCTGTTTGATTCTGGACGCCCGCAGCGGTGCGACGTTTTTATTTTTTCCTGCCGCGCGCGGTTATGATAATTTGGTAGCAAATATTCTCCTAAGTTAAGCGATGACCTTATCCCGTATCCCCGCCGCGCCCGCCAGAGAGCGTGGCAGACCAAGAACTTTCGATATCGATATCGCCCTGGATAACGCCATGATCGTCTTCCGGCAGAAAGGCTTCCACGCCTCGTCGATCGCCGATCTCAGCGAAGCCATGAATCTGACGGCGGGCAGTATCTACAAGGCTTTCAAAGACAAACGCAGCCTGTTCCTGCGCGTGTTCGAACGCTATATCAGCGTGCGCGGCGCCGACCTGCGCGCGCGCCTGCAGCACTATCCTACCGGCAGGGCGCGCATCGCCGAAATGCTGCAGTTTTATCTCGACTCCGCCCGTGAAATCGAGGGTCGGCGCGGCTGCCTGGTAGTCGGCAGCACCGTCGAGCTGCAGAGCCTGGACGAAGAGCTTTCCGAGCTGGTGCGCCAGGCGGTGCTGCGCAACCGTAATTTTCTTATCGCACTGATTCGTGAAGGCCAGGAGGACGGCTCGGTTTCTGCCGCGCTGGATGCGGAGACGGCAGCAGGCCTGTTATTGTGCGTGGCGTTCGGCATGCGCGTAGTGGGGAAAGTTCAGGATGTGACTAATGGAGCAGAAACGATTAATATGCTGCTTGGCATTCTGGATTAACCTGCTTGCCCTATTAGGAAATATTTATTTCCTAAATGCAGGGTAGCAGCGCGTTTTTCTCAGACGATCGTTCTGTTTGTGCTTTATTCCGGTTAAATAGTTAAAGAGATAATGCGTTCAAAATTACCCATTCGTCATCGCTTTTCAGGAGACAGAGTGAACCACAATGAAACTGCTGATAATCAGGACGTTTACGCTCTGCTTGGCCGGGTGGTGGCGCAGCTCCTGCAGCCTGGCGAAGCCCTTCCCATCCAGGAAATTATTGGCGCGCTCTATCGCGCTGGCGCACGCGCAGAAGATCCAGAAATCAAGGCCGCCTGCGAGCGCGCAATTCGGCTGCTGGCCAGTAAATTAAACTGACACCAGGCTGTTATCTGCTTACCAGTCTGACCAAAATTTTTCCTAACCCGTTGTTAATACTGGCAGCATACTGAAGTTCAAAAAACAAACGCCGGCCTGCACAGGTAATCCTGTACAACCCCGTAAAAATTGTATAACTTTAGGCCTGACTTAACTGATTATCTTTTAATCATACGGACTTTAAGGGTTGTTTATGCGTCAGACTGGAGACAGGCCAACCACAGGCAGTGATATCGCCCACTACTTCAAGAAGGCGACGCTGCCATGCGAGCAGGAAACCCTGGGGCGGATTGTGGTCGAGATCCTGCGCGCGGGCAAACAGCTCAACAGGAAGACGCTCTGCACCAAACTGCTGGCCCGTCTTGAGGTTGCATGCAGCCCGGAAGAAGAGCAACATTATCAGAAGCTTATAGGTTTATTGTTTAAGCGTTAATTATAATTTGCAGGCTGACCATTGCGTTCATCCCCTGCCCGCAGCATGATTCACAGTGGAACGTGTCAGGAAGAGCATTTTGACGGATACAGGCCGCAGGCGAGAGCTCGCATAGCCGGTTTTGCGTCTGACCACTCTCTCCCGTCAACGGGCAAACACTGTAACAAGAGATGCGGGTATGCACAGAAGTAAGATTGAAAAACTCACCGATTACCTGATTGGCGAAGCCGTCGCCGCGCTGCTTGAGCAAAATGCCTCGATTTCGGGCGCCTCGCTGGCGAATCGCCTGAAAGCCATGGCACTGACGGAGCACGACAGCGAAAGAAAACAGGCGCTGGCGGAGATACGCCAGGAGTTTCCTTCGGCGCGCGCCGTCAGTGAACCGCCGCGCGGCTATCCCGAACCGCTTTCGTCCAGCGCAAAGAAACACTGAGGCTTCAGGCCGATCGCTTATCTGACGATCGGCAAATCTGAAAAGCGGGTGGTATAGGCTGGTGACAGCATATCGCGCTTCATCGCCCAGCTCTTTTCAATGCCCTGTCCGGCAAACCAGAGTGTTCCCCTGCCCGCCTGATTGATTTTATCTACCACCTGCATCAGCGCTTCGCTATTGGCTCGCGGCCCACAGGCGTCAAACAGATGCAGCTGCGCCACGTTCTGGCTGAAAAAATCGCCCAGCATGACGCCCGCCTTCATGTAGCGGTAGCCGTCCAGCCAGATGCGATCCAGCGCCTCTGTGGCGATGCGGACGATATCACGCGTGTCGTTGGAAGGAGTCAGCAGCTGCCCCATCGCCTGATTGCCATAATAGGCTTCATTGGCCGCGTGCGGGCTGGTTTTCAGAAACACGGCAATCTGCCGACAGTACTGATTCTCCTGCCGCAGCTTTTCCGCCGCCCGCTCCGCATACTGACAAACCGCCTGCCGCACCGCGCTGTAATCGGTGAGGCGCGAGCCAAACGAGCGCGAGCAGACGATTTGCTGTTTCGTCGGCACCATCTCTTCCAGATCCAGGCAGGCTTCGCCGCGCAGTTCGCGCACCGTGCGCTCCAGCACCACGTTAAAGTGCTTGCGGATGACCCAGGTAGAGCTGTCTGCCAGCTGCAGCGCGTGCTTAATGCCCATCTGATGCAGCTTTTTAGCGATACGCGCGCCGACGCCCCACACCTCTTCTACCGGCACCAGCGCCATCAGCTTACGCTGCCGCTCGGCGTGTGACAGGTCGACCACACCTTGCGTACCGCGATATTTTTTCGCGGCGAAGTTGGCCAGCTTCGCCAGCGTCTTGGTAGGCGCAATCCCGACCCCTACCTGCAAATGCAGTTCCTGCTTAACCCGCGCCTGCACGGCGCGCCCAAACGCCTCAAGCGGCTGGCAAAAGCTGACGCCGCTCAGGTCCAGGAAGGCCTCATCGATACTGTACATTTCTACCGCTGGCGCCATCTCCTCCAGCGTGGTCATAACCCGCAGGCTCATATCGGCATAGAGCGCGTAGTTAGAGCTAAAAACCTGCACCCTGTGCTGGCGCAGCGTTTCTTTCAGCTTAAAAAAAGGAGCGCCCATTTTAATGCCGAGCGCCTTAGCCTCTGCGCTGCGGGCGATCACGCAGCCATCGTTATTGGAGAGCACCACCACGGGCACGCCGCGTAAGTCGGGACGAAAGACGGTTTCACAGCTGGCGTAGAAGCTGTTTACGTCCACCAGCGCGTACATATTAGTGCGTCGATTTAATAACGTAGGTCACGACGCCAAACACCTGAAGTCCTTCGGGCGCGTTAATAGGGATCGGGCTGTGTTTGCTGTTGGCTGGCATCAGCAGCAGAGAAGGATGGATGCGAAGCTGTTTAATAGTAAATTCGCCATCAACGGCGGCGACGATAATATCGCCATGCTTCGCCGTAAGAGAGGAGTCGACGACAATCATATCCCCCTCGCCTATGCCTGCGTCGATCATCGAATCGCCGCTGACGCGGAGAAAATAGGTTGCGCTGGGGTGCTGCACCATCAGGTCATTCAGGTCGATGCGTTTTTCGATGTAATCCTGCGCGGGCGACGGAAAACCGCAGGGCACACGCTCAATGTAAAGCGGCAAAGAGAGCAGGTCGCGGACTTCCGCGGGGCGATATAACTTCATGAGAAAGGCTCCTTCTTCTGAATACTGTATATAAATACAGTAATATCAAACTCATGATTTAATCAAGGCGCGGCGGTGGTAAAAATGGTAAACCCACTGACGCTGAAGGGATTATTTTTTGTAAGGCCGGGCGCTCCATCGGCGCCATGAGCAAAATATCGCCTTAATTCAAACTGATATGATGATAATATGAGCGCTGAAACCTGAATAAAACGGGCTTTCGCCGGGCTTGTGTTTTCATCATCTCACCCCTTTTCAGAGTGTCATCTGCTTTACCTGGCAGTGACGGCCGCGAGGCGCTCCCTCCCCTTTTCCGCATCGCTTTTGATGCTCTGATGGTTAAATGTTTACTCGGCCGTCCAAAACGGATTCTGGCTTTTTTGCCCTGAAGAGGGGCAGTCGCTCTTTGTAAGAGATATAAATCAGCGCATCGTTTTTTTTAAAACGATTAAAACGCTATATTAATAGCAGCTAAATAACAGCATGCGCGTGAAAGGTAGGTCTCTAACCGTTAGAGATGAAGGTATTTATTTATTTTAAATCAGTGGCGGCGTTTATTAACTATGTTATGCTTAAAATGAATTCTGAGCCCAAGCCTCCACCAGAGATATTGCTCTACGAGTCCGTTTCATATCCAATATGACTCCCCCCTGCACTGCAGGGGAATTTTTTATTTCGCTTTATTAAATATCACTATCATTCTTCCCTCTCTGTTTCCCCTGGCTATGCGCGGCGTGACCGGTGCAGGCGCGTCTCTACAGAAAAGAGTGGCCTGTCCAGAGCAGCTTAGTTACCGTGCTGCCAGATATAAGTTGCAGACCATTCTTAGTAATCGTTTTCAGATATAAAAAACCACTACAATTCAATCACTCCCCTTTATCAGCAACCTAATCATTAGAAATCTAAATTTATAATATGGCCCGTCAGAGAGGTAATTATCGCTGACGTTGACTATGTTTAAGCGGCTCGGTAATGAAATCCACAATGCTTACTGAGCGGCTGTTACTCCAACCCCTTGCCCCCTTTTGGGGGCTTTTTTTGGCCGAAGCGCCCCTGGCGCGATGGGGCCGCCGCTGCTGCGCAGTATCCCGAAAGGGGCCCTGATAAGCCGATACAGGGCCCGTCATCCCGCATACAGGCGCTGTGCGACAGCGGCAAAAAACCAGCAACAGCAAAGTCCTACAGCTTGTACTGCTGACGGACTTTTCGCGGCCTGCTCAACAGATCGACGGACCCTCAACGTATGTCAGCCATACTCAAGCAAGCGAAACGCAAATGAGTCTGGCTCGAACGCTTTAGCGTGCTGCCTGCCGCGCCGGAACAGAGGCCGCTACCCGCTGACGGCGCAGAGAGACAGCACTGCTCATTTCGACGCAGGCGCTGCCGGCGTCGCTACTCCTGCTGCTGCAGCGCCTCCCTCATCATCTGTTCATTGCTGAGGCGTTTGCGCACAAGGCTGTTGTATTTCGCCAGCCACACGGAATATTGATCAACCTTTTTTTGCGCGTCCGCTTCATTTTCAGCGTAGCAGAGGAAAATGCGGCTTTTAGTATTGCTGTGTTCATCAACGGCGTACACTTCAAAATCCACGCCATATTTACTGTATATAATGGCGGTAAAAGAGATTTTCTCCCAGGATTCAATTTTATTTTCAAACTGCTTATAGTTCACGTTATTCACCTGACAATAATTAATGCTCGTGCCCGGCCAATAGCCGGGCACGAGCATTATAACGCCAGCAGAAAAGCATAATTGTTTAAAAAAGTCATTTCACATTTACCCCTTCATAAAATATGCGTGACTTTGCTTTAAATCAAATCAAGCGACATTATTAAAGCGAGCGACCTTTTCGCCGCTGCGTCGTGACAGACACAGCGCCCTCTTTACCGCTTCGTTTTTACCGTTTCGCTTTAGACGATCACGACATATTATTTGTCGAGTCAAAAGGTGAAGGCGGCAATAAACGGCTGCCGACTATTTCAAAATCCATTTGGCGAAAATAGGTGGCCGTTATCGGAATGGCGCTTTGCGGCCGATACCAGCTGAACTGAGATAAGTAGTACCAGACCTGCAGCGGTTCGTTTCCCGATTTAACCCAGTAGAAACCTTCTTTCATAAGTGACTCGCTCAGCGAATGCTGTTTTAAAGACACTCATGCATGTCTAATCGTGAGCGGCGCCTGAATTTAGCGCCGCAGCGGGTTTTCCTGCGTTCATGACAACGTACCCAGAACTTAAAGCGTAGCACTCTTTAAGCTGAATGACCGATTAATATGGCAAGGAAACCATTTCCTGCTGCGAACCTGACGTTTATTCTGTTAATTGATGGCGCTTAATCAACGCATTTATCTCGCCTTTTCAGCAGATATCATTAATGCGCCGCCTGGTTAACTTTGCCTGATAAAAAACCTCGCCAGATAGCGAGGTTTTTACCGATCGTCACGCCGGGTAATAATTAATCCTTACTCTGTAGCAGGAAGCGGTAAATAAGCCCGCCGATACAGCCACCGGCAATCGGCACCAGCCAGAACAGCCAGAGCTGCTGCAGCGCCCAGGTTCCCTGAAAAAGCGCAACCGCCGTACTGCGCGCCGGGTTGACCGACGTATTGGTGACCGGAATGCTGATCAGATGAATTAGCGTCAGCGCCAGACCAATGGCGACGGGTGCA
This sequence comes from Enterobacter sp. BRE11, assembly GCF_031844285.1. NCBI lineage: Bacteria > Pseudomonadati > Pseudomonadota > Gammaproteobacteria > Enterobacterales > Enterobacteriaceae > Enterobacter > Enterobacter sp. BRE11. The sequence goes on from NZ_JAUZUX010000004.1 coordinate 81,247, forward strand.
AAGCCCGCTGGCGCTTTTTTGTCAGTGGCACCGTGAATAACGATCAGGAAGAATGCGGTCAGCACCAGTTCGACTATAACGGCTGACTGCAGGGAATAGCCGCCAGGCGAATGCTCACCGAAGCCGTTAGAAGCGAAGCCGCTGGCGGTCGCGTCGAAGCCTGCTTTGCCGCTGGCGATAAGATAAAGGACGCCAGCCGCCGTAATACCGCCAATAACCTGTGCAATGATATAGGGCACGACGCCTTTCGCGCTAAAACGGCCGCCCGCCCACAGGCCCAGCGTGACCGCAGGATTAAAATGGCCGCCGGAGATATGGCCGACCGCATAGGCCATGGTCAATACCGTCAGACCAAATGCGAGCGCCACGCCGAGAAAGCCGATACCTAATTGCGGCCAGGCAGCGGCGAGCACTGCGCTTCCGCAGCCGCCGAATACCAGCCAGAACGTGCCGAAAAATTCAGCCGCAGTTTTTTTTAACATCATCTCCCCCTGGTTTTTTGCAACGTTGCAGCGGGCATAAATGACCTGCCCGCCAGTATAAAAAAAAGATAAATAGCTACTGGCTTGAACGCTTAAATAACGCCTGCCGATTTTCACGGCCTACTACTTTCTCGTGAGCCTGAAAACTGGCAAAAAAAATACCCTGAATAAACAGGGTAAGTTTTAACAAGCCAAGAATACAAAGATTACATTTTAAGAGGTTGTTTGAGCCGGGTCACTTAACAACACACGCGCTAATAATATTCCTCTCTGCGCTTTACTTTATGATCCCGGTCAATTTTAACCGCCCCGGCCTTTCGTTATTATTCTCAAATGAGAAGATTGGTTGCGGACACGTAATTAATCAGGCTTTACGTAGCAAAAAAGTGTATTAACGCTGGCAAGAGAGCGGGCTATTCCACAATTAACCGCCCATGCAAAGGCTGCAGCGGCCGGTTATTACTCGACTTCAGCGCCTGGCGGAAAGCGTCCAGCTGCGCCTGCGACAGCGTAACGGGCTGTTTCATGACCAGCCAGCGCAGCCCTTCACTACACGGCGGCGTCGTCAGGGAGCCGCTAAAGCGATAATAGTGCAGGTCGTCAGGAAAGAGCGGACGGAGATCGACCCGCCTGTCGACGGTCACGGTGTGATGGCGCTGCGCCGGGATCACGGCCAGAAGCGGGTTAAGCGCCGGGTTCGCTTTCCCGACCTCAAACATGACGGCCACTACCGCCAGCTCGCCTGTCGCATTGCTGTGGACAAAATGCGCCTCCAGCGGAAAACTGCGCCCCTCTATCTGGTTCTCGCTGGGGGTATGGAAGTGATACTGCTTCAGCTGAAAGATTTCGCCGTCGAGCCTGAAATCATCTTCATCCTCCACGCTAACCTGTATGGTATGGCCATTATTCACCAGGGTTTCGGCAGAGGTGTGGAACTCCAGCCCCAGCGGCGGCAGCTTGCCGTCAATGGCGTTTTTAATATCGATCGGCGACTGGAACTGCCCCTGATGACAGGTCTGATAATCCGCCGCCAGCTCGCCCCAGTGCGCCGGTCCCGCTTTGCCTTCGTAGCTCCAGTGCGGCGCCGTTGCGCAGGCGGTGCCTATAGCGCTCAGCGCCATTAACAGCGCCGTCAGTCTGATTCTTTTCATCGTTTGTCTCCCTTCACTGGTAAACATCATTGTTGCCCGGCGATATTATTCCCGGCCAGTTTGCCGCAACAAGGCGCTTACGTGCGCTGGCGCGTTAAAGAGAGTCCAGAATGACGATAACGCGGCGGCACACTAATTAGCCTATAAAAGGCTCACGTCAGTGAGCCTGGCTCTGTCAAAACGGAGGGTTAATTGAGGCGCGCTGCGTCAGCCTGCGCCTGGGCTAATTCGCTCTTTGCTGATTCCACCTTTAGTTTTTTCTCTGCGACCTTGTGCGTCTTTTTAGAAATTTTATCCAGGCGTCCGTCTGCTTTCGCCTCTTCCAGCTCCTGCTGCGCTTCCTGCAGCTCAAGCTCCGCCTTTTTCACCTTTCGCTGCTGCTTGCTGACATCCTGATTCGCTCGCCGCGCCTGACGATCCTCGGTGCAATACGTTTTTACCTTCTCCCGGGCGATATTAAGCCGGGAGAGCTCTGCACTGTTGTTATATTTTTTAGCCTGCTCAATTTTAGTGTTCAGCGCGGAAAGCTGCTCGCTGCAGGAATCGGTAGCGGCAGAAGCAAATAGCGGCGCGGCCGCAAGAAATAATACAGCCATTTTCTTTTTCATATATAAGTTAATTCCTTGTTAAAAACACATATATGGATTTATCCGCCGTCACTATAACCTGGTTCTGGCGAGAAAAAGCCGCTCCTGGCCTGATTAAAAAAGAGAGAAGAAAGTAAAAAAAGATTAATTTCAGGCTGAAGCTAATTATTCCGCGGCGCGCAGGAAAGTGTGCGCAGTCTCTATAGAGCGGCAGAGGCGAGAAAAAGACACGTTTAGTTAAAAACAGGGAAAGGTATCAGGGAAAAGCGTGGTGAAGAAAAATTCCGATCGCCGCAGGGGCGATCGGAGAGAGGTCTGTTACATATTTTCGATGATCGCGTCACCAAACTCTGAACATTTCAGCAGCTTAGCGCCTTCCATCAGACGTTCGAAGTCATAGGTCACGGTTTTGTTAGCGATCGCGCCTTCCACACCTTTAACAATCAGGTCAGCCGCTTCGAACCACTGCAGGTGACGCAGCATCATCTCTGCAGAAAGAATAACGGAACCTGGGTTCACTTTATCCTGACCGGCATATTTCGGCGCGGTGCCGTGGGTCGCTTCGAACAGCGCGCATTCGTCGCCGATGTTCGCGCCCGGTGCGATACCGATGCCGCCAACCTGCGCCGCCAGGGCGTCGGAGATGTAGTCGCCGTTCAGGTTCATACAGGCGATAACGTCATACTCCGCCGGACGCAGCAGGATCTGCTGCAGGAACGCATCGGCAATCACATCTTTCACGATGATATCTTTACCGGTGTTCGGGTTCTTAATCTTCATCCACGGGCCGCCGTCCACCAGCTCAGCGCCGAACTCTTCTTTCGCCAGCTGGTAGCCCCAGTCTTTGAACGCGCCTTCGGTGAACTTCATGATGTTGCCTTTGTGCACCAGCGTCAGCGAGTCGCGGTCGTTCGTGATCGCATATTCAATCGCTGCGCGCACCAGACGTTTGGTGCCCTCTTCCGAACACGGCTTCACGCCGATGCCGCAATCCTGCGGGAAGCGGATTTTCTTCACGCCCATCTCATCGCGCAGGAACTTGATCACTTTGTCCGCTTCGGCAGAACCGGCTTTCCACTCGATACCGGCGTAGATATCTTCTGAGTTCTCACGGAAGATCACCATGTCGGTATCTTCAGGACGTTTAACCGGGCTCGGCGTGCCTTTGTAGTAGCGAACCGGACGCAGGCAAACGTAGAGGTCGAGCTCCTGACGCAGCGCCACGTTCAGAGAACGGATGCCGCCGCCAACTGGCGTCGTCAGCGGGCCTTTGATGGCGACGCGATACTCTTTGATCAGGTCGAGGGTTTCCTGCGGCAGCCAGACGTCCTGGCCGTAGAGCTCTACCGATTTCTCGCCGGTGTAGATCTCCATCCAGGAGATTTTGCGCTCGCCGTTGTAGGCTTTTTTCACCGCAGCGTCGACGACCTTCAGCATCACCGGAGAAACGTCAACGCCGATGCCGTCGCCTTCAATGTAAGGAATGATCGGGTTATTCGGCACATTGAGTTTGCCCTGATCCAGGGTGATTTTCTGACCTTCCGCCGGAACAACTACTTTGCTTTCCATTAACCTCTCCTGGGCGTTTTGTTAATAAATTGTAAGATGTGGGGTCATGATACTTGAATATTTACGCCGCGCCAATCGTCACTGTTTCGCGTTATAATGCGCCGATTGTCACCGACTGCAAAGCTCATGCGAAAAAGTTCTCAGCAAATTCACCAGCATAAACGCCCTGGCCGCGCGCCACGCGGCGCTCAGCGCAAACCGCCGCGTGCGCGCGGACCGCGACGCGTCATATTATTTAACAAACCATTCGATGTTCTACCACAGTTTAGCGACGAAGCTGGCCGCCAGACGCTGAAGGATTTTATCCCGGTCGCCGACGTCTATGCCGCCGGTCGTCTGGACCGCGACAGCGAAGGCCTGATGGTGCTGACCAACGACGGCGCGCTGCAGGCGGCGCTGACGCAGCCCGGCAAGCGCACCGGCAAAATTTACTACGTTCAGGTCGAAGGCGAGCCGCAGGAGGCGGATCTTGCGGCGCTGCGCAGTGGCGTTAATCTGAAAGATGGCCCTACGCTGCCTGCGGGCGTCGAAAAGGTCGACGCGCCGGCCTGGCTGTGGCCGCGCCAGCCGCCAATCCGCGAACGTAAAGCGATCCCTACCTGCTGGCTAAAGGTGACGCTCTACGAGGGCCGCAACCGCCAGGTGCGCCGTATGACGGCGCATATCGGCTTTCCAACGCTGCGCCTGATCCGCTATGCGATGGGTAACTATCGGCTCGACGACTTAGCGCCGGGCGCGTGGCGCGACATAACCGATTCGGCCTAAGCATTGCTGCCCTTTTCGATAACGTCAGGTTAACAATCCCGGAGGATCGATGTTTAAACCTCATGTCACCGTCGCCTGTATCGTGCAGGCCGAAGGCGAACTGTTAGTGGTGGAGGAGCGGGTAAAGGGCCGCGCCACCTGGAATCAGCCCGCCGGTCATCTCGAAGCGGACGAAACGCTGCTGGAGGCGGCGCGGCGCGAGCTGCGCGAAGAGACCGGCCTTGAGTGCACGCTCGACTATTTTCTCGGCGTCCAGCAGTGGATCGCGCCGGACAATACGCCTTTCGTGCGTTTTCTGTTTGGCGTCGACCTGCCGGAAAAGCGCGCGACCGCGCCGCAGGACAGCGACATTGACCGCTGCTGGTGGCTGACGCCTGAGCAGATTATCGCCGCAGATAACCTGCGTTCGCCGCTGGTCGCCGAAAGCGTGAGGCTGTGGCAACAGGGCGCGCGCTATCCGCTGCATCTGATTGCGCCGTTCCAGTGGCCGTTTCGCGAGGGTGCGCGCCACGCCGACGCGTGATAGAATATGCCGCCTGTTTTTTTATCGTAATCAAGAGTGCGTCATGTCTGACAACAGCCAGAAAAAAGTGATCGTCGGTATGTCCGGCGGCGTCGATTCTTCCGTTTCCGCCTGGCTCCTGCAGCAGCAGGGCTATCAGGTAGAAGGCCTGTTCATGAAGAACTGGGAGGAAGACGACGGCGAGGAGTATTGCACTGCCGCGGACGATCTGGCGGACGCGCAGGCGGTGTGCGACAAACTCGGCATCAAACTGCATAAAATCAACTTTGCCGCGGAGTACTGGGACAACGTCTTTGAGCACTTCCTTGAAGAGTACAAAGCGGGCCGCACGCCCAATCCCGATATTCTCTGCAACAAAGAGATCAAATTCAAAGCCTTCCTGGAGTTCGCGGCGGACGATCTCGGCGCGGACTACATCGCCACCGGCCACTACGTGCGCCGCGCGGACGTCGACGGCAAAAGCCAGCTGCTGCGCGGCCTCGACGGCAACAAGGATCAGAGCTACTTCCTTTACACGCTGAGCCACCAGCAGATCGCCCAGAGCCTGTTCCCGGTCGGCGAGCTGGAGAAGCCGGAGGTGCGCCGCATCGCCGAGCAGCTCGATCTCGTCACCGCAAAGAAAAAAGACTCCACCGGCATCTGCTTTATCGGCGAACGCAAGTTCCGCGACTTCCTCGGCCGCTATCTGCCGGCGCAGCCGGGCGCGATTGAAACCGTAGACGGCCAGGTGGTCGGCGAGCATCAGGGGCTGATGTATCACACCCTGGGCCAGCGCAAAGGGCTAGGCATCGGCGGGCTGAAAGAGAGCAACGACGATCCCTGGTATGTGGTGGACAAAGATGTGGCGCGCAACCGCCTGATCGTGGCGCAGGGCGCCGATCATCCGCGCCTGATGTCGGTGGGCCTTATCGCCCAGCAGCTGCACTGGGTCGATCGCCAGCCGATCGCCGCCCCGCTGCGCTGCACGGTGAAGACCCGCTATCGCCAGACGGATATTCCCTGCGAAATCGTGCCGCGCGGCGACGATCGCATCGAGGTGCGCTTCGACGCGCCGGTCGCCGCGGTAACGCCCGGCCAGTCCGCCGTGTTCTATCTCGGCGACCTGTGCCTCGGCGGCGGCATTATCGAAGAGCGCCTGCCGCTGAGCGCAGACTAAGTCGGCACGGCTGACGCGTAGACAGGAGTAACCGTGGCTAAAAATTATTACGATATTACGCTGGCGCTGGCGGGCATCTGCCAGTCGGCGCATCTGGTTCAGCAGCTGGCGCATCAGGGCCAGTGCCAGCCGGACGCGCTTAACGTTTCGCTACGCAGCGTGATTGATCTCAACCCCGGTTCGACGCTGGCGGTGTTCGGCAATGACGAAGCTAACCTGCGCCTCGGGCTGGAAACGCTGATGGCGGTGCTCAACAGCAGCAGCCGTCAGGGCATGGGCGCGGAGCTGACGCGCTATACGCTGAGCATGATGGTGCTGGAGCGCAAGCTGAGCGGCAACAAAAGCGCCCTCGACACCCTGGCGCAGCGCATCAGCCAGCTCGATCGCCAGCTGGCGCACTATGAACTCGGCTCGGAAACCATCACCAGCGCCATGGCGGCCATCTATGTCGACGTCGTCAGCCCGCTTGGCCCGCGCATTCAGGTCACCGGCTCGCCCGCTGTGCTGCAGAATCCGCTGCTGCAGAGCAAAGTGCGCGCCACGCTGCTGGCGGGCATTCGCGCGGCCGTGCTGTGGCAGCAGGTCGGCGGTGGCCGCTTCCAGCTGATGCTGTCGCGCCAGCGTTTGCTGCGCGAGGCGAAAACCATTTTATCCCGGCTCTCCCCGGCTTATTAAGTCGATGAGGCCCATACTGTTAACGATTCAGGAGTTGCACTGATGGAATTATCCTCTCTGACCGCCGTCTCACCCGTCGATGGTCGTTACGGCGATAAAGTCAGCCCGCTGCGCGCTATTTTCAGCGAATACGGTTTGCTGAAGTTCCGCGTTGAGGTTGAAGTACGCTGGTTACAAAAACTGGCGTCCACCGCAGAGATCAAGGAAGTTCCTGCATTTGACGCTGACGCAAACGCTTTCCTCGATGCAATCGTCGCCAGTTTCAGCGAAGAAGACGCGGCGCGTATTAAAACCATTGAGCGCACCACCAACCACGACGTAAAAGCGGTCGAATATTTTCTCAAAGAGAAAGTTGAAAGCGTGCCGGCGCTGCACGCGGTGTCGGAATTCATTCACTTCGCCTGCACCTCCGAGGATATCAACAACCTGTCGCACGCGCTGATGCTGGAAAGCGCGCGCCGCGACGTGATCCTGCCCTACTGGCAGCAGATCATTGAGGCGGTTAAGCGTCTGGCGCACGAATACCGCGATATTCCCCTGCTGTCGCGTACCCACGGCCAGCCAGCCACGCCCTCTACCATGGGCAAAGAGATGGCTAACGTCGCCTACCGCATGGAGCGTCAACTGCGCCAGCTGGGCAAAATCGAGATTCTGGGCAAGATCAACGGCGCGGTGGGCAACTACAACGCCCATATCGCCGCCTATCCAGAAGTCGACTGGCACCAGCTGAGCGAGCAGTTCGTCACCTCGCTGGGCATTACCTGGAATCCCTACACCACCCAGATCGAGCCGCACGACTATATTGCCGAGCTGTTTGACTGCATGGCGCGCTTCAACACCATTCTGATCGACTTCGATCGCGATATCTGGGGCTACGTCGCGCTCAACCACTTCAAACAGAAAACCATCGCGGGCGAAATCGGTTCCTCTACCATGCCGCACAAGGTCAACCCGATCGATTTCGAAAACTCCGAGGGCAATCTGGGCCTGGCAAACGCGGTAATGCAGCACCTGGCGAGCAAGCTGCCCGTTTCGCGCTGGCAGCGCGACCTCACCGACTCGACGGTGCTGCGCAACCTCGGCGTCGGCGTCGGCTATGCGCTGATCGCCTATCAGGCGACGCTGAAAGGCATTTCCAAGCTGGAAGTGAACCGCGAACGTCTGCTGGACGAGCTGGATCACAACTGGGAAGTGCTGGCGGAGCCGATCCAGACCGTGATGCGCCGCTACGGCATCGAGAAGCCGTACGAGAAGCTGAAAGAGCTGACGCGCGGCAAGCGTGTTGACGCGGCGGGCATGCAGACCTTTATCGATAGCCTCGCGCTGCCGGAAGAAGAGAAAACGCGCCTGAAGCAGATGACGCCAGCTAACTATCTCGGCCGCGCCGTGCAGATGGTTGACGATCTGAAATAAGCGCAGACGCAGGCGGGTCGGACCCGCCTGCGTTAAGCTGTTGTTTAAATGTTTTTGCGTATACTTTATCTTTACTTAACTGCTCTGAGAGTAAGGAAAAGCCATGCGTGTTTTGGTTGTGGAAGATAATGCTCTGCTGCGCCATCATCTTGCCGTTCAGCTGCGAGAAATGGGCCATCAGGTAGACGCCGCAGAGGACGCAAAGGAAGCCGACTATTTTTTACAGGAGCATCTGCCCGATATCGCGCTGGTCGATCTTGGCCTGCCGGATGAAGACGGCATGTCGCTGATCCGCCGCTGGCGCGGGCAGTCGGTGCGTCAGCCGATTCTGGTGCTTACGGCGCGCGAAGGCTGGCAGGCCAAAGTTGAAGCGCTGGAAGCGGGTGCCGACGACTACGTTACGAAACCTTTCCATATTGAAGAAGTGGCCGCGCGCCTGCAGGCGCTGATGCGCCGCAACAGCGGACACGCCTCGCAAATTATCGACATGGCGCCCTTCCAGGTCGATCTCTCGCGCCGCGAGCTGACTATCCACGACCAGCCGGTGAAGCTGACCGCCTTTGAGTACACCATCGTTGAAACGCTGATCCGCAACGCGGGCAAAGTGGTGAGCAAAGACTCCCTGATGCTGCAGCTCTATCCCGACGCCGAACTGCGCGAAAGCCATACCATCGACGTGCTGATGGGCCGCCTGCGTAAAAAAATCCAGGCGCTGCATGCGGATGAGGTGATCACTACCGTACGCGGTCAGGGATACCGCTTCGATCTCTGATGAGCTGGTTTCAACGCTACCGTCCCCTGTCGCTGCGCGCCCGCTTTTTACTGGCCTGTTCCGCTATCGTGCTGTTTCTCTCGCTCTCTTACGGCATGGTGGCGGTCATTGGCTACGTGGTCAGCTTCGATAAGAACACCTATCGCGTGATGCGTGGCGAAAGCAATCTCTTCTTTACGCTGGCGCAGTGGCAAAACAACCGCCTGACCATTGCGCAGCCGGAGCGCATGACCCTTAACTTTCCGACGCTGGTATTTATCTACGACGAACAGGGCAGACTGCTGTGGCAACAGCGCGACGTGCCGGAGATCCGCGCCAAAATCCAGCACGAGTGGCTGCTGAAGCCCGACTTCTACGAAATCGACACCAGCAACCGCACCAGCGCTATGGCGATTGGCAACGATCTGTCGGCGCAGAAGCGGCTGCACGCCATCGATAACGACAGTAACGACACCTTTACCCACTCCGTCGCGGTCAATCGCTATGACGCCACCACCAACCTGCCCGCGCTGACTATCGTGGTGGTGGACTCGATACCGCAGGAGCTGCAGCATTCGGACGTGGTCTGGTCCTGGTTCAGCTACGTACTGGCCGCCAACCTGATTCTGGTGATCCCGCTGCTGTGGCTGGCGGCGCACTGGAGCCTGCGCCCGATCGGCCATCTCGCCACGCAGATTCGCGAACTGGAAACCAGCCAGCGTGAGAATCTCGACGATGCGCCGCCGCAGGAGCTGCGCAGTCTGGTACGCAATCTTAATCTGCTGCTGAGCAACGAACGTCAGCGCTATACGCGCTACCGCACTACCCTTTCCGATCTGACGCACAGTCTGAAAACGCCGCTGGCGGTGCTGCAAAGCACGCTGCGCTCGCTGCGCAACGGCAAGGATCTCACCATCGAGCAGGCCGAGCCTGTGATGCTGGAGCAGATCAGCCGTATTTCGCAGCAGATCGGCTACTACCTGCACCGCGCCAGCATGCAGGCGGATCATAACCCGCTGCTGCGCGACCTGCATCCGGTGTCGGCGCTGCTCGACAGCCTCTGTTCGGCGCTCAATAAAGTTTATCAGCACAAAGGCGTGGAGATTACGCTGGACGTTTCGCCGGAGGTGACCTTTATCGGCGATAAAAATGACTTTATGGAGGTGCTGGGCAATGTGCTGGACAACGCCTGCAAATATTGCCTGGAGTTTATCGAGGTGAGCGCGCGGCAGACCGATCAGGCGCTGCATCTGTTTATCGACGACGACGGCCCCGGCATTCCCGAAAGCAAGCGCGATCTCGTCTTCGTGCGCGGCCAGCGCGCCGATACGCTGCGGCCCGGCCAGGGGCTGGGCCTGGCGGTAGCGCTCGATATTCTGGAGCAGTATGAGGGCCAGATTATCGCCACCTCCAGCCCGCTAGGCGGCGCGCGCATGGAGGTGATTTTTCGCCGACAGGAAGTCGAACATCGCCGCGAGTAGAAAGGCGCGCAGGCTGTTATACTTGGCTGCATTTACAGCCCTGCATGGAACCACCCTATGGACTATCAGCTCGATCTTAACTGGCCCGACTTTATTCAGCGCTACTGGCAAAAACGCCCGGTGCTGCTTAAGCGCGGTTTTAAAAACTTTGTCGATCCCATCTCTCCTGACGAGCTGGCCGGACTGGCGATGGAAAATGAGGTGGACAGCCGTCTGGTCAGTCATAACGACGGCAAGTGGCAGGTAAGCCACGGTCCTTTCGAAAGCTACGATCATTTAGGTGAAAACAACTGGTCGCTGCTGGTGCAGGCGGTGAACCACTGGCATGAGCCCTCTGCGGCGCTGATGCGCCCGTTCCGCTTTTTGCCTGACTGGCGCATCGACGATCTGATGATTTCGTTCGCCGTGCCGGGCGGCGGCGTCGGCCCGCACTTCGATCAGTACGACGTGTTTATTATTCAGGGCACCGGCCGTCGTCGCTGGCGCGTCGGCGAGAAAGTGCCAATGAAGCAGCACTGCCCGCATCCCGATTTGCTGCAGGTCGAGCCGTTCGACGCCATTATCGATGAAGAGATGGAGCCAGGCGACATTCTCTATATTCCGCCGGGATTCTCGCACGAAGGCTATTCGCTAGAGAACGCCATCAACTACTCTGTCGGCTTCCGCGCGCCGAGCGGCCGCGAGCTGATCAGCGGCTTCGCCGACTACGTGCTGGCGCGCGAGCTGGGCAGCTACCGCTACAGCGATCCTGAGGTGCCGGCGCGCGACTGCCCGTCGCAGATTCTGCCGCAGGAGATTGAAGGCATTCGCAAGGTGATGCTCGACGTGATCGACCAGCCGGAACACTTCGCCAGCTGGTTTGGGGAGTTTATCTCCCAGTCGCGTCACGAGCTGGACGTCGCCCCGCCGGAGCCGCCCTATCAGCCCGACGAGATTTACGACGCGCTGCAGCAGGGCGATACGCTGTCGCGTCTTGGCGGCCTGCGCGTGCTGACCATTGGCGAGGCGGTGTTTGTCAACGGCGAGCGCGTCGAGTGTTCGCAGCCGGAAGTGCTGACGGCGCTGGCGCACCGCCATACGCTAAGCCTGGAGGATTTCGGCGAGGCGCTGGACGATCCGTCGCTGCTGGCGCAGCTTGCCGCGCTGGTGAACGCCGGATACTGGTACTTTGGCGACGCCGAGTAGAACCACCAGACGACTCAAAAGCTAAAACGCGGGTGGCATGGAGCGAAGAGCAAAGCGTCCCGCGCCAGGGATAAAAACGCCGGAAGCATTTTAAACAACGTAGCGCGTTGGCCCGGTAACGGGCGCACCTCAGGGATGAGGCGCGTAGCTACGCGGGCCGAGCGAGCAGGGATGCGTTTAGCGACTTTGCGATCGCTCCACGCCGTCCGCGTAAGCGCTGCGCCTACTGACGGGGACGTTTTTTACCCCTTTTTCTCCGCCGCCAGCTCCGCCAGCCGGACAATCACCTCCACCGACTGCGCCATAATATTGAGCGAGGCGAACTCGTGCTTGCCGTGGTAGTTATAGCCGCCGGTAAAGATATTCGGGCACGGCAGTCCTTTCCACGACAGCGCAGATCCGTCGGTGCCGCCGCGAATCGGCTTCACCTTCGGCTCGATGCCGCAGTCGCGCATCGCCTGCAGCGCCAGCTCGATAATATGCGGATGCGGCTCTACCTTCTCGCGCATATTGCGATAGCTGTTGCTGATCTCGACCGTGATGGAGCAATCTTTGTGCAGCCCGGCGTTAAGGCGCTCGGCGATCGCCGTCAGCACCTGCTTGCGCTGCTCAAAAGAGGCGGTGTCGAAATCGCGAATAATGTACTGCAGCTCGGCGTGCTCAACCGTGCCCTTCATCTGATGCAGATGGTAAAAGCCCTCATAGCCGTCGGTAAACTGTGGACGCTCTTTCGCCGGCACCTCGGCATGAAACGCCGTCGCCACGTCGAGCGCGTTCACCATCACGCCTTTCGCCGAGCCGGGGTGCACGTTATTGCCGACGATCTTCACCACCGCCGAGGCCGCGTTGAAGTTCTCATATTCGAACTCGCCGAGATCGCTGCCGTCGATGGTATAGGCCCAGTCGGCGGCGAAGCCTTCGACGTCGAAGTGCGAGGTGCCGCGGCCAATCTCTTCGTCAGGGGTAAAGGCGACGCGAATGGCGCCGTGCGGAATATCGCTTTTGGCGAGGCGCGCCATCGCCGTCATGATCTCGGCGATGCCCGCCTTATCGTCAGCGCCGAGCAGCGTCTTACCGTCGGTGGTGATCAGGGTATGGCCGATCAGCTTATGCAGGATCGGGAACATCACCGGTGACAGCACCTCTTCGCCCGTGCCGAGCGCGATATCGCCGCCGCGATAGTTCTCAATAATCTGCGGGTTTACATTCTTCGCGGTAAAATCGGGCGAGGTATCCATATGGGAAATAAAGCCGATTACCGGCGTTGGCCAGTCGACGTTGGCGGGCAGCGTGCCCATCACGCAGCAGTGATCGCTGAGCGAGACGTCGATAAAGCCGAGCGCAATCAGCTCTTCCTGCAGCTTGCGCGCCAGCGTCCACTGCCCTTCGCTGCTCGGCACCTGACGCGCCTGCGGTTTTGCCTGCGTCTCTACCGCCACGTAACTTAAAAAACGTTCAAGTAACTGATCCATATGCCATCCTTCAAAAGAAGCCGACCATCATTATCAACAGTCGCGTTCGACGCGTGTTGCGTCATATCATTATCTGACAGGTTAACCTGCGCTGTGCGTTTGCAGAAGAATCTTTTAACAGGACTGTTAACATAAGTGGTCAGGGAAGCGGAGAACAGCCCAGTCGCCTCTTTTCACCGCCAAAACATGGCATTGCCCTGTTTTTCAGGTATCATCGCGCCCTCTCGCTGGCTGGCCGACGTAAACGGCTATGCTGTAACCTGTTCGACCCTATTACCGACTGAGTGACTAAAATGACGCAAACACGCGCGCAGCAGGCGCTGGTTACGCTTTCTGGCATCAGTAAAGCTTTCGACGGCAAGTCGATTATCAGCGACTTCAACCTGACCATCGACCACGGCGAATTTATCACCCTGCTTGGCCCGTCGGGCTGCGGCAAAACCACTATTCTGCGGCTGATCGCCGGGCTGGAAGAGGTCGACAGCGGCCGCGTGATGCTGGATGAGAGCGATATTACCGATACGCCCGCCGAGCATCGCCACGTCAACACCGTCTTTCAAAGCTACGCCCTCTTCCCGCACATGTCGGTGTTTGAAAACGTCGCCTTTGGCCTGCGCATGCAGAAAACGCCCAATGCGGAGATCGCCGCGCGCGTCAGCGAGGCGCTGGCGATGGTGCAGCTGGAGAGCTTCGCCGATCGCCGCCCGCATCAGCTTTCCGGCGGTCAGCAGCAGCGCGTCGCCATCGCGCGCGCGGTGGTGAACCGCCCTAAAGTGCTGCTGCTCGATGAATCGCTTTCGGCGCTCGACTATAAGCTGCGCAAGCAGATGCAGAACGAGCTGAAGGCGCTGCAGCGCAAGCTCGGCATCACCTTTGTGTTCGTGACGCACGACCAGGAAGAGGCGCTCACCATGTCCGACCGCATCGTGGTGATGCGCGACGGTAAAATCGAGCAGGACGGCACGCCGCGCGAAATCTACGAAGAGCCGAAGAATCTGTTTGTGGCGCGCTTTATCGGCGAAATCAACGTGTTTGATGCCGACGTCCTCGACGCCAGCGCCGCGCCGCGCGTGCGCGCCCGCGTCGAAGGCCGCGAGTGCGATATCCACTGCCCCTTCCCGGTCAGCGTGGGCGATCGCCTGCATGTGCTGCTGCGCCCGGAAGATCTGCGCGTCGACGAGGTGCACAGCGACCAGGCGGTAGAAGGCCTGATCGGCTACGTGCGCGAGCGCAACTACAAAGGCATGACGCTGGAGTCCACCGTCGAGCTGGAGAACGGCAAGCTGGTGACGGTCAGCGAATTTTTCAATGAGGACGATCCCGACTTCGATCACTCCCTGAATCAAAAGATGGCGGTGAACTGGGTTCCCAGCTGGGAGGTGGTGCTGCCCTATGAAGCTGATGCGTAACCGTTTCCAGAAAGGCGTCACGGCGCTGATCGTCGGCTGGCTGGCGCTCTTCGTGCTGCTGCCGAACCTGATGATCTTCGTTACCAGCTTTCTGACGCGCGACGACGCGCACTTCGTCCGCATGGCGTTCACCCTCAGCAACTATACGCGGCTGCTCGATCCGCTCTATGGCGACGTGCTGCTGCACTCGCTCAATATGGCGGTTATCGCCACGCTCTGCTGCCTGCTGCTGGGCTATCCCTTCGCCTGGTGCCTGACAAAGCTGCCGGCGCGCCTGCGCCCGCTGATGCTGTTCCTGCTGATCGTGCCCTTCTGGACCAATTCCCTGATCCGCATCTACGGGCTGAAAATCTTTCTCAGCACGCGCGGCTGGCTGAACGACTTTCTGCTGTCGCTCGGCGTTATCGAGACGCCGTTTCGCATCATGTATACGCCGCAGGCGGTAATCCTCGGCCTGATCTACATTCTGTTGCCCTTTATGGTGCTGCCGCTCTACTCCAGCCTGGAGAAGCTGGATCGCGCCTGCCTGGAGGCGGCGCGCGACCTCGGCGCCAGCAAAACGCAGACCTTTTTCCGCATTATTCTGCCGCTGACCATGCCGGGCATCGTCGCGGGCTGTTTGCTGGTGCTGATCCCGGCGATGGGGCTGTTCTACGTGGCGGACCTGATGGGCGGCGCGAAGAATCTGCTGATCGGCAACGTCATCAAGAGCCAGTTCCTCAACATCCGCGACTGGCCATTCGGCGCGGCGACCAGCATCGTGATGACGCTGCTGATGGGGCTGATGCTGCTGTTTTACTGGCGCGCCGCGCGCCTGCTGAATAAAAAGGTGGAGCTGGAATGATCGCACGCCTGCTACGCGGCGGCTTTATGGCCGCGATTTACGCCTGGTTTTATATCCCTGTCGCCATTCTGATCGTTAACTCGTTCAACGCTTCGCGCTTCGGCATCAACTGGCAGGGCTTCAGCACCCAGTGGTACAGCCTGCTGGTGAATAACGACAGCCTGATTCAGGCGGCGCAGCACTCGCTGATGATGGGGGTGCTCTCTGCCAGCTGCGCGACGCTGATCGGCTCGCTCACCGCCGTGGCGCTCTATCGCTATCGCTTTCGCGGCAAGCCCTTCGTCAGCGGCATGCTGTTCGTGGTGATGATGTCGCCCGATATCGTGATGGCGATCTCCCTGCTGGTGCTATTTATGCTGCTCGGCATTTCGCTCGGCTTCTGGTCGCTGCTTTTTTCGCACATCACCTTCTGCCTGCCCTTTGTGGTGATTACCGTCTACTCGCGGCTGAAGGGGTTTGACGTGCGCATGCTGGAGGCGGCCAGGGATTTGGGCGCCAGCGAAACCACGATTTTACGTAAAATTATTCTGCCGCTGGCGATGCCGGCGGTGGCGGCGGGCTGGCTGCTGAGCTTTACCCTGTCAATGGATGACGTGGTGGTCTCCTCGTTCGTCACCGGACCGACCTTTGAGATCCTGCCGCTGAAGATCTATTCGATGGTGAAAGTCGGCGTTTCGCCGGAGGTGAACGCGCTGGCGACGATTTTGCTGCTGCTGTCGCTGCTGTTAGTCGGCATCAGCCAGCTGTTGCTCCGTGATAAAACCAAATAGAGGATTGATGATGAAAAAATGGTCTCACTGGCTGGCGGCTGGGGCGCTGGCGCTGGGCATGCAGGGCGCGCAGGCTGACGACGGCAAGACGCTCTATTTCTACAACTGGACCGAATATGTGCCGCCGGGGCTGCTGGAGCAGTTCACCAAAGAGACCGGCATCAAGGTGATCTACTCCACCTACGAGTCCAACGAGAGCATGTACGCCAAGCTGAAGACCTGGAAAGATGGCGCCTGGGATCTGGTGGTGCCCTCGACCTACTTCGTGGCGAAGATGCGCAACGAAGGCATGCTGCAGAAGATCGACAAGGCGCAGCTCAGCAACTTTAAAAATCTCGACCCAAACCTGCTGAATAAGCCGTTCGATCCGAATAATGACTATTCGATCCCCTATATCTGGGGCGCAACGGCGATCGGCGTCAATACCGACGCGGTGGACGCGAAGTCGGTGCAGAGCTGGGCCGATCTCTGGAAGCCGGAGTATAAGCAGAGCCTGCTGCTGACCGATGACGCGCGCGAAGTGTTCCAGATGGCGCTGCGTAAGCTGGGTCTCTCCGGCAATACCCGCGACCCAAAAGAGATCAACGCCGCCTATGAAGAGCTGAAGAAGCTGATGCCGAACGTGCTTGCCTTTAACTCCGACAATCCCGGCAACCCCTATATGGAAGGGGAAGTGAATCTTGGCATGATCTGGAACGGTTCCGCCTATGTGGCGCGTCAGGCGGGCACGCCGCTGGAGGTCATCTGGCCGAAAGAGGGTGGCATTTTCTGGATGGATAACCTGGCGATTCCGGCTAACGCGAAAAACAAGGCGGGCGCGCTGAAGCTGATTAACTTCCTGCTGCGTCCCGACGTGGCGGCCAAAGTGGCGGAAACCATCGGCTACCCGACGCCGAACCTCGCGGCAAAGGCGCTGCTGCCGAAAGCGGTGGCGAGCGATCCGTCGCTCTACCCGTCAGCCGAGGTGATTAAGCATGGCGAATGGCAGAACGATGTCGGCGACGCCAGCGTGCAGTATGAGACGCTGTTCCAGAAGCTAAAAGCGGGTCGGTAACAAAAAGGCGGCAAAGCCGTCTTTTTGTTGAACCGGTGCCAACGCGGGTAGCCTGGTCCGATCGCAAAGTCGCTCAAGGCATCCCTGCGCGCTCGGCCCGCGACATCCTTGTCGCGGGACGCTTTGCTCTTCGGACCAGGCTACCCGCTTGCTAACATTTGTGCGGCCTGACTAAAAAGCCATTACTTATACAAACTCCGCAAAAAACCATCTACAAACTGCGGCACTTCCTGGCTCGCCAGCCCGTAGTGACGCTCGGCGAACTCGTTGCCCACCTGGCTCGGCTCCAGATTCAGCTCCACGGTATGCGCGCCCTGCAGTTTGGCCTCATGCACAAAGCCCGCCGCCGGATAGACATGTCCCGAGGTGCCGATGGCGACAAAAAGATCCGCCTTCTCCAGCGCATGGTAAATCTCCTCCATGCCGATCGGCATCTCGCCGAACCACACCACGTGCGGACGCAGCGGCGCAGGAAACTGACAGCAGGTGCAGCGATCGTCCGTCGTCAGATCCTTATTCCACTCAATCACCTGACCACTGCTGGTGCAGCGCACCTTCAGCAGCTCGCCGTGCATATGCAGCACGCGACTGTTGCCCGCGCGCTCGTGCAGATTGTCGATATTCTGCGTCACCAGCAAAAAGTTATCGCCCAGCACCTGCTCCAGCTCGGCCAGCGCCTTGTGCGCGGCGTTGGGCTGGATCTCACTGGACTGCAGCGCGCGGCGGCGCGCGTTGTAAAAACGCTGCACCAGCTCAGGGTTGCTGCGATAGCCTTCCGGCGTCGCCACATCCTCTACGCGATGCTCTTCCCACAGGCCGTCGGCGGCGCGAAACGTCTGGATACCCGACTCGGCCGAAATGCCCGCGCCGGTCAGCACCACCACGAACGGCTGCGGATGGGCCGCCAGCTCAACCTGGCGATCGCGCTCGAAAATACGCTGGCGAAAACGCTGGTGCACCTTGCGGCGGGTCTTCTTATAGCGGGCGAGGCGCAAGCGTCGACGCGGTGTGCGCATAAAAACTCCTTATGGGCGACGTCGAACGCCGCCAGAAATCTCAAGTGTAGCGGCCGCGTATGACAGCGCGATGCCGCCGTTTTCGCCGTGCTACTGCCCGCTGAGCACGCGCGCCGGATCGATGCGGCTGGCGCGCCGCGCCGGATACCAGCTCGCCAGCAGGCTCAGCACGATGGCCGTCAGCAGCACGAAGCCGACATCGAGCCAGTGCAGCTCCGAGGGCAGAAAATCGATAAAGTAGATATCGCCCGCCAGCAAATGATGGCCGGTCAGCGATTCCAGCCCGCGCACCAGAGGGGTGAGATTGAGCGCCACCAGCACGCCGATGACCACGCCGCTGACGCTGCCGAGCAGCCCAGCCAGCAGGCCGTACCAGATAAAGATGGCGCGGATCAGGCCATCTTTCGCGCCCAGGGTGCGCAGGACGGCAATATCGCTGCTCTTCTCCTTCACCGCCATCACCAGCGTCGAAACGATATTGAAACAGGCTACGCCAATCACCAGCACCATCGCCAGATACATGATGGCGCGGATCATCTGAATATCGCGGTACATATAGCCGAAAGTGCCAATCCAGCTGCGAATATAGACGTAGCCGTGGGTCGCCTCGCCCGCGTCGCGCACCAGCTTCACCGCCTGAAAGGGATCCTGCATCTTCAGGGCGATACCCGTGACACTGTCACCCATATCGAGGTAGTTTTGCGCGTCCGCCAGCGGCACCAGCGCCAGACTGTGGTCCAGCATGCCGCTCAGCTGCAGAATGCCGCTCACCTGCAGGCGAATGCGTTTCGGCTGTAGCAGCTTCGTGCCGCCATCGTTATTGGGGATCAGGATAGTAATCCAGCTGCCCTGCCTGACGTTCAGCGTGCGGGCGATGCCGCCGCCTAAAATAATCTGCTGCTTGCCGGCGGCGAAGGTTTTCCAGCCGTCGCCTTCAACGAACTGCGGCAGCGCGCTGAGGCGCGGCTCCTGGGCCGGATCGACCCCTTTCACCTGCAGCGCCTGCAGCTTTGCCCCGCTCTCGATCAGCCCGGTAAAGTTCACATAGGGCGCGGCGGCGGCGATGCCGGGCACCTGCTCTACAGGCGCAATTAGCGACTGCCAGTTGCGGAACGGCTGATTCACCGCCTCAATCTCGCCGTGCGGCACCACCGCCAGAATTCGGTTGTTCAGCTCGCGTTCGAAGCCGTTCATGGCGCTCAGGCCAACGATCAGCACCGCCACGCCCAGCGCGATGCCGAGCGTCGAAATAATCGAGATCAGCGACACCATGCCGCCGCCGCGGCGACCGCGGCTGAAGCGCAGCCCTAACAACAGCGATAACGACGAACCCATCAGAGCGCTCCTGCTAAGGTCACCTGCTCGCTAAGCTGACCGTCGCGCATCTCCATCTGGCGCGACAGGCGCTGCGCCAGATGCAGATCGTGCGTCACCACCAGAAAGGCGGTGCCCTGACGGACATTCAGCTCGCCCAGCAGTTCAAAAATGGCGTCGGCGTTGCGCGCATCGAGGTTGCCGGTCGGCTCATCCGCCATCACCAGGCGCGGACGGTTGACCAGCGCGCGGGCGATAGAGACACGCTGACGCTCGCCGCCCGACAGCTCTGACGGACGATGATGCGCGCGCTTCTCCAGCCCCACCGCCGCCAGCATTTCGCGCGCGCGCTGCTGCGCCTCCGCCTTGCTGGCTTTGCCGATCAGCAGCGGCATCGCCACGTTTTCCAGCGCGTTGAAGTCGGGCAGCAGGTGATGGAACTGGTAGATAAAGCCCAGCTCGCGGTTGCGCAGCGACGCTTTCGCAGAAGAGGACATGGCGTTCAGCGACTGGCCGTCAAACACCACGTCGCCGGCGGTCGGCGCGTCCAGGCCGCCCAGCAGATGCAGCAGCGTACTTTTGCCGGAGCCGGAGCTGCCGACAATCGCCACCAGCTCGCCGGGCTGCAGGCTAAAGGTGACGTTGCGCAGCACGTCGGTCTGCACGCTGCCTTCCTGATAGCGTTTGCACAGCTCGCGGCACTGCAACAAAGGGGTGTTACTCATAACGTAAAGCCTCAGCGGGTTGAACGGCGGCGGCGCGCCAGGAGGGATAGAGCGTCGACAGCAGCGCGACGACCATCGCCGTAACGGCGATGGTCACCACCTGCCAGACGTTGATGTCGACAGGCAGCGCCGCGCCATCTAAAAACAGGCCAATAACCGGCATCAGATTATTGAGCTGGCTGGCCAGCAGCACGCCCAGCAGCGTGCCGAGCAGCGCGCCGATAATCCCGGCGCTGGCGCCCTGCACCATAAAGACCGCGACAATCTGCCGGCGCGTCAGCCCCTGGGTTTGCAGGATCGCTACCTCGCCCTGCTTCTCCATGATTAGCAGGCCAAGCGAGGTAATAATATTAAAGGCGGCGACGGCGACGATCAGGCTCAGCAGCAGCCCCATCATGTTCTTCTCCATGCGCACCGCCTGGAAAAGATCGCCTTTGCGCTCGCGCCAGTCTTTCCACACCAGTCCGGCAGGCAGCGCCTGCTGGCTCAGCGCATCCACCGCCAGCGGTTTGTCGAGCCACAGACGCCAGCCGGTGATGTTGCCCGCCGGATAGCGCATCAGGCGCGAGGCGTCCTGCTGGTTAACCAGAATCTGGTAGCCGTCCACTTCGCTGTTGGCGGCGTAGGTGCCCGCCACGGTAAAGAGACGCTGGCTTGGCACGCGGCCCATCGGGGTAAACTGGCTGACCGACGGCACCATCAGGCGCAGCTCGTCGCCGCGCTTAACGCCAAGCTGCGTCGCCAGCTGCTCGCCGAGGATCACGTTGTACTGGCCCGACTGCAGCACGCTTTGCGGCGTGTTGACCAGATAAGGCGTGAGCGGATCTTTCTCGTCGGGCTGAATGCCGAGCATCACGCCAACCGAGACGTTATGCGCGCTCTGCAATACCACGTCGGCAGTGGTGAGCGGCGCCATGCGGCTGACGCCCGCCAGCTTGAGGCTTTCAGCGGGCTGCTGCTGCGGGTTGATGCTGCCCTTCTCGCTGGTCACCAGCGCCTGCGGCATCAGGCCGAGAATATTCCCCTCCAGCTCGCGTTCAAAGCCGTTCATCACCGACAGCACGGTGACCAGGGCCAGCACGCCGAGCGTGATGCCGATAGTGGAGAGCCAGGAAACGAAGCGACCAAAGCGATCCGATGCTCGCCCGCGCATATAGCGCAGGCCGATAAATAGCGCGACAGGTTGATACATGTATTCCGTCTTGGCAGTTGCCTGAAAGTAGACCAGTGATGATAAAGGAGGCGTTCGGTTTATGAAACCTCTAACCCGCTGAGTACGCGGCAAAGTGTGGCCGATTTTCGTCAAAAAGAAATCCCGCCAGACTCGTCTGTACGTTTAATCACCTGCCGTGCGGTTAGGCTACACTTTAAGGTAGAGTCAGCAACCTGCTCCTGAGGCGCTGGAGGAAACACCATGTTCAAATATCCCAAAGGCAGCATTGTGAAACATAAGTCGGGAGAGATAAAAGGCGAGATTGTTAACGTTTTTGAACAGGGAGACGCGCCCACCGGCTACTACGTCAAGTGGGACGACGGCAACCACAGCTACCATCTGGAAATGGAGTTGAGCTGGGCGAACGTCGATCGTCCGCGCATGCATTATACCCAACCATCCGCTAAATAACTCGGCCACCGCGCAAAGGAAAAACCGCCGCAGCAGGTGATCGCCAGGGCGTAATGTGGAATCATGACGCCCTGGAAAAAATGGAGAGAACCACAAGATCCCATGTCCGAACAGATCCGCTATGCCCTGCCCGTAAAATCCGGCGATCGCCGCCAGCTCGGTCAGCTGATCGGCGCCGCGCACGCGGTAGAGTGCGCCAGCATAACCGAGCGCCACGCCGGTCCGGTGCTGATGATCACTCCCGATATGCAAACCGCGCTGCGCCTGCTGGATGAAATCCGCCAGTTCACCGATCTTCCCGTCAGCCATCTCGCCGACTGGGAAACGTTGCCCTACGACAGCTTCTCGCCGCATCAGGACATTATTTCGGCGCGCCTGTCGACGCTCTACCAGCTGCCCACCATGACGCGCGGCATGCTGATTATGCCGGTAAATACCCTGATGCAGCGCGTCTGTCCGCATCCTTTTTTACACGGCCACGCGCTGGTGATGAAGCAGGGGCAGAAGCTGTCGCGCGATCGCCTGCGCGATCAGCTGGAGCAGGCGGGCTATCGTCACGTCGACCAGGTAATGGAGCATGGCGAATATGCCACGCGCGGCGCGCTGCTCGATCTCTTTCCGATGGGCAGCGATCAGCCCTACCGCATCGACTTTTTCGACGACGAGATCGACAGCCTGCGCCTGTTCGACGTCGACAGCCAGCGCACGCTGGAAGCGGTGCCGGCGATTAACCTGCTGCCAGCCCATGAGTTCCCGACCGACAAAGCGGCAATTGAGCTGTTCCGCACCCGCTGGCGCGAGCTGTTCGACGTGCGCCGCGAGCCGGAGCATATTTATCAGCAGGTGAGCAAAGGCACCCTGCCTGCCGGCATCGAATACTGGCAGCCGCTCTTCTTCGAGCAAGAGCTGCCGACCCTGTTCAGCTACCTGCCCGACAATACGCTGGTGGTGAACTGCGGCGATCTTAACGGCAGCGCGGAGCGCTTCTGGCAGGACGTGGAGGCGCGCTATGAAAATCGCCGCGTCGATCCCATGCGTCCGCTGCTGACGCCGACCTCGCTCTGGCTGCGGCCAGATGCGCTGCTGGGTGAGCTGAACCGCTGGCCGCGCGTGCAGATGACCAATGAGGCGCTGCCGGAAAAAGCGGGTAATACCAATCTCGGCTACCAGCCGCTGCCCGATATCGCTGTGCAGGCGCAGGCTAAGGCGCCGCTCGATCCGCTGCGCCAGTTCCTCGATGGCTTTAGCGGTCAGGTCACCTTCTCGGTCGAGAGCGAAGGCCGTCGCGAAAGCCTGCAGGAGCTGCTGGCGCGCATTAAGCTGCGTCCGCAGACGGTGCGACATCTCGATGACGCCAGCAGCGAGTGCTATACCCTGATGATCGGCGCCAGCGAGCGCGGCTTTGTCGATACGCAGCGCGACCGTGCCCTGATCTGCGAAAGCGATCTGCTGGGCGAACGCGTCAGCCGACGCCGCCAGGATACGCGCCGCACCATCAACCCCGATATTCTGATTCGTAACCTGGCCGAGCTGACGCCCGGTCAGCCCGTGGTGCATCTGGAGCACGGCGTCGGACGCTACATCGGCCTGACAACGCTGGAGGCGGGCGGCATCATGGCGGAGTATCTGATGCTCTCCTACGCCAACGACGCCAAGCTCTATGTCCCGGTCTCCTCGCTGCACCTCATCAGCCGCTATGCCGGCGGCGCGGATGAAAACGCCCCGCTGCACAAGCTGGGCAGCGACGCCTGGACGCGCGCGCGGCAGAAAGCGGCGGAGAAAGTGCGCGACGTCGCCGCCGAGCTGCTGGATATCTACGCCCAGCGCGCGGCGAAAGCGGGCTACGCCTTTAAGCACGACCGCGAGCAGTATCAGCTTTTCTGCGAGAGCTTCCCGTTTGACACCACACCGGATCAGGCGCAGGCGATCAACGCGGTGCTGAGTGACATGTGCCAGCCGCTGGCGATGGACCGTCTGGTGTGCGGCGATGTCGGCTTCGGCAAAACCGAAGTGGCGATGCGCGCCGCTTTCCTCGCGGTAGAAAACCATAAACAGGTGGCGGTGCTGGTGCCGACCACGCTGCTGGCGCAGCAGCACTACGACAACTTCCGCGACCGCTTCGCCAACTGGCCGGTGCGCATTGAGATGCTGTCGCGCTTCCGCAGCGCTAAAGAGCAGACGCAGGTGCTGCAGGCGGCGAGCGAAGGCAAAATCGATATCCTGATCGGCACCCACAAGCTGCTGATGAGCGACCTGAAGTGGCACGACTTAGGGCTGCTGATTGTCGATGAAGAGCATCGCTTTGGCGTGCGCCACAAAGAGCGCATCAAGGCGATGCGCGCCGATGTCGATATTCTGACGCTTACCGCAACGCCGATTCCGCGCACTCTGAATATGGCGATGAGCGGCATGCGCGACCTGTCGATTATCGCCACGCCGCCCGCGCGCCGCCTGGCGGTGAAGACCTTCGTGCGCGAATACGACGCGCTGGTGGTGCGTGAGGCGATCCTGCGCGAAGTGCTGCGCGGCGGTCAGGTTTACTACCTCTACAACGACGTCGAGAATATCGAAAAGGCGGCGCAGCGGCTGACGGAGCTGGTGCCGGAGGCGCGTATTGCCATCGGCCACGGCCAGATGCGCGAGCGCGACCTTGAGCGGGTAATGAACGATTTCCATCATCAGCGTTTCAACGTGCTGGTCTGCACCACCATTATTGAGACCGGCATCGATATCCCGACCGCCAACACCATTATTATCGAGCGCGCCGATCACTTCGGGCTGGCGCAGCTGCATCAGCTGCGCGGCCGCGTCGGTCGGTCGCACCATCAGGCTTACGCCTGGCTGCTGACGCCGCACCCTAAAGCGATGACCCCCGACGCGCAGAAGCGTCTGGAGGCGATCGCCTCGCTGGAGGATCTGGGGGCGGGCTTTGCGCTGGCGACGCACGACCTGGAGATCCGCGGCGCGGGCGAGCTGCTGGGCGAGGAGCAGAGCGGCCAGATGGAGACGCTGGGCTTCTCGCTCTATATGGAGCTGCTGGAGAACGCGGTAGAGTCGCTGAAGGCGGGGCGCGAGCCGTCGCTGGAGGATCTCACCAGCAATCAGACTGAAATCGAGCTGCGCATGCCTGCCCTGCTGCCGGAGGAGTTTATCCCCGACGTCAATACCCGACTGTCGCTCTACAAGCGCATCGCCAGCGCCGACAGCGAAGAGGAGCTGCAGGAGCTGAAGGTGGAGATGATTGACCGCTTCGGCGTGCTGCCGGACGCGGCGCGCAATCTGCTGGATATCGCCGCGCTGCGGCTGGTGGCGCGCAGTCTCGGCATTCGCAAAATTGAGGTGAGCGACAAAGGCGGCTTCTTCGACTTTGCGCCGCAGAACAGCGTCGACCCTGGCTGGCTGATTAGCCTGCTGCAGAAAGATCCGCAGCAGTGGAAGCTCGATGGCCCGACCCGACTGCGCTTTACGCGCGATCTGGCCGAGCGCAAGCTGCGCATGGAGTGGGTGCAGAACTTTATGGCGCAGCTGCGCGAAAACCGCATTTAGCGATGCGCAATGTCTCCCGCCAGCGGGAGACGTTACTTCCCTTACTTCAGCGCCATCGCATCGCGCAGCGTAAAGAAGAGATCGGTCTGGTCGGTCAGCCCCACTACGTTAGCCGCCCAGGGGCCGTAGGCCGCGACGCGCAGCTGCGTGCCGGTATGGCCCTGCGAATCGGTATCGGAGTTGCCGTAGCTGAGGGTCATCACCGCGCCGTCTTTGGTGTTCAGCGCCTGCGTCAGGCCGGGCGCCTTCGTCCCGTTAGCGATGATCTGGCTGCTGTGCGCATGATCCGCCGTCACCACCACCAGCGTATTGCCCTCTGCGCGCGCAAACGCGAGCGCCTGCTGCACCGCCTCGTCGAGATCCACGGTTTCACCGATCTGCCCGCACGGGTTCGCCGCATGATCCTGTTTATCTATGGACGCGCCTTCGACCTGCAGGAAGAAGCCGTTCGGATTGGTTTTCAGCAGATCGATCGCTTTGGCGGTCATCTGCGACAGCGTCGGGGTGGCGACCGGGCGATCTTTGTTCACCTCGCAGGTCACTGCTGCTTGCTCGATGTTGCCATAATGACTCGCCTTCGGCCCTTTCCAGCGCACCGGCATATTGCCGTCGGCAAACAAACCGAGCAGCGGTTTGTCTTTGTCGGCCGCGGTAACGGCGTTGAGCCCCTGCCAGTCGCTCACCAGCTGGTATCCCAGCGCCTGCGCCTGTTCACGCAGCGTTTTGCCCTGGTAGTCGCCCGCTTTAGCCACCTCGTTAAAGGATTTCGCGCCGCCGCCCAACACGACGTCGGCGCGGGTTTTCAGTATCTGCTCGCTGATTGAGCCTTTACCGCCCTGCTCCAGCGCGTTGCTGGCGCACAGCTCGCTGGTTTCCTCCGGGCCGTAGCATTTGCGGCTGGTGACATGCGCCATCAGCGCAGCGGGCGTGGCGTCCTGCAGCTCGGCGGTGGAGACGTTGCCGGTCGCTTTGCCTGCCGCTTTGGCGATCTCCAGCAGGGTTTGCTGATCCTTGCCGTTGACGTCAACGCCGATGGCACCGTTATAGCTCTTGGTGCCGGTGGCCCACGCGGTGGCGGAGGCGGCGGAATCGGTCACGTAATCCGGCTTATGGGTTTTCTTATCAAGAGAATAGTGCGTGTACTGGCCGGTAAGCGGCAGCGCGTCCAGTCCTTTAAAGAAGCCGCCTGCGCCCTCGGCCAGGTTACGCGCGGCGGTAATTTCCGAATCGCCCATGCCGTCGCCAATCAGCAGAATAACGTTTTTCGCCGTAGTATTGCGCAGCGACGCTTTCAGCGCCTCGGTCTGATCGCCCGTCAGGCGACGCGCGCCGCCGTGCTCGGTAATGTCGCCGGTGGCGGCGCGCGTGTAGCCTGCGTCTGCAGGCGCGCTGGTGGTTTCAGCGTGCGCTGAGAGGCTAACCAGTGAGGCAAGAAGCGATAAAGTAAAGAGGCGCATCGGTTTCATCTTGTGTTCCCTTATAAGAAAAATTTACCAGAAGTTTCAGGGGGTAAGTCTGTGATGCTTTGGTGACATTTTTGTGGCTGAGAGATTTCTTTTTGATGACAATATGACCGGAACGCGCAGGGATAAATCGATTCGAACAGAGCTTAAGCGGATAGAAGAGAAGAGAAAAATAGTGCTTGACCCTTTTGGGCCGACTCCCTATAGTAGCGCCCCGTTGACCCAGCAAGGTCAGCGGAAAAAATGTGGTGAGGTGTCCGAGTGGCTGAAGGAGCACGCCTGGAAAGTGTGTATACGGCAACGTATCGGGGGTTCGAATCCCCCTCTCACCGCCACTAATTCAAGAGAAAGCCTGAACTAATGTTCAGGCTTTTTTTTTACATATTCTTCGATGAGAGGGGTATGAGAACCCCCGCCGGGGTTCGACAACGGGTGCAGCCCGTTGGACAGCGGAGCCTGCGACGCTGCCCGCAGGGCGAGCGCAGCGAGTCAATCCCCCTCTCACCGCCACAAATTGCAGAGAAAAGCCTGAGCGAAAGTTCAGGCTTTTTTCGTTTATATTCCTCGATAAGAGGGGTATGAGAACCCCCGCCGGGGTTCGACAACGCACATTTTAAATTCCCGCAACAACATCCACACCGTCTTAAAATCAATAACCTGCAAACGCGCGATATCTCCTACAACCGGGACACATCCATGCTCAAACGGGCCGTAACGCATACCCGTAACAGGTTTACTGACGCAGCTTTTTCGCCCATATTAAATGCCGGTTAACTGGCCGCAACTTGCTGGACAAGGGGTCACCATCAGCCCAGCGGTCAGTTAACTCTCCTCCAGAAAGCCTTTGTTATCATCCATAAAAAAACCCGGCTTGCGCCGGGTTTTGCTTGCTACACAGACGACTCAAATCCATCAACCATACGCATGCAGCGTGCGCTGACAGAGTGCCGAGCGCACGCAGTCATCTTTGCCGAAACGTACAATGCCGACCATCTCGTCCTCTTCGAATCGCGCCAGCGCGTCCGCAAGACCGGAAGGCACCCCAGCGGGCAAGTCGCACTGGGTAATATCGCCGTTAACAATCACCGTGACGTTTTCGCCAAGGCGTGTCAGGAACATTTTCATCTGGGCTGCGGTCACGTTTTGTGCCTCATCGAGGATCACCACCGCGTTTTCAAAGGTACGACCGCGCATATAGGCGAAAGGCGCGATTTCCACCTTGCCGATTTCGGGTCGCAGACAGTACTGCATAAAGGAAGCGCCAAGACGTTTAACCAGAACGTCATAGACCGGCCGGAAGTATGGCGCGAATTTTTCTGAGATATCCCCTGGCAGGAATCCCAGATCTTCATCGGCCTGGAGTACCGGACGCGTGACGATAATCCTGTCGATATCCTTATGTATCAGGGCCTCTGCCGCTTTCGCGGCGCTGATCCAGGTTTTACCGCATCCCGCTTCGCCGGTTGCAAAGATCAGCTGCTTCGATTCTATGGCCTGGAGATAGTGCGCCTGAGCATCGTTTCTGGCGGCAACTGGCGAACGATCGCGCACGTCGCGCGCCATGCCGATGGCATCCAGCCCACTCATCTGCACCAGCGAAGTGACCGATTCTTCTTCGCGCTGACGATGACTACGAGAGTCACTACGAAGCACCCTTCTGGCTTCACGACGCGCTTTGATCACTGCTTTCTGTCTTCCCATAGTCGCACCTTACAGTTGGTTTCATTTCCCGCGTTGGGCCGCTGCCCGCCACGATTAACTGAACGCTTTAGAGGTTTGATTGGCTTCCTTTCGAGCCATGACGTACCGTTGATAAAGATGTGTCGCCGCACCGAAGCGCAGAGGCACACCGGTAAAACCGAAGATCGAGAAACAATTTGATAAAGAAGAAGAGGCTGTCGAAGGCGCGCATGCCCTCGCTGAGGAGTGTGGAACCTGAGGTAAAGCTGTCTGTCCTGTAAAGGACCTTCCCATGCGCGACTCCAGTCTGCGAACCAACACGCTTATCCATTAAACTGCACTAATTTTAACAGAGTTGGCAACATTAATTTTACGACTATGCCCATAATTCAGAAATAACAGTAGCTGGCAGGCAGGCAGGCAAAACCAGCATTTCTTATGGCAATCAAGGGATTAGATTTTCAGGCGGGAAACAACTATTTTGCACGGCGCGCAGAAACCGCGCCGCCGATGCGGCGGCGCAGGGTGTCGTCAGGCTTCCAGCAGCGGCTGCGCCAGATAGTGCTCAGGGTCGGGAACGCCCGGTAAAACAAAGAAGTAGCCGCCGCCGACGGGACGCACATACTCCTCCAGCGCTTCGCCATTCAGCCGCTTCTGTACGGTGATAAAGCCTTTTTCCAGGTCGTGCTGATAGCAGACGAACAGCAGCCCCATATCGAGCTGCCCCGATGCGGTGGTGCCCGCCGAATAGCTGTAGCCGCGGCGCAGCATCAGGCTGCTCTCTGTCTCGGGCGTGCGCGGGTTGGCGAGGCGGATATGGGCGTCGAGCGCGATAACCTCGCCATCGGGATCTTTCGTATAATCCGGCACGTCACGCTCGTGCTGCATGCCCAGCGGCGCACCGCTCAGCTTGTCGCGGCCGAAAATTGCCTGCTGTTCGCCGAGCGGCGTGCGGTCCCACATCTCTACGCGGAAGCGGATAATCCGCGCCGCCTGATAGCAGCCTCGGCGCGTCCACGCTGGCTCATCCTGATCGGCCGTTACCCACAGCAGCTTATCCATCAGCGGCTTATTCTGCGTGTCGGGATTGGCCGTGCCATCCTTGAAGCCCAGCAGGTTAATGGGCGTCTCTTTCCCCTGGCTGCGCGCGGCGTGATCGGCGATAAAGCCTTCGCGCCGCCAGCGCACGCCCAGCAGATCGGGCGTATATTTCACGATATCGCGCAGCGCGTGGATGACCGTGTCCTGGGTGTTAGCGCAGATCTGCAGCAGCAGATCGCCATGGCACTGGGCAGCATCCAGCGAATCGTTGGGAAAGCGCGTCATGCTTTGCAGCTTCTTCGGTTTCAGCGCCTGCAGGCCGAAACGCGTATCGAACAGCGACGCGCCTACCGACACCGTGATCGTCAGGTTGTCCGGCGCGATCTCAGCGCCTAGAATGCCTGAATCCATTGGCGGCAGCTTAGGGTTAGTCACCGCCGGCGCCGGGCCCCCGCGGGTCAGAAAAGCGATACGGGCGGTAAGCAGCTGAAACAGGCGCACCAGATCGGCCTTATCGCTGGCCAGCACGTCAAAGGCCACCAGCATCATCGACGCCTGCTGCGGCGTGAGAATACCTGCCTGATGCTCACCGTAGAAGGGTTGCACCTGGCGTCGCGCGTCAGGTGCAACCGTACCGGGAGAGAAGCTGTCAGCCGCCGCGTGGAACGGGCAGCCGCCGCTCACAGCGGCCGCGCCGCCCAGCAGTCCCAGCCCTTTTAACAGGCGCCGCCTTGCAGGCTGCGCCTCATCCTGTTGACGACTCATATCAATCGAGACCTAAAGTACCGCGCAGTAAAGAGAGATCCTCCGCCAATGCGGTAACCGGCCCTTTCAGGGCATTGCGATCCGCACTGGTGAGTTTCTCGTAGGAGGCGAAGCCCTCTCCCTCGCGATACTTGCCGAGAATGGCATCGACTTTTTTGAAGTTGCCGTCGACTTTCGCCAGCAGCTGCGGATTCGCCTGCTGCAGTTGCGGACGCAGCAGATCGACAATCTTTTGTGCGCCGTCGATATTCGCCTGGAAATCCCACAGGTCGGTGCGGCTGTAGCGATCCTCTTCGCCGGAGATTTTGCTGGAGGCGATCTCTTCGATCAGGCCCGCCGCGCCGCCGACTACTTTCACCGGCGGGAACGCCAGCTCGCTGATGCGGGTCTGCAAATCCTGCACGTCGCGGTTGAGCTGGGTGGCGTAGCCCTCCATGCCTTTGGTGCTGTTATCGCTGAACAGCGCTTTCTCCAGGCGGTGGAAACCGGTGAACTTCGGATCTTCCGCTTTCTTTTCGTAATCGTCTTCGCGCGCGTCGATGCTGCCGTCAAGATCGGAGAAGAGCTCGGCGATAGGCTCGATACGCTCGTAGTGCTGACGGGCCGGCGCATAGAGCGCTCGCGCTTTCTCGATATCGCCCGCTTTCACTGCATGGGTAAAGGCTTCGGTGCTTGACGCCAGCTGCGCCACTTCCTGCGTGACCCAGGCTTTATAGGCGGTGATGGGACCGGCCAGCGCCAGCACGTCAGATTTGCCCGCTTTTGCGGCTGGCGACGCCTCGCCCTGCACGGTCAGTTTGCCTTTTGGATTACTCAGCAGGCCGCAGGTCATCTCATACTCGCCCGGCTCAAGGTTGGCGGTGAGCTTCTGGCTAAAACCCGGCGCGATATTTTCGCGCTCCTCCACTACCAGCACGCCTTTCAAAATCTCCCACTCCAGCGCTTTCTGGCTGTTGTTCTTGATCAGAAACTGGGTTTTGCCTGGCTTGACCGTGAGCTGCATCGGCTCGCACTGGGTATCCGTCACGCTGACGGCGACCTGCGGAATATCGGCGGCCGCAGCGGTTCCCGTCAGCGCCAGCAGCGAAGCCAGCAGGGTTTTGCGGCGAAAGCGAATTATCATAGAGTTATCCCTGTTTAGTCGAGAGTTGGCGCGCCGGACGCGCCGGCAGTAAAAACAGCAGCAGCGCCGGAATAAGATAGAGAAAATAGGCCGCCACTTCGCTGACGCTCGGCGTCTCCTGATAGCCCAGCACGCCCTCAAGCAGCGTGCCCGCCAGCGAATGGGTGGAGAGCACGTTGCTCAGGTCGAAAGCGACAGTCTGAAAATGGTTCCACAGGCCCGCCTCATGGAAGGCGCGCACAGCGCCCGCCGCCAGCCCGGCGGCGACGAACAGAATAAACAGGCTGCTCCAGCGGAAGAAGTGCGCCATATTCAGGCGCACGCCGCCCCAGTAGAGCAGCATACCGAGCACCACCGCCGTCGCCAGCCCGAGAACGGCGCCCACCGGCGGCGCGTAGCCGACATCCTGGGTAAAGGCCGCCAGCAGAAAGAACACCGACTCCAGCCCTTCGCGCGCAACGGCGAGAAACACCATCAGCACCAGCGCCAGTCCGCCGCGCCCGCTCTGATTCAGCGCCTGATCGACCGCCTGCTCGAGCTGCGCGCGCATATTGCGCGCCACTTTGCGCATCCAGAACACCATTGAGGTCAGGATCGCCACCGCGACCACGGCCACGATGCCCTCGAACAACTCCTGCTGTTTCTGCGGGAATTCGCCGGTGGTCTGGT
Source organism: Enterobacter sp. BRE11 (assembly GCF_031844285.1). Taxonomy (NCBI): domain Bacteria; kingdom Pseudomonadati; phylum Pseudomonadota; class Gammaproteobacteria; order Enterobacterales; family Enterobacteriaceae; genus Enterobacter; species Enterobacter sp. BRE11. Next base: position 113,500 of record NZ_JAUZUX010000004.1, read on the forward strand.
TGATGATAATGCCGAGCGCCAGGCAGAGCGCCGCCGCGATAACTACGCCCGCCCACAGCGCGGGAAACCAGCGCGAACGGCCGGTACGCTTCAGATAGCTGGCAATCAGGCTGACGATCAGCGCCGCTTCCAGGCCCTCGCGCAGCATGATAAGAAAGGGAACAAACATCGCCGACCTCTTGAATGTTAAGCAGCGTCAATCGCAGGTAAAGTTAGGTAAAATGCGAACGATACCGATTATCATTATCGCGGAGGAAAAAACAAGTAATGCAGCGAAATTATTTCTGGACGGAAGACACAAAAAAGCCCGCTCCCATACGGAAAGCGGGCTTGTATGTTGTAATGAATTATTTGGTCAGGTATTCCGCCTCGGCCGCGTCGAAGCGCTGCTGCGCAGCGGCGGACGGCTCGCGGCCCAGCAGGCTAAAGAGCACGATGGCGATGCTGGAGAAGGCGAAGCCCGGAATGATTTCATACAGGCCCAGCCAGCCGAACTGCTTCCAGATCAGCACCGTCGCCGCGCCGATAACCATGCCCGCCAGCGCGCCGTTGCGCGTCATGCGCTTCCAGCAGACGCCGAACAGCACCACCGGACCAAAGGCGGCGCCGAAACCGGCCCAGGCGTAGCTTACCAGTCCGAGCACGCGGTTATCCGGGTTCAAAGCGAGTGCAATGGCGATCAGCGCCACCAGCAGCACCATGGCGCGGCCAAACCACACCAGCTCTTTCTGGCTGGCGTTTTTGCGCAGGAAGCCTTTATAGAGATCTTCGGTCAGCGCGCTGGAGCAGACCAGCAGCTGACAGCTGAGGGTCGACATTACCGCCGCCAGGATGGCCGAGAGCAGAACGCCGGCGATCCACGGGTTGAACAGAATGCGCGCCAGCTCGATAAAGACGCGCTCGCCGTTGCCGCTGACGTTCGCCGCCTGCTCCGGGTGATTCTGGAAGTAGGCGATGCCAAAGAAGCCGACTGCCACCGCGCCCGCCAGGCAGAGCACCATCCAGGCCATGCCGATGCGGCGCGCGGTGCGGATCGAGCGATGCGAATCCGCCGCCATAAAGCGCGCCAGGATGTGCGGCTGGCCAAAGTAGCCCAGTCCCCAGCCCAGCAGCGAAATCACCGCGACGAAATCGAGCCCCTTCAGCATATTGAGGTTTTCAATGCTTTTCGCCTCGATCACCGCCAGCGAGTCGTCCAGTCCGCCAACGGCGACAATCACGATAATCGGCGTCAGGATCAGCGCAAAAATCATCAGGCTCGCCTGCACGGTATCAGTCCAGCTCACCGCCAGGAACCCACCCACCAGGGTATAAAGAATGGTCGCCGCCGCGCCGGCCCACAGTGCGGTTTCATAGCTCATGCCGAAGGTGCTTTCAAACAGGCGCGCGCCCGCCACCACGCCCGAGGCGCAATAGATGGTGAAGAAGATCAGGATCACCAGCGCAGAGATGACGCGCAGGATTTTACTTTTATCTTCGAAGCGGCTGGTAAAAAAATCGGGCAATGTCAGGGCGTTGTCATGGTGCTCAGTCTGCACGCGCAGCCGCCCCGCGACGATCTTCCAGTTCAACCAGGCGCCGATCGTCAGGCCGATGGCGATCCAGCTTTCTGAAATGCCAGAGAGAAAAATTGCGCCCGGCAGCCCCATCAGCAGCCAGCCGCTCATATCAGACGCGCCCGCCGACAGCGCGGTGACCACGCTGCCCAGGCTGCGGCCCCCCAGAATGTAATCGTCGAAGTTTTTAGTAGAACGGTAGGCCACGAACCCTATCAGCACCATCCCAAGGATATAAATAACAAAAGTCACCAGCATCGGTGTGCTTACACTCATTCGTCTCTCCACTTTATAGTTGATTTCCCGAGAGAAACCGCACGCTGTGGCCTCGTCGGAACGGGGCAAAGCCACAGGTTTTGTCCAGCTACAGGCGCCTGCTCTTTCCCGAGGCGCGGTATCCTGCCGGAAAGGCGCGATGCGCACAATGGATTTAACACAGGCCTTACAGCGATTTCACCTGTTAATCACGTAATTTTGTTAACAGGTTGCACTCGCTCACAGTTCCACAGTTGCACCCCGGCAAACCTCCGTCAATGCAGTAAGTTAGCGCTGCGCAATTGTGGCGAGATTCTTGCAGCAAGTTCCATGCCGCCTTTTAAGGCGTTAACAAATTAATCATTAAAAAGGCTGTTAAGCCGGTCACACTTAACACGGTTGCACAAAGTTGCAACATCAGAGATAGTGCTGGCCACGCAGTATGAGCGCTAAAGACAGGAGCAGACAGGTCATGGGCACAACAACAATGGGGGTGAAGCTGGATGAGACCACCCGCGAACGTATTAAACTGGCGGCGCAGAAGGTTGACCGCACGCCACACTGGCTAATTAAACAGGCGATTTTTAACTACCTCGGTCAGCTGGAGAGCGGCGACGCCCTGCCGGAGATCCCTGTGACGACGGGCGCACAGCCGGAGCAGGAGGAGATCGTCCCGGAAGAGACGCACCAGCCGTTCCTCGATTTCGCCGAGCATATTCTGCCGCAGTCGGTGGCGCGTGCCGCCATTACCGCCGCCTGGCGCCGCCCGGAGACCGACGCGGTGCCGATGCTGCTTGAGCAGGCGCGTCTGCCGGCGGCGCTGGCAGAGAAAACACATCAGCTCGCTTACAGCCTTGCCGACAAGCTGCGGCACCAAAAAGGGGCAACCGGACGCGCCGGCATGGTGCAAAGCCTGCTGCAGGAGTTCTCCCTCTCCTCTCAGGAGGGCGTGGCGCTGATGTGCCTGGCGGAAGCGCTGCTGCGCATTCCCGATAAGCCGACGCGCGACGCGCTGATCCGCGACAAAATCAGCAACGGCAACTGGCAGTCGCACCTGGGCCGCAGCCCCTCCCTGTTTGTTAACGCCGCTACCTGGGGTCTGCTGTTTACCGGCCGTCTGGTTTCAACGCACAACGAAGCGAATCTGTCGCGATCGCTGAACCGCATTATCGGCAAGAGCGGCGAGCCGCTGGTGCGCAAAGGCGTCGATATGGCGATGCGCCTGATGGGCGAACAGTTCGTTACCGGCGAAACCATTGCCGAGGCGCTGGCGAACGCGCGCAAGCTGGAGGAGAAAGGCTTCCGCTACTCCTACGATATGCTGGGCGAAGCGGCGCTAACCGCCAGCGACGCCAAAGCCTACCTGGTCTCTTACCAGCAGGCGATCCATGCGATTGGCAAAGCCTCTAATGGCCGCGGCATTTATGAAGGCCCGGGCATCTCCATTAAGCTTTCCGCCCTGCACCCGCGCTACAGCCGCGCGCAGTACGATCGCGTGATGGAAGAGCTCTACCCTATTCTGAAATCCCTGACGCTGCTGGCGCGCACTTACGACATCGGCATCAATATCGACGCCGAAGAGGCGGACCGCCTTGAGCTGTCGCTCGATCTGCTGGAAAAGCTCTGCTTCGAGCCGGAGCTGGAGGGCTGGAACGGCATCGGCTTTGTCATTCAGGCCTATATGAAGCGTTGCCCGTTCGTGATCGACTCGCTGATCGATCTGGCACAGCGCAGCCGTCGCCGCCTGATGATCCGCCTGGTGAAAGGCGCCTACTGGGACAGCGAAATCAAACGCGCCCAGGTGGAAGGCCTCGAAGGCTATCCGGTCTATACCCGCAAGGTCTACACCGATATCTCTTACCTCGCCTGCGCGCGCAAGCTGCTGTTGATGCCGAATCTGATCTACCCGCAGTTCGCCACCCACAACGCCCACACGCTGGCGGCCATCTACCAGCTGGCGGGCAATAACTACTATCCGGGCCAGTATGAGTTCCAGTGCCTGCACGGCATGGGCGAACCGCTCTACGAGCAGGTGGTCGGCAAAGTGGCGGACGGCAAACTCAACCGTCCGTGCCGCATCTATGCGCCGGTCGGCACCCATGAAACCCTGCTCGCCTACCTGGTGCGTCGCCTGCTGGAAAACGGCGCCAATACCTCTTTCGTTAACCGCATCGCCGATACCTCGCTGCCGATTGACGAGCTGGTGGCCGATCCGGTTGTGGCGGTGGAAAAACTGGGGGCGAGCGAAGGGGCGATTGGCCTGCCGCATCCGAAGATCCCCCTGCCGCGCGATCTTTACGGCGCGGGACGCAGCAACGCGGCGGGCATCGATATGGCCAACGAACATCGTCTGGCGTCGCTTTCCAGCGCCCTGCTGAGCAGCGCCGCGCAGCCCTGGCTGGCACAGCCGATTATTGACGGCGAGCTGAGCGACGGCGAAACCCGTCCGGTAATCAATCCGGCTGCGCCGGGCGATATCGTCGGCCAGGTGCGCGAGGCGAGCGAAACGGAGGTGTCGCTGGCGCTGGATGCGGCGGTGAATGCCGGTCCAATCTGGTTCGCGACGCCGCCGGACGAGCGCGCGGCGATCCTCGATCGCGCCGCGCAGCATATGGAAGACGGCATGCAGCAGCTGATCGGCATCCTGGTGCGCGAAGCGGGCAAAACCTATAACAACGCCATCGCCGAAGTGCGCGAAGCGGTCGATTTTCTGCGCTACTACGCCGGCATGGTGCGTAATGATTTCGATAATGAAACGCATCGCCCGCTTGGTCCGGTGGTCTGTATCAGTCCCTGGAACTTCCCGCTGGCGATCTTTACCGGCCAGATCGCGGCCGCGCTGGCGGCGGGCAACAGCGTGCTGGCCAAACCGGCGGAACAGACCCCGCTGATCGCCGCACAGGCGGTGCGCATTCTGCTGGATGCTGGCGTGCCTGCGGGCGTGCTGCAACTGCTGCCGGGCGACGGCGAAACCGTCGGCGCGCAGCTGACGCGCGACGCGCGCGTGCGCGGCGTAATGTTTACCGGCTCTACTGCCGTGGCGACGCTGCTGCAGCGTAATCTGGCTGGCCGCCTCGATCCCCAGGGCCGCCCGACGCCGCTTATCGCCGAAACCGGCGGGCTTAACGCGATGATCGTCGACTCTTCCGCGCTCACTGAACAGGTGGTGGTCGATATTCTCGCCTCGGCATTCGACAGCGCCGGACAGCGCTGCTCGGCGCTGCGTCTGCTCTGCATCCAGGAGGATGTGGCGGATCACACGCTGAAAATGCTGCGCGGCGCGATGGCCGAATGCCGCATGGGCAACCCGGAGCGCCTCTCTACCGATATCGGCCCGGTCATCGACGCTGAGGCGAAGGCGAATATCGAGCGTCATATCCAGGCGATGCGCAACAAAGGCAATGCCGTCTACCAGGCGGTGCAGGATCATCCGGAAGATCGCGCGGAGTGGCAGAGCGGCACCTTTATTAAGCCGACGCTGATCGAGCTCGATCAGGTCAGCGATCTCGACAAAGAGATCTTCGGTCCGGTGCTGCACGTGGTGCGCTTCGCGCGCAATGCGCTGCCGCAGCTGATCGACCAGATCAACGCAGGCGGCTACGGCCTGACGCTGGGCGTGCATACCCGCATCGATGAAACCATCGCGCAGGTCACCGCCAGCGCGAAAGTCGGCAACCTCTACGTGAACCGCAATATGGTGGGCGCCGTGGTTGGCGTGCAGCCGTTCGGCGGCGAAGGACTCTCCGGTACCGGCCCGAAAGCGGGCGGCCCGCTCTATCTTTATCGCCTGCTCTCCAGCCGTCCGGAAACGGCGCTGAGCACCACCTTTGCGCGCCAGGATGCCGAGCGTCCGGCGGACGGCTCGCTGCGTGAGGCGCTGCTGGAGCCGCATAAGGCTCTGGCGGCCTGGGCGCAGCAGGACAAGCCGGAACTGGCTGCGATCTGCCAGCGCTACGCCACGCTGGCGCAGGCGGGCACCGTGCGGCTGCTGACCGGCCCGACCGGCGAGCGCAACACCTTCTCGCTGCTGCCGCGTGAACGCGTGCTCTGCCTCGCCGATAACGAGCAGGACGCGCTGGTGCAGCTGGCGGCGGTGACCAGCGTCGGCAGTCAGGCGCTCTGGCCGGACGATGAGCTGCACCGTACGCTGCGCCAGGCGCTGCCGCAGGCGGTACAGGCGCGCATCGCGCTGGCGAAAGATCTGTTCGCCACCCACTTCGACGCGGTGATCTACCACGGCGACGCCGATCAGCTGCGCACGCTGTGCGAGCAGATCGCGGCGCGCGACGGCGCGATTGTGTCGGTGCAGGGCTTCGCCCGCGGCGATACACAGCTGCTGCTGGAGCGTCTGCTGATTGAGCGCTCGCTGAGCGTCAACACTGCGGCGGCCGGCGGCAACGCCAGCCTGATGACCATCGGTTGATTAATCTCGCCGGCGGATAAGCCGGCATAAAGAGCAAAGCTAAAAAAAAGGCACATCGTAAGATGTGCCTTTTTACTATGTGTGTGCTGTGTGGGAATCTTTGCCCAGTTAAGCCTGATTGCTGTTCAGGATGAGCTGGCCGTTACGGTCCAGCGGGATGCGGGTGCCAGGGTCGTTTTCCATGCGGATTTTGCCCTGCTGGTCGCCTATTTTATAGGTCACGTCATAACCCAGCATCTTTTCTTGCTTATCGTATACCGTTTTGCAGCGCTGCTCTGAGGTGGTGTAGGTGTCGCGATCCTGCAAACCGCCCTGCACCTGGTTGCCGGCGTAGCCGCCCGCCAGCGCGCCTGCGACCGTCGCCACATCGCGTCCCCGTCCGCCGCCGAACTGATGACCCAGCACGCCGCCCGCGACCGCGCCCAGCACCGAACCGGCGATGCGGTTCTCATCCTGTACCGCGCGACGATGGGTCAGCGTCACGTTGCGACATTCCTGACGCGGCTGCTTAATGCTCTCTTTGATTGGCGTCGCTGAAAGCACCTGCGCATACTGCGGACCACGGTCAAATACATCCATGCTGGCAACGGCGGCCACACCCAAAGCGGCAGCCACGCCGATACCGATACCCGCTAACATCGATTTATTCACAGGATTGTCCTCCTGAAGTTGTTACCGTGCATGCGTGCCGCGACGATGTCCACTGTCGCTATGGCACAGAACGGCGTGCACGACCCGCCGTATCATTGCAGGAAGTTTTGCAGATGGTCCGAAATTGCAACATCAGATTAATGGAGGAAAACGCACCGGAAGCGGATCAGGACCAGCTTTTCGGAGAGTTCTGAGCAAGGGGGGCAGCAGAACTTTAATTAATTTGTGTTATGTGTCAGCAGCTTAACAAGCATATGAGAAAAGAAAAGGCGGCTTACGCCGCCTGGGAATCATTAGTGCAGCTTGAGGCGCGGACGGATCACGCGGTTAAGGCTACCTACCAGCATCATCAGGCTAGTCTTGAAATAGCCGTGGAGCGCAATCTGATGCATACGATATAAGGAGATATAGACAAAGCGCGCAATGCGGCCCTCTACCATCATGGAGCCGCGCATCAGGTTGCCCATCAGGCTGCCCACGGTACTGAAGCGCGACAGCGACACCAGCGAGCCGTGATCTTTATAGACGTAGGCTTTCAGCGGCTTGCCGCTACGCTGGGCGAGAATATTCTCCATCGCGCGCGACGCCATCTGGTGTGCCGACTGGGCGCGCGGCGGCACGAATCCGCCTGACGGCAGCGCGCAGGAGGCGCAGTCCCCGATGGCGTAGATATCGTCATCCAGCGTGGTTTGCAGCGTCTCTTTCACCACCAGCTGGTTGATGCGGTTGGTCTCCAACCCGCCAATCTCTTTCAGGAAGTCCGGCGCTTTAATACCCGCCGCCCATACCATCAGATCCGCCTCGATAAATTCGCCGCCTTTGGTGTGCAGGCCATTTTTATCAGCGCTGGTCACCATGGTTTGCGTCAGCACGCGCACGCCCAGCCTGGTTAGCTCGTTGTGCGCGGCGGCGGAGATGCGCAGCGGCAGCGCAGGCAGAATACGCTCGCCCGCCTCCACCAGCGTGACGTTGAGCGCTTCACTGCTCAAACCTTTATAGCCGTAGCTGTGCAGCTGTTTGACCGCGTTGTGCAGCTCGGCTGACAGCTCGACGCCGGTCGCCCCGCCGCCGACAATAGCGATATTGACCTTCTCCAGCCGACCTTCGCTGGCGGAGAACTTCAGGAACTGGTTAAGCATCTCATTGTGAAAACGCCGCGCCTGGTGCGGGTTGTCGAGGAAGATGCAGTGATCTTTTACGCCCGGCGTGCCGAAATCGTTCGAGGTGCTGCCGAGCGCCATCACCAGGGTGTCGTAGGCCACCTCGCGCTGCGGCACCAGCACTTCGCCGTTGTCGTCGCGCATCTCCGCGAGCTCAATGGTTTTGCGCTCGCGGTTGATGTTGGTCAGCGAGCCGAGCTGGAACTGAAAGCCGTGATTGCGCGCGTGCGCCAGATAGCTCAGCGCATCAATGCCTTCGTCCATCGATCCGGTTGCGACTTCGTGCAGCAGCGGCTTCCACAGGTGGCTGTGGTTGCGGTCTACCAGAATAATCTCGGCCTTTTTCTTACGGCCCAGCTTGTGACCGAGCTGCGTTGCCATCTCCAGCCCGCCCGCGCCGCCACCGACAATAACGATTTTTTTCATGGATGTAGTCAACAAGACCCCCTCAAAATTGTGAACCAATAGTTAATCAATGGTTAAATTAAACCTTAATAAACATAGGGTTGGCGAAGTTAAAATCGCTGCTGAGGGCAGAATAGCATGGGCAGGGAAGATGGTCATACCAAAATTGATTTACATCAATTACCAGGCGGTTAACTCAGATTATTACGCAAAAGGTGCAGGCGCCTGACAGGCGCCCGGCTGCTCAACCCAATGTTTTAAAAGCGTTAATGCGCTGGAGATGCGGGGAGAGGCTGCTGAACTTATGGCCTGCGTTATCATCCCAGACAATGTCGTAAAAGGGGCGCAGCGTCTCTGCGCTGCGCTGGCTATCCAACGCCTCGTCGTGGCGCGACAGAAACACCAGGCAGCGATCGCGGTTCTTTTCGCGAAAGTCGCTGACGCACTTAGTGGCGATGTCGAGATACTCTTCAGGCCGGTCAATTTTTCCCTCCATATTTTCGAAGGGAAAAAGATTGGGATTGAAAATCGCCTGGCGAATGCCGCAGAGAAAGCCGATGCGCTCCGCCCAGTAGCCGCCCAGCCCGACGCCGCATATCAGGGGCTTGGCGCCGCCGTGCGTCAGCAGCTTGTCGGTCTCTTTCAGCAGGAACTGCATATCGTGTCTGGGGTGGCGGGTGCTGTAGCCGATCATCCTGACGTCAGGATCGATAAACTGCAGCTGCAGCACCTTTTCATGGTTGCCCGGACTGGTGGAATCGAAACCGTGCAGATAGATAATCATGACACTCCTCAGCGTTGTGCGCGCCAGGAGGAGAGATTACTTTCCTGACGCTTTGTGTTCCAGCCAGCGCGCCTGCAGGTTGCTCAACTGCTGCGCGTTCTGCTTCCAGCGCGCGCTCTGCTGTAGGCTCTGGCGGGTAAAGGTTCCCCGATGGTACAGCCGCGGCACGCGTTCAACACCGATCGCGATCAAATTATCCAGCACGCTGATCGCGCCTGCGCGGTGGTTGCAGACCAGGATCATGTCGCATCCGGCCGAGAGCGACTGCTGCGCACGCTCCGCATAGCTGCCCATGATGGCAGCTCCCTCCATCGACAGATCGTCAGAGAAAATGACGCCGTCAAAGCCCAGCTCTTCCCGCAGCACCCTCTTCAGCCAAAAGGGCGAACCACTGGCGGGTAGCGGATCCACCTCCGTATAGATAACGTGCGCTGGCATGACGGCATCCAGCGCCCCCTCGTCAAACAGCGCCTGGAAGATCGCCATGTCGTGACGACGCAGCGTCTCGAGATCGCGCGGGTCGCGCGGCGTCTCTTTATGCGAGTCGGCACTGACCGCGCCGTGGCCGGGGAAGTGCTTGCCGGTGGTTTTCATGCCCGCCTCATGCATGCCAGCGATAAAGCGGCGCGCCATCGCCAGCGCAATCTGCGGATCCTCATGGAAGGCGCGGTCGCCGATCGCCGCGCTGATGTGGCCGAGGTCCAGCACCGGCGCGAAGCTGATATCGATATCCATGGCGACCATCTCCGCCGCCATCTGCCAGCCCGCCTGCTGCGCCAGCTCGCCGCCGCGTTGCGCGTCGTGCAGCGCCGCGAAAGACTGCATCGCGGGCAGCGTGGTGAAGCCGTCGCGGAAGCGCTGGACGCGTCCGCCCTCCTGGTCGACCGCCACCACCAGCCGCGTGCGCGAGGCGCTGCGGATCTGGCGCACCAGCTCGTTTAGCTGCGCCGGATCGTGGTAGTTGCGCGCAAAGAGGATCACGCCGCCGACGGTAGGATGCCGCAGGATCTCGCGCTCTTCGGCGTCCAGTTCAAAACCTTCGACATCCAGCATCAGCGGGCCGGGAAGTTGTGTCGTCATAATCAGTTCCTGGCGCGGCGCTCTCGCCGCGCGAATTAAAGAGTTTGCCAGCTCTGCCGCGCCAGCTGGCGCAGGGACGCATCGTCGCTCTGCTCGGCGCGCAGCTGATACCAGCTGGCCATCAGCAGCCGCAGCCAGGGCTGCCAGCGCGCAACCTGCCGCGCCAGCGCTGCGGGCGACAGACGCGCCGCCCCGGCATAGGCCTCTAGCCAGCTCTCCGCCCTTTCGGGATCGGCGGCGCACAGTGCCGCCAGCTCGAGAGCCACGTCGCCATCGGCGGCGTACTCCCAGTCAATCAGATGCAGCCCTTGCGCATCGGCAATCAGGTTACCGGCGTGAACATCCATATGCAGCGGCGCCAGCCGCAGCGGCGCGGGTTCGCCCGCCTGCGCCAGTCGACGCAGAGCGCGCTGCCAGCCCAGATGCCGCTGTCGGCAGAGCTGCCAGTAGCGCTGCAGCAGCGGCAGCAGCTGCAGTCGGTAGCCGGTCTGCGGCTGGCGGTGCAGCCGCAGCAGCAGCGCGACCACTTCGTCACGCCGCTGATGAAACCGCTGTGGCGACAGCGGTTCGCCCTCACGCCACGGCAGCAGCAGCAGCTGCGCATCACCCAGCAGGGGCCGCGGCGTCAGGCCGCTGGGGTGCAGCTTGCGCAGCAGGCGGGCCTCGCGCTGGCGATCGACAAAAGGAATCGGCGGCTGCGGCGCAGGGCGCGCGACAAACGCGCCCTGATCGCTTTCCAGTTTACAGCTGTGGCCGGTAAGCCCCTGCAGCGGCGTCAGCCTTTCCGCCGAAATGTCCGGCAGCCGCCCTTGCAGACGCGCCAGCAGTAAGGGATTAATTCTGGGCGACACCTTTGCCTGACCAGATAATCTCGCCGGTCTGCACCAGCATCAGCTGCATCTGCAGCGTCGGGGTTTTTACATCGCCCTGTGCCGTGCTGTAGAGCACATACTGCGCGTTCAGCGTGCGGGCCAGACCGATCGCCTTGCTGCGCGAGTTCAGGCTGTCCTCCGGCGAGAGGCCAAGCGTCTGCTTGGCCTGCGCCAGCTGATCGCTGGTCACCAGCGTAAACTTGCCGTTGTTGGCCAGCGCGTTTTGAATCGCGTCGGTGGCTTTTTCGCTTTGCAACGCGCCGTTGGTGCTGTTTTTAATGCGATCGACCATCAGCACGCTGCCCGGTGCGACACCGTTGGCGGAGCGCAGCATCTGCGCCACCAGCGGCTGCACGCTGGCGTCCCAGTTAATGGTTTTCAGCTTCGGCGGCTGCGGCACCGGCTGCGTCGGCTCTGGTACTGGCTGCGGCTGCGGCTGCGGCACCGGCTGCGGCTGGGTGGGTTCGGCGGGCTGCGTCGGTTCAACGGGCGCAGGCTGCTGCTGCTTAATCACGCAGCCGGAAAGAATGAGCGCCATCAGGAGCGCTCCGGAACGAGGGAGTCGGCGAATCACGTAACAATCCTCAGAGATAAAGGTAGAGACGAACCTTGCTGGCCGTCAGGTTGCCCATTTGGGAAGCGGCGACAATACTGCCGTGCGCCGGAACGGTGACCCGCTGCGCCGGTTCGCCCGGCATAATTTCCAGCCCTTTGTCGTCGTACCAGTAATAACGATAGTGGATCACCACCGGCGTCTCGCGCTGATTATAGAGCACGCTGCGCGCGCGCTGCTGCCCATCCTGCTCATCCACCACCGGCTCATCGGTGATGATGCCGGCAGAGAGCACAGAGGACTCCATCACCAGCGACTGCGACGTATCGATCATCGGTTTATCGCTGCTGCAACCTGCCAGTGTCAGCAGGAGCGGCAGGCTTGTCAGCCATTGACGCATAACTCGCTTCCGTATGGAGGATCAGTCGGCCAGCATCGGACCCAGCGGACGCCCGCCGAGTAAATGCATATGAATGTGATAAACCTCCTGACCGCCGTGACGATTACAGTTAACGATCAGGCGATAGCCATCTTGATCGATGCCCTCGGCGCGCGCGATTTTTGCGGCGACGGTAAACAGTCGGCCTAGCGCCTGCTCGTGGGCGGGCAGCGCGTCATTTGCAGTAGGGATTAACACGTTCGGGACAAGCAAAATATGGGTCGGCGCTTTGGGAGAGATATCGCGAAACGCAGTGACCAGTTCATCCTGATACACCACGTCGGCAGGAATTTCGCGACGGATGATTTTACTGAAAATCGTTTCTTCAGCCATGGTGCATTTCCTTAAGCCTGATGGACAGTCAATCAGTATGCGTGAGGAATTTGTTTTCTTTCAAGCTCAGGACCACTTTTCCCCGATTAACTGCCTGCCTTTGCGCCATTTTCGCCGCTTCTTTTAACTGTGCGCCGCTTCGCAAATTCTCGCCCTGCGCGAGGTTAAAATGAAACACCGTTTCATAAATTAGAAACGCGCCACCCTTTTCTTTGCGTTATTGCCAGCCAGGGACGACGCCTGTCGGAATCGCGAAGGTTTGACCCGCGCTGCGGCTCTACTTTCTATCTATTCCGAGTATGTCGTCCGGATAACAAAGGATGTAATGACTATGGCTATAAAGGAGCATCCGTATGCGCTCACGTAAAATTGGTTTTGGCCACTATCTGGCTTATGGTTCCGGGGATTTTCTCGGCGCAGGCACCACGGCGCTGACTGCCGCCTGGCTGCTCTATTTTTATACCACCTTCTGCGGTCTGACCCCTATCGAAGCAACTTTTATCTTTGCTGCCGCGCGCGTGCTGGACGCGGTGGTCAGCCCGCTGATGGGCTTTCTGACCGATAACTTTGGCTCTACCCGGCTGGGCAAACGCTTTGGCCGCCGCAAATTCTTTATTCTGCTGGGTATTCCCTGCGTCTTCAGCTACAGCCTGATGTGGGTCGGCGATATGAGCTTCTGGTGGTATCTCGCCACCTATCTGCTGTTCGATATTGTCTACACCATGATCCTGGTGCCCTATGAAACGCTGGTGCCGGAGATGACCGATGATTTCAAACAGAAGACCCGCTTCTCCGGCGCGCGTATTGCGCTGGCCCAGCTCTCGGCAATTCTTGCCGCCTTCCTGCCAGGCGTATTAATCGGCGCGCTGGGCAAAGATAACCCGCTCTCGTTTTTCTACGCCAGCCTGGTCTTTTCGGTTATCTGCGCGCTGGTGCTGACGCTGGTCTGGCTCTTTACCTGGGAGCGCGATGCAGACGATTTCTCCGAGGAGTCGCGTCGCGCCGAAGAGGAGAAGCGGCAGCTGTCGCTGATGCAGAGCCTGAAGCGTCTCTATGTCGAGCTCGCCTCCACGCTGCGCATCCGTATTTTCCGTCAGCATCTCGGCATGTATCTGGGCGGCTATATCGCGCAGGATGTCTTTAACGCCGTCTTTACCTGGTATGTGGTGTTCGTCCTGATGCAGAGCGCGCAGATCGCTTCCAACCTGATGGGCACCATGGCGGTGCTGCAGTTTATCGCCGTGATGGGCATGATCCCCCTCTGTATCCGCATGGGGCCGGCACCAGCCTACCGCCTGGTGGTCGCGCTGTTCGGCCTCGCGGCCCTCTCCTATGCCGGTCTCTGGTATGCAGGCATGAATGACAACTTCTCGCTGCTGCTGCTGATCTCCGCGCTGGCAGGCCTGGGACGCGGCGGTATCAACTATGTGCCCTGGAATATCTACACCTATATCGCCGACGTAGATGAGGTGATTACCGGTCAGCGCCGCGAAGGGATTTTCGCCGGCATTATGACCCTGACCCGCAAAGCCTCTCAGGCGGGCGCGGTCATGCTGGTCGGTATCGTGCTGCAGCTCTCCGGCTTCGTCTCCGGACAGGCGACCCAGCCGCCGGGCGTCAGCCATACCATTCTCGGCATCCTTAGCCTCGGCACGCTGTGCGTGCTGGCCTGCGGCTTCCTGATTTCGCTGCGCTTTAAACTCAATCTGCAGACCCACACCGTGCTGCGCGAAGAGACGCTGAAGATGCGCGAAGCTGACCGCGTCCTGCCAGAGCGCATCACGCCGGAGGCGCGCGACATCGTCGAAACCCTGGCCGGCATGCCATATGAGAACCTGTGGGGCAACAACAATATCGGCTTCCTTAACCGTCATAAACCGGCCGCGCCGCCGCTCAGGGCCGCGCGTCCCATCGCTTCTTCCCTTACTACGACCTTGAAACGATAGGAATGAATCATGACTGTATTTCCTGTGAAACAGAGTGCTCTTTTGTGCCAACCAGAATTTCTGCTGCCGCGCCGGGAGCTGTTGCAACTGATTCACAAACTGACGCAAAACCTGGTGAATATCACCGACGAAACGGGGGAGTTTTTACTGCGCCTCGATGACGGGCGCGTGATTGATACCAAAGGCTGGGCGGGCTGGGAGTGGACCCACGGCATCGGGCTCTACGGCATGCTGCACTATTATCAGCAGACCGGCGATCGGCAAACGCTGAGCATTATCGACGACTGGTTTGCCGCGCGTCTTAAGGAAGGGATGCCGACCAAGAACGTCAACACTGTCGCCCCCTTTCTGACGCTCGCTTATCGCTATGAAGAGACCGGCAACGCCGCCTGGCGGCCGGTGCTGGAGCGCTGGGCGGAATGGGTCATGTATGAAATGCCGCGCACGGAACAGGGCGGCCTGCAGCATATCGTCTACAACAACGAAAACCACCAGCAGCTCTGGGACGATACGCTGATGATGAGCGTGATGGCGCTGGCAAAAATCGGCCAGCTGCTGAATCGTCAGGAGTTTATCGAGGAGGCGAGCTATCAGTTTCTGCTACACACGCAATATCTGATGGATCGCCAGACCGGGCTCTGGTTTCACGGCTGGAACTTTGAAGGACGCCATAACTTCGCCAATGCGCGCTGGGCGCGCGGCAACAGCTGGATCACCATTGTGATCCCCGATTTTCTGGAGATGATGAACTGGCCGGAACAGCATGCGACGCGCCGCTTTCTGCTACAGGTGCTGGAGAGCCAGGTGAAAGCGCTGCGCGACTGCCAGCATTCGAGCGGCCTGTGGCATACGCTGCTGGACGATCCCGATAGCTATCTGGAAGCATCGGCGACCGCAGGCTTCGCCTACGGCATTATCAAGGCGGTGCGCAAGCGCTACCTCAGCGCAGATTATCTGCCCACCGGCCTGAACGCGCTGCGCGGCGTGATCGCCAATATCGACGAAGACGGCGAGCTGAAACAGGTTTCGTTCGGCACCGCCATGGGCAGCGACCTCGACTACTACCGCAACGTGCCGCTGACCTCGATGCCCTATGGGCAGGCGATGGCGCTGCTGTGCCTGACGGAATACCTGCGCGTCTATCTCTAATCCCTTGATCGCCGATAAAAAAAAGCCCCGCTTGTGCGGGGCTTTTTTCTTATCACGCATTACATGCTGCGAATGTAATCGTCCATATCGGTTTTCAGGTTATCGGACTTGGTGCCGAAAATCGCTTGAACGCCAGAGCCTGCGACCACCACGCCACGAGCGCCGAGGTTTTTCAGCTCGTTCTGGTTAACCTTGCTGACGTCCGCTACGCTGACGCGCAGACGCGTAATACAGGCATCCAGGTTGGTGATGTTCTCTTTGCCGCCGAAGGCGGAAACCAGCTTGCCCGCCATTTCGCTGCCGGTCGCTGAAGAGGACTCGGTGGTGGTCTCTTCACGGCCTGGCGTTTTCAGGTTCAGCTTCACAATCAGCACGCGGAAAATGGTGTAGTAAACCAGACCGTAAATAATGCCGACGACCGGGAACAACCAGATTTTACTGCTGTTGCCGCTCAGTACGATAAAGTCGATCAGGCCGTGCGAGAAGCTGGTGCCGTCACGCATACCGAGCAGAATACAGATCGGGAACGCCAGACCGGCCAGAATTGCGTGGATCACGTAGAGGATCGGCGCAACGAACATAAATGAGAATTCGATCGGCTCGGTAATACCGGTCAGGAATGCAGTCAGCGCGGCGGAGATCATGATACCGCCCACTTTGGCGCGGTTTTCAGGCTTCGCAGAGTGCCAGATGGCGATTGCCGCCGCCGGCAGGCCGTACATTTTGAACAGGAAGCCGCCAGAGAGTTTGCCCGCCGTCGGATCGCCCGCCATGTAGCGCGGGATATCGCCATGGAAGACCTGACCCGCCGCGTTGGTAAACTCGCCAATCTGCATCTGGAAAGGGACGTTCCAGATATGATGCAGGCCGAAAGGCACCAGCGCACGCTCAACGACGCCATAGATACCGAACGCCACAACCGGGTTTTGATAGGCTGCCCACTGCGAGAACTCCTGAATCGCCGAGCCAATCGGTGGCCAGATAAAGGAGAGCAGCACGCCCAGTACGATCGCCGTCAGGCCAGAGATAATCGGCACAAAACGCTTACCGGCGAAGAAGCCGAGATATTCCGGCAGCTTGATACGGTAGAAGCGGTTGAACATATAGGCCGCTATCGCACCGGCGATAATGCCGCCCAGTACGCCGGTATCCGCCAGATGATGCGCAGCAATCTCCTCAGCGGAGAGATGCAGCACCAGCGGCGCGACCACCGCCATAGTTTTCACCATGATGCCGTACGCCACCACTGACGCCAGCGCGGAGACGCCGTCGTTGTTGGTAAAGCCGAGCGCCACGCCGATAGCGAAGATAAGCGGCATATTAGCAAACACCGAACCGCCCGCTTCCGCCATCACGTGGGAAACGACGGCTGGCAGCCAGCTAAAATTTGCCGAACCAACACCTAATAAAATGCCGGCGATCGGCAGAACCGATACCGGCAGCATGAGCGATTTACCGACCTTTTGCAGGTTCGCAAATGCGTTCTTGAACATAGCCTGAAGCTCCTGAGTATGAGTGCGATTTTGCGCAGTGCGCTGGGTCGCAGGGGAGGATCCGCAACCCGTATGACGGTGACCGCCTTTTAATTATTACGAAGGGTAAAATAAATCCGTCAGCGTTACTTTGACGACTATCACGTTTCCGGGATCGGCTCAGCCTGATATCAGTATATTCCGACTGACAGCGCCCGTTTTACCGCCATAAAAGCGTAGCCCTGCGATACAAAGCAGGGCAATCAGTGGGTATTACCGAATTATTACAGGCTTTGAAATAAACCCTAACCGCCAAGATGGCTCAACGGCACCTTGAAAAGCGTTGAGAAGTTTTGCGTGGTCGCCGAAGCCAGCGTCTCGATATCGACCCCTTTCAGCACGGCGAGATATTCCGCCACGTCGCGCGTATAGGCTGGCTGGTTCTCTTTGCCACGATACGGCACCGGCGCCAGGTAGGGAGAGTCGGTTTCCACCAGCATGCGATCCAGCGGGACATAGCGCGCCGCTTCGCGCAGCTGTTCGGCGTTACGGAAGGTGACGATACCGGAAAAGGAGATATAGAAGCCCATATCAAGCAGCTTCGCCGCCGTCGCCTGATCCTCGGTAAAACAGTGCAGCACGCCACCGCAGCGCTCGACCTGCTCTTCGCGCAGAATCGCCAGCGTATCGTCGCGCGCGTCGCGGGTGTGCACGATAATGGGCTTGTTCAGCGCGATGCCGGTACGGATATGCTCGCGAAACGACGCCTGCTGCTGCGCTTTAGTTTCCTGTTGATAATAGTAGTCGAGGCCGGTTTCGCCCAGCGCCACCACGCGCGGATCGGCGGCCAGACGACGAAACTCCTCGACGTCGTACGGCTCTTCCTGATTCAGCGGGTGCACGCCAACCGAGAGCGCGATATTTTCACGCTCGCCCACCAGCGCCTTCAGGGTATGAAAACCCGGCAGCGTGGTGGCGATTGCCAGCATAAACTTCACGTCGCGCGCGGCGGCCTTGGCCAGCACATCGTCGAGATCGCGATGGTTCTTTTCATAATCCAGGCCATCAAGATGGCAGTGTGAATCCACAATGAACATAAGGTATCTCGTTTGGTCGTTAAGCGACTACGCCGGGCTTGCGTTGATCGGCCCAGCTCAGAAGTCGGTCGGTTAACAGCAGTTCGCGGTTGACGGCGGCTACGTGGATTAGCTCTTCCCGGCACTGCATCCATGCGCGT
Source organism: Enterobacter sp. BRE11 (assembly GCF_031844285.1). Lineage (NCBI taxonomy): Bacteria > Pseudomonadati > Pseudomonadota > Gammaproteobacteria > Enterobacterales > Enterobacteriaceae > Enterobacter > Enterobacter sp. BRE11. Next base: position 131,815 of record NZ_JAUZUX010000004.1, read on the forward strand.
GCGCTCTCATCCAGCGCGCGGGCGGAAAAGGTCTCTGCCAGCAGCGCGACCACATCCTGACGGTCGGGATTGCTTAGCCAGCGCACGGCGCCCTGCTGCCATTTGATCGCATCCACCAGCAGCGCCATCAGCCAGCTGATGCGCGCGGCAACATCTTCGGCACTAAGCAGCGGCAGCAACAGCAAAATATCCTGCCGCAGCGCGGCCGGCAGCGCGTCACACAGGTTCTGGCGCGCCTGCCAGCGCGCCGGCTCCAGCAGCTGTAACGCCGCCGCAGGCGCGCCCGCGCTGAGGCGCAGCGCGGTCTGCAGCGCGACAGACTCGTGCGGTAGCTGCCTGCCCAACCACTGCAGGCTCTGCGCCTCGTCCGGCGGCGCCAGCGAGAGCGCCATACAGCGGCTGCGCAGCGTGGCCAGCAGACGCGACGATTCGCGACTGCCTAAGAAGAACCAGCTGTTGGCTGGCGGCTCCTCCAGGGTTTTCAACAGCGCGTTAGCCGCCGATTCGCTCAGCTGCGCGGCATCGGGTAGCCAGACCACCTTCGCCCCGCCCTGCTGGGCAAAATGGTAGAGTTTTTCAGTCACCTGACGCACCGCATCGATGCCCAGCGTGCTTTTGCCCTTCTCCGCCTCCAGGCGGTACCAGTCGGGATGCGTCTGCGCCTGCATCAGCTGACAGCCGTGACACTGGCCGCAGCTCTTGAGTCCATCCTTTTGCTGGCACATCAGCCAGCGGCTGACGCCCCATACCAGCGCCTCCTCACCCATGCCGTCAATCGCCTGGATCAGCAGCGCGTGATGCGCGCGTCCCGCCTGATGCTGGCCGATAATGTAGCGGTAGGGCTGATTCAGCCACGGATACCAGTTCATGCCTGCCGATCCAGCCAGCCGCTCAGGGCCGCTTTGATTGCCTGGGTGACGCTGTCGAGCGGCTGCGTGGCATCCACCGTCAGGATGCGATCGTCTTCGGCAGCCAGCGCCAGATAGCGCTCGCGGGTGCGTTCGAAAAAGCGCAGCGACTCCTGCTCGATGCGGTCCAGCTCGCCGCGGGCGCGGGCGCGCTGCAGGCCGATTTCCGGCGTGACGTCGAGGTAAAGCTGAAGGTCGGGGCGAAAATCGCCCAGCACGGCGTCGCGCAATGTGCGCATCAGCCCGGCGTCCAGCCCGCGCCCGCCGCCCTGATAGGCCTGCGAAGAGAGGTCGTGCCGGTCGCCGATGACCCAGGCGCCGCGCGCCAGCGCGGGCTTGATCACCGTATCCACCAGCTGCACGCGGGCGGCGTAGAGCATCAGCAGCTCCGCTTTGTCCGTGACCTGTTCCCCCTCGATGCCCTGCTTCACCAGGATACGCAGCTGCTCCGCCAGCGGCGTGCCGCCCGGCTCGCGGGTGAAGACGATATCCTGAACGCCTCGCTCGCGCAGCGTTTCGACCACTGCCTCGCGCGCCGTGGTTTTTCCGGCGCCTTCCAGGCCTTCAATGACGATAAACTTACTTTTCATCTTTTTCCTTCAGCGTTTGCCGGTAGGCCTGTACCGCCTGGTTATGACTGGCAAGGTTGGTGGTAAAGGTATGACCGCCCTTGCCGTCGGCGACAAAATAGAGGTAATCGGTTTTTTCGGGATGCGCGGCCGCTTCCAGCGAGGCTTTGCTCGGCACGGCTATAGGGCCAGGCGGCAGGCCATTTATGGTATAGGTATTGTAATCGGTCGGCGTCTCGAGGTCTTTACGCGTCAGCGTGCCCGTATACTTCTCCCCCATGCCGTAAATCACCGTCGGATCGGTCTGCAGCTTCATGCCGGTGCGCAGCCGGTTGATAAACACCGAGGCGACACGCGCACGTTCAGCGCTGACGGCGGTCTCTTTTTCAATCACCGAGGCCATGGTGACCATCTCCTGCGGATTTTTATAGGGCAGATTTGGCATGCGATTTTTCCAGATCTGATCCACCAGCGCCGTCATGCGAACGTGCGCGCGCTGCAGCAGCGCGATATCGCTGGTGTTGGCGGTATAGAGGTAGGTATCGGGATAGAAACTGCCTTCCAGCGCCAGCGGATCGATGTTCAGCGTCTTCGCCAGCGTGGCGAACTGATCATCTTTCAGCTGGTGTTTGATATAGGGCGCAGCGCGCAGCTCGGCGAGCCAGTCACGCAGTCGCTGTCCCTCGACCAGACGCAGCGGAAACTGCGCCTCTTTGCCGCTGGCGAGCAGCTGCAGTAGCGCGCGCACCGTCATTCCCCTCTCCAGCCGGTAGGTCCCCGCTTTAAAACGCGCCAGCTCCGGTTCGAGCTTCAGCAGCGGACCGAACCAGACGCTTTGCGGGATCAGGTGCTGGCTCTCCAGCTGCGCCTCCAGCGCCACGCGGCCGGTGCCCGCGGGTAAGGTATAGATTGTTTCCTGGTCAATGGTTAACGGCCTTGCGGCGAAGCGCTGGATTTGCCAGTAGCTATAGGCCGCCGCCAGTACCAGAATCACCGCGATAACGGCGAAAAATTTTTTTGTTCGACTCATTTTGCTTCCATTAAATAGCAGCTGTGCTGTAACCGGTGGTAAAGCGCGCGCGCGCTGAACGCCTTGCCGTCCAGCTCTCGTACCGGTAAAACCGGCATCAGGGCATTGCAGATGACGATTTCGTCGGCCATCTGCAGCTGCGCCGCTTCACAGCGCACTACATCGCAGCGCAGGCCTGCAGCGGCCAGCTGCGCCATCAGATAGCGCCGCATCACGCCGTCGACGCCAGCGTGCGTCAGGTCGGGCGTAAAAACGCGCTCGCCCTGCCGCCAGAATAAATTGGCCGCACAGCATTCCACCACGTAGCCCGCAGTGTCAAGCACCAGCGCCTCGTCGGCATCGCTCTGATCGAGATGCGCGCGGATCATCACCTGTTCCAGACGATTCAGGTGCTTGATGCCCGCCAGCAGCGGGTTCTGCGCCAGCCGCACCGGACTGGTCTGCAGCCTGACGCCCAGCGTTTGCAGCGGCTGATAGTGGTGTGGCCAGGGCGCAACCGAGACAATACGCGTGACGCCGCTGCTGCCTTTGCGGCTGTAGCCGCGTCCGCCAGCGCTGGCGCTGAGAATAACTTTCAGCACCGCCTGGGCGTGCGGCTCTGCAGCCGTGCGCATCTCCATCTCCAGCTGCGCCCAGTCGGCGTCGGGCATCATCAGGCGTTCACATCCCTCGCGCAGACGCTGCAGGTGCGCCGTCAGCAGCTGAATGCGGCCGTTGTGCACCGCTGCCGTGGTAAAGCAGCCGTCACCGAACTGCGTCGCGCGATCGCTGACAGGCAGCGTGCGCTGCTCCGTTCCATTTATCCACATGAGGCTCTCCCGCAAGCTAAAGCGCTATGGTAGCGCGTTGTGGTGTGATAATCCGTTTCAAGGCCTTTCCAGATAGAAAAAAGGCCCGCATTTGCGGGCCTTTTGCCAGAACGTGAATCGTCAGATTTTACGGAAAATCAATGAGCCGTTCGTGCCGCCGAAGCCGAAGGAGTTACACAGCGTGTACTCCAGACCGCTCACCTGACGCGCGGTGTGCGGCACGAAGTCGAGATCGCAGCCCTCATCCGGATTGTCCAGGTTAATGGTCGGCGGAACCGCCTGGTCGCGCAGCGCCAGAATCGAGTAGATTGACTCTACCGCGCCTGCCGCGCCCAGCAGATGGCCGGTCATTGATTTGGTCGAGCTGACCATAACGCTTTTCGCCGAGGCGCCGAAAATCGTTTTTACCGCCTGCGCTTCCGCTTTGTCACCCGCCGGCGTAGAGGTGCCGTGCGCGTTGACGTAACCGATCTGCTCTGCCGACAGCTGCGCATCGCGCAGCGCATTTTCCATCGCCAGCGCGGCGCCAGCACCATTTTCCGGCGGCGACGTCATATGGTAAGCATCGCTGCTCATGCCAAAGCCGACAATTTCCGCATAGATTTTCGCGCCGCGCTTTTTCGCGTGCTCATACTCTTCCAGCACGATAATGCCCGCGCCGTCGCCCAGCACGAAGCCGTCACGATCTTTATCCCACGGGCGGCTTGCCGCCTGCGGGTTATCGTTGCGCGTAGAGAGCGCGCGCGCAGCGCCGAAGCCGCCCACGCCCAGCGGGGTGCTGGCTTTCTCTGCGCCACCCGCCAGCATCACGTCAGCATCGTTATAGGCGATGATACGCGCCGCATGACCGATGTTGTGCACGCCAGACGTACAGGCAGTAGCGATAGAGATGCTGGGACCTTTCATGCCATACATAATCGTCAGATGACCGGCGATCATATTTACGATGGTGGAAGGCACAAAGAACGGACTGATTTTGCGCGGACCGCCGTTGACCAGCGAGGTATGGTTCTCTTCGATCAGACCCAGTCCGCCGATGCCGGAACCAATTGCCGCGCCGATGCGTCCAGCGTTTTCTTCGGTCACGACCAGACCCGAATCCTGCATAGCCTGCACGCCGGCAACAATACCGTATTGGATGAACTCATCCATCTTGCGCTGATCTTTGCGCGAGATAATTTCATCACAATTAAAATCTTTTACGATGCCAGCAAAACGGGTTGCGTAGGCACTCGTATCAAAATGGTCGATCAGGTTAATGCCGCTCTGACCGGCAAGGAGAGCACTCCAGGTAGACTCTACGGTTTTGCCGACAGGAGACAACATGCCAAGACCGGTCACAACTACACGACGCTTAGACACGTTCGTCCTCCAGGGAGGGGAAATAAAAACTCTAAGGAACTAGCATAAAACTCAGGCGGTCGAGCGACCGCCTGAAGATATTCATTAGCCTTGGTGGCTATTGATGTAATCGATCGCTGCCTGAACGGTAGTGATTTTCTCAGCTTCTTCGTCTGGAATTTCAGTATCAAACTCTTCTTCCAGAGCCATTACCAGCTCAACGGTGTCAAGAGAATCAGCACCCAGGTCTTCAACGAAAGATGCAGAGTTAGTTACTTCGTCCTCTTTCACACCCAGCTGCTCAGCAATGATTTTCTTAACGCGTTGTTCGATATCGCTCATACTATTTAATTTCCTATCAAAACTCGCTTTCGCGATGGTTTTCGTAGTGTATAAAATGTTGAAAAAGATGCAACAAAATCCCGGCTGGTCGAACCACGATTTTACGCTATTTTGCGGTTTTTACCGCAAATAATGCAAATGATTTCGTGATTATCAGACCATGTACATGCCGCCATTGACGTGCAGCGTTTCACCCGTGATGTAGGCTGCTTCGTCAGAGGCTAAGAATGCAACAGCATTGGCGATTTCCTGCGCGTCGCCTAAACGACCTGCTGGAACCTGCGTCAAAATGCCGGAACGTTGATCTTCGCTCAGTGCACGCGTCATGTCCGTCTCGATAAAGCCCGGAGCCACGACGTTTACGGTAATGCCACGTGACGCAACTTCGCGCGCCAGTGATTTGCTAAAGCCAATCAAACCCGCCTTGGCTGCTGCGTAGTTTGCCTGGCCCGCGTTGCCCATGGTGCCAACAACGGAACCGATGGTAATGATACGACCCACGCGTTTTTTCATCATGGCGCGCAATACCGCCTTGGAAAGACGGAAGACCGACGTCAGGTTGGTATCAAGGATATCCGCCCACTCGTCGTCTTTCATGCGCATCAACAGATTGTCACGCGTAATGCCTGCATTATTGACCAAAATGTCTACTTCGCCAAATTCTGCGCGAACCTTCTCCAGCACGCTGTCGATCGATGCGGAATCGGTCACATTCAGCAGCAGACCTTTGCCGTTATCGCCGAGGTAAGCGCTGATGGCTTCCGCGCCGCTTTCGCTGGTCGCGGTGCCGATAACTTTCGCGCCGCGCGCGACCAGCGTTTCAGCGATCGCGCGGCCAATGCCGCGGCTCGCGCCTGTTACCAGCGCAACTTTACCTTCAAAGCTCATGTTTATCCTCTTATTCCTGTTCAAGTGCTGCAGAAAGCGACGTCGGGTCGTTGACCGCTGTCGCCGTCAGGCTGTCCACGATACGTTTGGTCAGACCCGTCAGCACTTTACCCGGCCCCATTTCCAGCAGTTGGGTAACGCCCTGCGACGCCATAAATTCTACGCTCTCGGTCCAGCGAACCGGGCTGTAAAGCTGGCGTACCAGCGCATGACGAATCGCAGCCGCGTCGCTTTCGCATTTTACGTCAACGTTGTTTACCACTGGAACGGACGGCGCGTTAAACGCTATCTTTTCCAGCGCTACCGCCAGTTTGTCTGCGGCAGGCTTCATCAGCGCGCAGTGCGATGGCACGCTCACCGGCAGCGGCAGCGCGCGCTTGGCGCCTGCGGCTTTACAGGCTGCGCCCGCGCGTTCAACCGCTTCTTTATTTCCGGCGATGACCACCTGGCCCGGCGAGTTAAAGTTAACCGGCGAAACCACCTGGCCCTGCGCGCTCTCTTCGCAGGCTTTGCGAATCGAGGCGTCGTCGAGACCGATAATCGCCTGCATCGCGCCGGTGCCTTCCGGTACCGCTTCCTGCATCAGCTTGCCGCGCAGCTCCACCAGCTTGATGGCGTCGGCGAAATCAAGCACGCCAGCGCAAACCAGCGCAGAGTATTCGCCAAGGCTGTGACCAGCCATTAGCGCAGGCTGCGCACCGCCCTGCTGCTGCCAGACGCGATAGATCGCCACGGAAGCGGCCAGCAGCGCAGGCTGCGTCTGCCAGGTTTTGTTGAGTTCTTCAGCCGGGCCAGCGCTGACCAGCTGCCACAGATCGTATCCCAGCGCGTCAGACGCTTCGCGGAAGGTCGCTTCCACCAGCGGAAAGGCCGCCGCCAGCTCAGAGAGCATGCCGACGGTCTGTGATCCCTGACCGGGAAAAACAAAGGCAAATTGCGTCATCTTTCTTTCCTGTGAATCAAAAGCGAACCAGTGCGGAACCCCAGGTGAACCCGCCACCAAAGGCTTCCAGCAGAATCAGTTGTCCGGGTTTGATACGGCCATCGCGCACGGCTTCATCCAGCGCGCTGGGCACCGACGCCGCCGAGGTATTGCCGTGACGGTCCAGCGTGACCACCACTTTATCCATGCCCATGCCAAGTTTTTTCGCCGTCGCGCTGATGATGCGCAGGTTCGCCTGATGCGGCACCAGCCAGTCGAGCATCTCGCGATCGAGATTATTGGCCTGGAGGGTTTCGTCAACGATGTGCGCCAGCTCGGTTACCGCTACCTTGAACACTTCGTTGCCGGCCATGGTGAGATAGGCTGGCTCGTCCTGGCTGGCACGGTTCTGATAGGGCAGCGTCAGCAGCTGGCCGTAGCGGCCGTCGGCGTGCAGATGCGTAGAGATAATGCCCTGCTCTTCGCTCGCGCCTAATACCACCGCGCCCGCGCCGTCGCCGAACAGAATAATGGTGCCGCGATCGTTCGGATCGAGGGTGCGCGCCAGCACGTCGGAGCCAATCACCAGCGCATGCTTTACCGCACCGTTTTTAATGTACTGGTCCGCGACGCTCAGCGCATAGGTAAAGCCTGCACAGGCGGCCGCGAGATCGAAGGCGGCGCAGTCGTTGATGCCCAGCATCTGCTGGATCATGCAGGCCGAGCTGGGAAAAGCGTGGCTGGACGAGGTGGTGGCGACGATAATCAGTCCGATGTCGCCTGCGTCTACGCCCGCCATCTCCAGCGCGCGCTGCGCGGCCGCGAAGCCCATGCTGGCGACGGTTTCGTCCGGGGCAGCAATGCGGCGCTCGCGGATGCCGGTGCGGGTTACAATCCACTCGTCCGACGTCTCCACCATTTTTTCCAGATCTGCGTTCGAACGCACCTGGCTAGGCAAATAGCTGCCCGTACCGATAATTTTGGTAAACATCTAGGCTTTGTCACTCCTGGCTAATACAGCATCAAGACGCGCGGCGATTCGTTCGGGAACCTGCCGTCGCACCGCCTGCTCTGCCTGTTCTATCGCCACGGCAAAGGCGCGTTGATTGGCCGCGCCATGGCTTTTGATCACTGTTCCGCGCAATCCTAACAGACAAGCGCCATTGTACTGGTCGGGGTTGAGATGCCCGAAGCGCTGCGCCAGACGTTTCTGAATCCAGCGCCCCAGCAGCTTCAGCCACCATGACCTTTTTTTGCCCTCCCCTGAAGACTTCAGCAGGGAAAGGAACATTCTTACCACGCCTTCCATGGTTTTCAGCGTGACGTTGCCGACGAAACCGTCACACACCAGCACATCTGTCTTGCCGGTAAGCAGGTCATTGCCTTCCAGGTAACCAATATAGTTAATCTGCCCGGACGCTTTCAGCATGCTGGCGGCGCCGCGTATGCTCTCCAGCCCTTTGGTCTCTTCCTGACCAATATTGAGCAGCGCGACGCGGGGATTGGGGATCGCTAACACCTCTTCCGCCATCACCGCGCCCATTACGGCAAACTGCACCAGCATCTCGCTGTCGGAGTCCACGTTGGCGCCTAAATCGAGCACCACCGTTTTGCCGCGCTGCTGATGCGGCAGCACGGTCATCAACGCCGGGCGTTCAATGCCGTCCAGCGGTTTTAACATTAATTTCGCCAGCCCCATCAGGGCGCCGGTGTTACCAGCGCTGACGCAGGCCTGGGCTCGTCCCTCTTTCACCAACTCCAGCGCAACACGCATTGAGCTGCCGCGACTGGCGCGAATAGCCTGAGAGGGCCGCGCATCGCTTGCAATAACTGACTCCGCAGGAATAACCTGCAAACGTTCTGTTAGCGAGGAATCCGCTTTGGCAAGCAATGGAGTGATATTGTCGGGAATGCCGACCAGAAGGAGATTGAGATGCGAATGAGAGGCCAGTGCCTGCAAAGCTGCAGGCACTGTCACGCAGGGACCGAAATCCCCGCCCATGGCATCAATAGCCAGGGTCAAACGTGTCAAAGTATCACCTTGCTAAGCGCAAGTCTTACTTGGTGATAACCTTGCGACCGCGGTAGTAACCATCCGCAGTGATGTGGTGACGCAGATGCGTTTCGCCAGAAACTTTATCTACAGACAGAGTTGCAGTGGTCAGCGCATCGTGCGAACGACGCATGCCACGCTTAGAACGGGTGGGTTTATTCTGTTGTACGGCCATGGACCTTACTCCTATTACTTACGCTTTAAACTGGCTAATACGGCAAATGGGTTTGGTTTTTCCGCCTCTGCAGGCAATTTGCCAAAGACCATGTCCGCCTCGGACACTTCACAGTGTTCAGAATCATGCACCGGAACGACCGGCAGCGCGAGGATGATTTCATCCTCTATCACCGCCAGCAGATCGACCTCGCCAAAATCATCGACGTCGATCGGCTCGTAGGCTTCCGGCAGTGCCTCGGCCTGCTCATCAGTTGAGACAGGACTGAAGCAATAGCTTACGTGGACAGCGTGAGGGAATGTCTGGTTGCAGCGCTGGCAGCGCAATGTAACCTGCACGTCCGCTGTACCTTGCAGTACGGCGAGGCGCTGGCTGTCAACCGCAAACGACATGGTACATTCCACGTCACTGTCCACACTAACAACTGATTCGGCTACGCGCTCCACCTGTTCAGGGGTGTAAACGCCCTGATAATCCAGGCGTTTTTGAGCGGCGCGGACCGGATCCAGCGTCAGGGGTAATTTTACCTTTTGCATAGGGCGCGCATATTAACTTTGTAACGTCATAGAGTCAAAGAAAAAGGCCGTTTCACAGCATCTTTCACCAGTTATTCGCATCCAGTGCGGCGCACAGTTTAAAATGAGTGTCACCAATTCGCCATTACTATTGTGAAAAAATGCCTGTCTCCCTTATTTTAGCCTCAACCTCGCCGTTTCGTCAGGCGCTGCTGGGCAAACTCGGCCTGCCTTTTATTACCGCTGCGCCAGACATTGATGAAACATCGCGCGCTGGCGAAGCAGCCGACGCCCTGGTGACGCGCCTCGCCGTCGCCAAAGCGCAGGCGCTGGCCGCCGACTACCCCGACAGCTGGATTATCGGCTCGGACCAGGTGTGCGTGCTCGACGGCGCCATCGCCGGCAAGCCGCACACGCCCGACCGCGCCCTTACGCAGCTGCGTCAGGCGAGCGGCAACGCCATTACCTTTTATACCGGGCTGGCGCTTTACCAGCCGCGCAGCGGCACGCTGATGCAGTGCTGCGAACCCTTTGTGGTGCACTTCCGCTCTCTCAGCGATGCGGAGATCCGCGCCTATATAGAGAAGGAGCAGCCTTTACAGTGCGCCGGGAGTTTCAAAAGCGAGGAGCTTGGCATCTGCCTGTTCGAGCGGCTGGAGGGGCGCGATCCTAATACGCTGGTGGGGCTGCCGCTGATTGCGCTCAGCGGCATGTTGCGGGCGGTCGGCATCAATCCTCTGCTATGACGCCGACAGCGCGTCAGCTTTTTTGCTGACGCAGCGCCTGCAGGCAGCGCTTGAGTTCGTTATCGAGCGGCGCCTCTAAACGCAGCGTTTCGCCGCTGCCGGGGTGGGTAAAGGTCAGGGCGGCGGCGTGCAGGAACAGACGACGCAGTCCGGTTGAGGCGAGCTGGCTGTCGAACTCGCGCTCGCCGTAGCGATCGTCGAAGGCGATAGGATGACCGGCGTGCAGGGTATGCACACGGATCTGATGGGTGCGGCCCGTGACCGGACTCGCCTTAACCAGCGTGGCGAAGGCGAAGCGCTCTTCCACTTTAAAGCGCGTTTCTGACGGTTTTCCTTCGCTGCTGACGCGCACCACGCGCTCGCCGCTCTGCAGGATATTTTTCAGCAGCGGCGCCTGTACGATCTTGAGATGCGACGGCCAGCTGCCGCGCACCAGCGCCAGATAATCCTTCTGCATCCCCTTTTCGCGCAGCTGCTCATGCAGCGAGCGCAGCGCCGACCGCTTCTTGGCGACCAGCAGTACGCCGGAGGTGTCGCGATCGAGACGGTGCACCAGTTCAAGGAAACGCGCCTCAGGACGCAGCGCACGCAGCCCCTCAATCACGCCGAAGCTCAGCCCGCTGCCGCCGTGCACCGCCGTACCGGAAGGTTTGTTGAGCACCAGAATATGATCGTCTTCAAAGAGGATCGCCTCAGCCAGCGCCGCGACTTTCTCCAGCTTTGGCGACACGGCCTGCTCTTCGCGCTCGGCGACGCGCACCGGCGGGATACGCACCTCGTCGCCCTCTTCCAGCTTATATTCCGGCTTAATGCGTTTTTTATTCACCCGCACTTCGCCTTTGCGCAGGATGCGGTAAATCATGCTTTTCGGCACGCCTTTAAGCTGGGTGCGTAAAAAGTTATCGATGCGTTGTCCGGCATTTTCAGCCGAAATGGCGACAAGCTGTACGCCAGGATTCTCTGTTTTCATGGCGGCGATTCTAAATAGTGTCCTGTGATAGCGCCACCCCTTTTTCTGTGCTTAACTCTCCTCTTGTCGCGCGAAAAAGCGCAGCGTGCGCTGGCTTTTTCAGCAGCCTGCTCATTCGTCCGACATATTAAGGTGTTATGCATCACTAATCTTCATCTGGCGGCAAAAGTCGCCTTGCTATATGAAGGTTAGCAATGGAATAATGCCTGAGTTTCTCGTCTGATGCATTTCAGGCCAGAAAAAGAGCTAATTAGTCATTTTGCCGAATGAAACGCACACGCAGCAATGGCGTAAGACGTGATGTTTATTCAGGCACTTAGCGGGCTGCGGGTTGCGGCCTGGACGGAAGTTTGAAATGCAGGAGTTATCAATTTCTCTCAGGCATTTCAGCGCAACGGCGCTGTTTTTCCTTATGAAAAACAGGCCACCGACGTTATTTGCGCCCCTCGCGCAGTCGACAACCGGGAGGTTGACGTAAGGCACTTAGTCACGGGGCCATCGGTCAGAACTCGTCCAGGGTAACTATGCCCGCAGCTTTATCACTCATGTGAGAATAACGAGTCAGAAACGATGAAAAGAATGTTAATTAATGCAACTCAGCAGGAGGAGTTGCGCGTTGCCCTGGTTGATGGACAACGCCTGTACGATCTGGATATTGAAAGCCCCGGACACGAACAGAAAAAAGCCAACATCTACAAAGGTAAGATCACCCGCATTGAACCCAGCCTCGAAGCTGCGTTTGTCGATTACGGCGCCGAGCGCCACGGTTTTCTCCCCCTGAAAGAAATCTCCCGCGAATACTTCCCATCCAGTTATAACGCGCAAGGCCGTCCGAATATTAAAGAGGTGCTGCGCGAAGGCCAGGAAGTGATTGTTCAGATCGATAAGGAAGAGCGCGGCAACAAAGGCGCAGCGCTGACCACCTTTATCTCTCTGGCGGGTAGCTATCTGGTGCTGATGCCGAATAATCCGCGCGCGGGCGGCATTTCCCGCCGCATCGAAGGAGACGATCGCACCGAGCTGAAAGAGGCGCTCTCGTCGCTGGAGCTGCCGGACGGCATGGGCCTGATCGTACGCACCGCTGGCGTCGGTAAATCCGCCGAGGCGCTGCAGTGGGATCTGAGCTTCCGTCTGAAGCACTGGGAAGCGATCAAAAAAGCCGCTGAAAACCGCCCTGCGCCTTTCCTGATCCATCAGGAAAGCAACGTTATCGTGCGCGCCTTCCGCGACTACCTGCGCCAGGACATTGGCGAAATCCTGATCGACAACCCGAAAGTGCTTGAGCTGGCGCGCCAGCATATCGCTGCCCTTGGTCGTCCCGACTTTAGCAGCAAAATCAAGCTCTATACCGGCGAGATCCCGCTGTTCAGCCACTACCAGATCGAATCGCAGATTGAGTCCGCCTTCCAGCGCGAGGTGCGCCTGCCGTCAGGCGGTTCAATTGTTATCGACAGCACCGAAGCGCTGACCGCTATCGACATTAACTCGGCGCGCGCTACGCGCGGCGGCGATATCGAAGAGACGGCCTTCAACACCAACCTGGAAGCCGCAGATGAGATCGCGCGTCAGCTGCGTCTGCGCGACCTGGGTGGCCTGATTGTTATCGACTTTATCGATATGACGCCGGTGCGTCACCAGCGCGCGGTGGAAAATCGCCTGCGCGAAGCGGTGCGTCAGGATCGCGCGCGTATTCAGATCAGCCATATTTCGCGCTTCGGCCTGCTGGAGATGTCGCGCCAGCGCCTCAGCCCGTCGCTGGGCGAGTCGAGCCATCACGTCTGTCCGCGCTGTAGCGGCACCGGCACCATCCGCGACAACGAATCGCTGTCGCTGTCAATCCTGCGCCTGATTGAAGAAGAAGCGCTGAAAGACAATACCAAAGAGGTGCACGCCATTGTCCCGGTGCAGATCGCCTCTTACCTGCTGAACGAAAAACGTGAAGCGGTGAACGCGATTGAGAAGCGCCAGGGCGGCGTTCGCGCGATTATCGTGCCGGACGACCGTATGGAAACGCCGCACTACTCCGTGCTGCGCGTGCGCAAAGGCGAAGAGACACAGACCCTCAGCTATCACCTGCCGAAGCTGCATGAAGCTGAAATGGCGATGCCGTCGGAAGAGGAGCACGCCGAGCGCCGTCGTCCTGAGCAACCTGCGCTGGCCGCTTTCGTCATGCCTGACGCGCCACCGGCGCCGGCAGAGACCCCTGCCGAGCAGCCTAAAGCCGTTGAGCCACAGCCTGCAGCCAAACCGGCCGCCGCCGCCCCAGCCGCCGCCAGCGGTACCGGCTTCTTTAGCCGACTGCTGAAAAAACTGTTCGGCGGCGACGAGCCCGCTCCGGCACCCGCCGTGGAAGCGACGCCAGCGCCGCAGGCCAGCAGCGAAGGCAGCGAGAACGACAGCAGCGCCAAAGAGCGCGGCGATCGCCGCAACAATCGCCGCAACAACAACCGTCGCGAGCGTACGCCGCGCAATGGCGACAGCCGCGAGCCGCGTGAAAACCGTGAGAGCCGCGAGCCACGCGAAAATCGCGAACCGCGTGAAAATCGCGAACCGCGTGAAAGCCGTGAGCCGCGCGACAACGCCGATACGCGTCGCAACAAGCGCCAGTCACCGCAGAACGACGCGCGCGAAGAGCGCAGCCCAGTTCTGAGCGATGAAGCGCGCCAGCAGCGCGAAGAGCAACAGCAGCAGCGTCGCGAACAGCGCGCCGAGCGCCAGCGTCGTCGTCAGGAAGAGAAGCGTGCGCAGCAGGAAGCGAGCAAAGCCGCTGAAACCGCCGCCGTTGCTGATGTCGTCGAAACCCCGGAAGCGCAGGAAGATGAGCGCGTTCAGGTGATGCCGCGCCGCAAGCCGCGCCAGCTGACGCAGAAAGTGCGTATCGGCGGTGAGACGGAGCAGCCGACAGCGGACGCAGTGGAAACACAGCCAGAGGTCGCACGCAGCGCGTCGCAGATCGACGAGCCAGCCCCGTTCGAGCAGGATGAGGCGGAAAACCGCGACAACGGCAATATGCCGCGCCGCTCGCGCCGTTCGCCGCGCCACCTGCGCGTCAGCGGCCAGCGTCGTCGTCGCTATCGCGACGAGCGTTATCCCTCCGAGTCAGCGATGCCGCTGGCTGCTGCTGCCGCGTCGCCAGAGATGGCCTCCGGCAAGGTCTGGGTACGCTATCCGGTCGCTCAGCCGGTAGAGATGCAGGCGCCTCAGCAGGATGCGCCGGTCTCTGACCAGCAAGAGACCGCAGGCGCTATCGCTCTGCCCGTTGCCGCTGCCGAAGCCGCGCCGTCTGTCGCCGATACTGCACCGCAGACGACGGGTGCCGACGTGCAGCAGGGTGAGGCTCAGCATCTACCGCAGCCGAATGTCGCTGAAGCCGGGCAGGCTAAGGACGTGCAGCAGGCTGAACCTCAGGCGGAAACGCCGGTCGCTCTGGTGAATACGGATAACACCGCGCCGATTGAGGCCCCGGTAAATCATGAACCTGCCGTTATCCCGGCCGCCGACGAAGCCGTAGCGGAAGCGATCGCCGAGCAGGCTGTTCCCGCTGCGCCGATGGTTGAAGAGGCGACGCCAGCCGCTGACGCTACCGAGATTGCCGCTGAATCCGCGCATGACGTTACGCCGGAAGCAGAAGCGCAGGTTGAAGAGGTGCTGAATGCGCCGGTTGCAGCAGAGCGCGCGCCTGAGCCGCTTAGCGAGCCGCATGCGCCCGTTCCGGCACGTGACGCCGCGCCGCAGGCAATCATGCCGCAGGAAGCCGCCGTTCGCTTTACCCATCACGCTTCTGCGCCGATGACGAAAGCCCCGGCGCCAGCCTGGCAGCCTGAGCCGGCACGCCACAGCGACTGGGTGCGTGCGCCGTTCGCCTTCGAAGGCAAAGGTGCAGCGGGCGGTCACAGCGCCACGCATCAGGCCACCGCTCCGGCGACCCGACCTGAAAGCGCGTAATCACCCGACGCGACCTACAAAAAACCCCGGCAAGCCGGGGTTTTTTATTGCTCAGAGATAAAAAAATCCCACGATACCGGTCAGGGTCGTGGGACAAAAATGAGCATGTCCGGTTCAGGCATGCTCGAATCAGGTTTTGTCAGGCGTTAAGCTGGAACAGCGACATTTTGGACATGTCGGTAAAGGTTTTATAAGAGGCCTGAAGCGCCGTCTGCTGCATGGTATAGCTGGAGATCGCGGAGGTGTAGTCGGTGTCGACCAGGTCGCTCATTTCGCTGCTCAGGATAACGTCGCGGTTGCCGCCCTGCCCATCCAGCGTGCTCAGTTCAGAGAGCTGGGTGCCGATCTCGGAGCGCACGGTCAGCACATTGTTCAGCGAGTTGCCCAGGCCACGGTTGGTTTTATCCATCGCATCCTGAAACGTCTTTTTCGCGGCGTCGTCGGCGTTTGCCAGCGGCGTTTTCAGCGCGGCGATAGCGCTGTCGAGCATATTAAAGATATTGGTTTCGCTGGCGCTGCCGTCCGGCTCTTTTTTAGCGTTGCCGGTAATTGACATAAAGATATCGTCGCCGGTGTGGCCTACGGTCATGGTGCGGCTGGTATCCACCTTCTGCGTAATGGCGTCGCTGCCGCCCGCATAGGTGACCGCGCCGCTGCCGTTGTCGACGAAAGGCGCGCTGTCGGTTTTATAGCCGGCGAAGATATAGCGGCCGTTGCCGTCTTTGCTGTTCGCCAGGTTCAGCAGCTGCGAGCGCAGGCCCTCCAGCTGGGTGGCGATAGAGCCGCGGTCGTCGTCGCTCAACGTGCCGGTCGAGCCGTTTACGATCAGCGTCTGCGCATCCTGGATGGTGCTGGTGACGCCGGTGAGCGTATTCTCTTCCATCGACAATCCCTGCGTCGCAAAGGTGCGCGCCAGTGAGTACTGGCTGCTCTGTGCCTGAGTCTGCGCCAGCACCACGGAGCGCGACGCGGCGATAGGATCGTCTGAGGGATTGTTGACGCGGCGGCCGCTGGAGAGCTGCTGGCCCACTTTCAGCCAGGAGGATTGCGAATCGCTGATGCCACGCACCTGCTGGTCAAAAATCATATTGGTACTGAGTCGCATAGTTCTTTTCCTTAGCGGATGTTAAGCAGCGCGTCGAAAATCGAGCTGGCGGTTTTCAGCACCTGCGCGTTCGCCATGTAGTACTGCTGATACCTGGTCAGGTTGGCGTACTCTTCATCAAGGTTGACGCCAGATACCGACTGCTGGCGATCGGTCAGCTGCGTCACGACGTTTTTCTGCGTGGTGCTGGCGGTTTCCAGCGTGCTGGTTTTGTTGCCGACGGTGCTGACGATGCTGGCGTAAGCCTGCGACAGCGTCGCGTTGCCGTTCACCAGCTTCGCGTCCTGCAGCGCCAGCAGCTTCTGGGCGTTGCGGTTGTCGCTTTCGCCGCCCGTCGCGCCCGCCGCAGCGATCTGCGATTCATTGGTAATGGCGACCGACATGCCGCCGATAACGTTCTGCACCGGTTTCACCAGGAAGCTGTCCTGCGCGCTCGGCGTGCCGTTCACGGTCAGCTGGACACCGTCGAAGCTCAGCGTGGCGTTACCCGAGGCGTCGGTGCCGGCCGTGGCGGTTATCTTCACGTTGTCGGACGCGCGCATGACGTTCCAGTTCGCACCGTCATAGCTGACGGTATAATTAGAGGCTTTCAGCGCGCTGGTATCGGTCCAGCTCGCCGTTACGGTCGTGGCGGAGCTGTTTTTACTGTTGCTCTGCACCGTTGGGCTGCCGATAGTGAAAAAGTCCGCGCCCTGATTGCCGTTGCTGTCGTAGCCCTGCTTATGCACCGCGTTGAAGCTGGTGGTAAAGGCGGCCGCCAGCTGGCCGAGCTGGTTCTGCGCGCTGTCCAGGTCCTGCGAGCGGAAAGCCAGCAGACCGCCCAGCGAGCCGGTACTGATATCCTTTTCTGCAATCTGGACGTTGCCAGCGCTGTTATCGACATAGCCGACGGTGGTGCGCGTCGTATCGCTGCTGGAGGGCATCGCGACCAGGCTGGTAGCTTTGTTGCCGTTGACCAGCGTCACGCTACCCATTGAGACGATATAGTTGCCGTCCTGCTTAGAGACGCTGACGCCAACAATATTGTTCAGGCTATTGACCAGCTGGTCGCGCTGATCCATCAGATCGTTCGGCTGCGCGCCGCCTGCGGTGCTCAGCTTGCCAATTTGCTTGTTGAGATCGGCGATCTGGCTGGTAAAGGTGTTGATCTGATTAACGTTCGAAGCGACATCGGTATTGACGCTGTTCTGCATATTGGTCAGATACTGCGCGGTGGTCTGGAACTGATTCACCAGCCCCTGGGCGTTGCTCAGCATCGACTGACGCGCCGACGGATCGTTCGCGTTGCTCACCACGTTCTGCAGGTTAGTAAAGAAGCTCTGAATCGACGTCGAGAGGCTGGTGGTTGAAGTAGAAAGCAGATCGTCGATGTTGGAGATTTGCGAGTACTGGGTATTGGCCGCGCTGTAGGTGGCACTGGAACTGCGCAGCTGCGCCG
The DNA here is from genome assembly GCF_031844285.1 of Enterobacter sp. BRE11. Taxonomy (NCBI): domain Bacteria; kingdom Pseudomonadati; phylum Pseudomonadota; class Gammaproteobacteria; order Enterobacterales; family Enterobacteriaceae; genus Enterobacter; species Enterobacter sp. BRE11. Next base: position 149,571 of record NZ_JAUZUX010000004.1, read on the forward strand.
TGATGAACTCGTCATACTCGCGCTGTACGCCGGTGATGTTCACGCCATTGCCGTAGTAGCTGCTGCCCTGCAGGGTGCTGTTCGCCTGCGACAGCAAAATCGTCTGCCGCGAGTAGCCTGCGACCGTATAGTTGGTGATGTTGTTGCTGGTGGTGCTGAGCGCCGCCTGTGCGGCGCTCAGCCCACTCATCGCAGAGTTTATTATGCTGGACATTTCGGTTCCTTTCTTTCCCGTTAAGCGGGCTCGCACTCATCAAGGCTCGCCCGTGCGCAAAAAACGCGTCTGGCATCTGCTGATATTATCGGCGCGCCGGCGTGAAACTTGAGGCTGAGCCGCTAGAAGAGATCGTTTAAATCTTTGCTGTACGCCTTCACCACTTTCTCACCCATGTTCTTGAATTGCTGAATCATTCCCACCAGCTTCTGCGCATACTTAGGATCGGTAGCGTAACCGGCGGCCTGCAGCGCGTGTGCGCCCTGCTCGGCAGTCTGCGCGCTGGTGACGGCGGCGTAGCGCGGGTTGTTCGAGAGCAGTTTGACGTAGTCGGTAAGCGCCTCGAAATAGGAGTGGTAGACGCGGAAGCTGGCGCGCACCTTCTTCGCCTCGCCCCGCTCATACTCGGTGGTCATGATATCGGTGGTTTCGCCCGTCCAGTTACCGCTCGCCTTAATGCCAAAGACGTTGTAGCTCGGCTTGCCGTCACGGGTCAGGATCTGGCGCTGGCCCCAGCCCGACTCCAGCGCTGCCTGCGCCAGAATCAGGTGGTGCGGAATGCCGCTTTCAGCGCTGGCGGCCTGCGCCGGCTGCGCCAGCTGGGCGATAAACTCGCTGCTGTCGGCAGGCAGGTTGGTCGGCGAGACCGGCAGGCGCGGCACCGCTTTGCGCACTATCTGCTCCAGCTGGCTGGAGGCCGCCGCGCTGTAGATGAAGCTGTCGTCGAGCGGCATCGGCACGGTGCCGGCGCGCTCGTCGGGCTCCTGCGCCGGCTGCATCTGCCTGACGATAAGATCGGCCATGCCCAGACCGCGCTTGCCAATCTCTTGCGCAATCTGCTGATCGTACATCGAGGTAAACATTTTGGTCGATTCATTGCTGAAGATGCCGTCCTGCGGCAGCGCTTCGCGCATGCTCTTCATCATCATCTGCACAAACATGCCCTCAACCTGTTTCGCCACCTGCAGCGCCTTGCCTTTCGGGTCGGTGCTGGCTTCGCGCTTCAGGTCGTTCAGCGAGCGGCTATCAAAGGCCGCCCTCATCAGCGATTGCGTATCCATCGTCAGATAATTTCCAGTTTGGCGCGCAGGCAGCCCGCGCTCTCCATCGATTGCAGGATCGACATCAGCTCGATTGGCGAGGCGCCTAAGGCGTTAAGCGCGCGCACCACGTTGTTCAGGTTGGCGCTGGCGCTGACGCGCTGCAGCGCGCCGCCGCTCTGGCGCAGATCGATCTGCGTCTGCGGCGTCACCACCGTCTGACCGCCGCCAAACGGCGTATTCGGCTGGCTGACGTTCTGCGACTGGTTGACCGTGACCGACAGGTTGCCCTGCGCCACCGCACAGGTGCTCAACGTCACTTCGCGGTTCATCACCACCGACCCGGTGCGCGAGTTGATGATCACTTTGGCGTCTTCAATCGGAATCGAAACGTCGATATTCAGGATCTCCGCCAGCATACGCACCTGGGAGCTGTTGTTCGGCGAAACGCGCACCTGCACGGTACGGGCGTCAAGCGCCGTCGCCTGGCCGTAGCCGCCGCGTCCGTTGATGGCGTCGGCGATGCGCTGCGCCATGGAGAAATCTTCGTTGTTCAGCTGCAGGTTAAGGGTGTTCTGGCTGCCGAAGTTGCTTTGCAGTTCGCGCTCAACGGTGGCGCCACCGGTAATACGGCCGCCGTTAAGCTGGTTGACCTGCACGCTGCTGCCGCCTGCGGACGCACCCGCACCGCCCACCAGAATATTGCCCTGTGCCAGCGCGTAGACCTGGTTGTCGACGCCTTTCATTGGCGTCATGATCAGGGTGCCGCCGCGCAGGCTTTTGGCGTTGCCCAGCGAGGAGACCACCACGTCGATGGTCTGCCCCTGACGGGCGAAGGCGGGCAGCTGCGCCGTTACCATGACCGCCGCGACGTTTTTCAGCTGCATGTTGGTGCCCTGCGGCACGGTAATGCCGAGCTGGGAGAGCATGTTGCTGACGGTTTGCGTGGTAAACGGCGTCTGGGTGGTCTGGTCACCGGTGCCGTCGAGGCCCACGACCAGGCCATAGCCAATCAGCTGGTTATCGCGCACGCCCTGCACGCTGGCCAGATCGCGAATGCGATCCGCGTGGGCGCTGAGGCAGAGGCCGAGCGTCAGGCTCAGGCCGAGCAGTAAACTTTTCACACTTTTCATCATGACCTCATTACATCGGCGAGATGTTCAGGAAGAAACGCTGGAACCAGCCCATGGTCTGCGCTTCATTAATATATCCATTGCCGACATATTCGATGCGGGCATCGGCCACCGCCGTCGACAGTACCGAGTTGCTGGCGCTGATCGTGCGCGGGTTCACCACGCCAGAGAAGCGAATAAACTCGGTGCCCTGGTTAATCTCGATCTGCTTCTCGCCGACCACGCGCAGGTTGCCGTTCGACAGCACCTGGTTCACGGTGACGGTAATGGTGCCGGTAAAGGTGTTGTTGGCGGTTGCGCCGCCTTTGCCAGCGAAATCGTTTTTGCCATTGGCGCCCAGGTTGGCTTTTGAGCCGTCTGCGCCCACCAGGCCGTTCAGACCGGTCGGAATAGCGTCGAGGCCGAAGTTGGCGCTGCCGTCGCGCGATGCGTTAGCAGAAGAGCTCTTGCTGGCGCTGACGTTTTCCTGCAGGACGATAGTGAGCGTATCGCCGATATTACGCGGGCGACGATCCTCAAACAGCGGCTGATAGCCGTAGTTGAGCGGCGCGACGCCTTGAAAAATAGAGCCGTTGACCACCGGCGGCGCGGAAGGCAGCGGCTGCGCCGTTGTTGCCCCTTCCACCAGCGGCGTGCGCGGCACTAACGCACAACCGTTAAGGGTCAGCAGCATTGTTGCCACCAACCAATGTCCAGGCTTTATGTTCAGTTGCTTCGCCACGGAGTCACGACCTTTTAGATGTGTTGACTACAGGCCAGCCAGCGCTGGCCCTGATAACCGACATTAAATCTGCGTTAATTTCTGCAGCATTTGGTCGGAGGTGCTAATTGCCTTGCTGTTGATTTCATAAGCGCGCTGCGTCTGGATCATGGTGACCAGCTCTTCCGCCACGTTGACGTTAGAGGTTTCCACATAGCCCTGATAAAGCAGACCCGCACCGTTCTGGCCCGGCGTGCTCTGGGTCGGCGCGCCTGACGCCTGGGTTTCCTGGTAGAGGTTTTCGCCCATGCTGTCGAGACCGGCGTCGTTAATAAAGGTGCTGAGGGTCAACTGCCCCACCTGCGCCGGGTTGGTCTGGCCCTGCTGCGTCACGCTCACCACGCCGTCGCGCGAGATGGTGATGCTGGTGGCGTTGGCCGGGATCGTGATGCCTGGCTGCACCGGATAGCCGGCGTTGTTGACCAGCTGGCCGTTCTGGTCCACCTGGAATGAGCCGTCGCGGGTGTAGGCGGAGGTGCCGTCCGGCAGCTGCACTTCAAAATAGCCCTGGCCGTTAATGGCCACATCTTTGGAGTTGCTGGTCTGCGACAGGTTGCCCTGTGTGTGCAGGCGCTCGGTAGTGACCGGACGCACGCCGGTACCGATCTGCAGGCCCGACGGCAGCGTAGTCTGTTCGGAAGACTGGGTGCCCGGCTGACGCAGGGTCTGGTACATCAAATCTTCAAACACCGCGCGCGAACGTTTAAAGCCGTTGGTGCTGACGTTCGCCAGGTTGTTGGAGATAACGTCCATATTGGTTTGCTGGGCGTCAAGACCGGTTTTGGCGATCCATAAGGAACGAATCATCTTTTTTCCTCTGCCTTAGCTGCTCATGTTCAGCAGCTGGTTGGCTTTTTGTTCGTTTTCGTCGACGTTGGTGATGACTTTCATCTGCATCTCGAAACGTCGGGCGTTGGCGATCATATCGACCATGGTCTCTACCGGCTTGACGTTGCTGCCCTCCAGCACGCCCGGCATGACCTGTACCGTGGCATCGGCGGCCAGCGCCGCGCCGCGCGTCGCCTGGGTCTGCTGGTTAGGACGGAACATGCCGTCGTCGCCGCGCTGCATCTCTTTGCCGGTCGCTTTCACCAGCTTCAGGCGGCCGATCTGCACCGTGGCATTTGGCGCATCGCCCGCGTTACGCGAGGTGATGGTGCCGTCCGCCGCGATGGTCAGCTCGGCGCCCTGCGGCACCGCGATGGGGCCGCCGTCGCCCATGACGGGATTGCCCTGGACGGTCAGAATGCCGGTCGAGCTGATCTGCATATTGCCGTTGCGGGTATAGGCTTCGCTGCCGTCAGCGGTACGCACCGCCAGCCAGCCGTCCTGCCCCATCGCCACGTCCAGCGTGCGTCCGGTGTTGTCCATCGCGCCCTGGCTCATATCGGCGCCGGGCGTCGAGGCGGCGACCAGGGTGCGCGTCGGCAGCGACCAGCCGCTGACCGGCACCGCGCGCAGCGCATTGAGCTGCGCGCGGAAGCCTGGCGTTGAGGCGTTGGCGAGGTTGCTGGCCGTGACGGCCTGCTGATCCAGCGTCTGGCTGGCCGCGCCCATTGCGGTATATATCGCGTGATCCATAAAGCAATCCCGTTAGTGAATTAACGCAAGTTAACCAGGGTGTTGAGAATCTGGTCCTGAGTTTTGATGGTCTGGGCGTTCGCCTGATAGTTGCGCTGCGCCACGATCATGTTCACCAGCTCTTTGCTCATATCGACGTTCGACGCTTCCAGCGCGCCGGAGGTCAGCGAACCGTAGGTGCCGGTGTTCGCCAGGCCGATCGCCGCCTGACCAGAGGAGCTGGTAGCGGACCAGACGTTGTCGCCCTGCGACTGCAGCCCTTCCGGGTTAGAGAAGCTGGCCAGCACGATCTGGCCCAGCAGCTGAGTTTTCTGGTTGGAGTAGCTGCCGGTAATGGTACCGTCGTCGTTAATGGCGTAGCTGGTCAGGTCGCCCGGTGCGTAGCCATCCTGCGCCGGGTTACCAAAGGTGGTGGCGCCGGTGTTCTGCTGCAGGCTGCCCAGCATGTTGAGCGAAATGGTTTGCCCCGCCGCCGCGCCGTTGGAGCCATTAATGGTCAGGTTAACGGTGGAGCCGGTGCCGCCGTTGATGCCAGTCAGTTTGCCGCTGTTGTCAAACGCCATGGTGAAATCACCCGCGCTGGTACCAGTCGTCGAATCGATCGCATGGACCGTCCAGTTGTTATCGGCGGTTTTGACGAAATACATATCAAGGGTGTGATCGTTACCCTGCGAGTCATAGACCGTCATGGTGCTTTTGGCGTTACGGCTGTCGGCATTGCTGGCGCTGAACGGCGTCACGGTGGGAATGGCGCTGGTAGAGTTCAGGTTGGCTACCAGACTCCCGGTGGTGGTGGCGCGCGCCGACATCTGCGTGGTCGGAATGCTCAGCGCAACCGGGTTGGCACCGGTCTGCACCGTCGGCGGCGTGCCGCTGACCGGATAGCCGGTGACTTTCAGGCCCTGAGTGTTCACCAGGTTACGGTTCTCATCCAGCGTCAGCTGGCCGTTGCGCGAGTAGTAAACCGCGCCGCTGGTGTCAGTCATACGGAAGAAGCCGTTGCCGCTCAGCGCGACGTCGAGGCCGCGGCTGGTGGTGGTGGTGGCGCCATCGTTAAAGTTCTGGATCACCGCCGCCACCTTGGTGCCGAGGCCGACGTTGGAACCGGCGAACATATCGGCGAAGGCGATGGTGCTGGACTTAAAGCCCGCCGTCGCGGAGTTGGCGATGTTGTTGCCGATAACGTCAAGGTTGCTGGAGGCAGCGCCCAGGCCGCTCACCGCTTGGGAAAATGACATGTTTATTTCTCCTGTTTAGGGATGAATCAGAGAATCTGACGTACTTCATCAAGGGTTGCGGCGCCCATGGTGCCGAGATCCAGTTTGGTGGTGTTATTCGCCGTCGAGACGCCGTTGATGTAGGCGTAGTTGAGCGGCTGGGCCACCAGCTGCGTGCTGCCATTGCTGGCGGCGATTGAAACCGTATATTTGCCGTCCGGCGCGGTAGAGCTGTCCGCCAGGGTGCCGTCCCACGAGAAGGTATGCACGCCGGCCGAGAGCGCGCCCAGATCGATGGTGCGCACCACGTTGCCGCCTGCGTCTTTCACCGTGGCGGTGGTGGCGGTCGACGCGGTAGCCAGCTCGACGCCAAACGGCGTGGTGGTGCCTTTGCCGACCAGCACCTGCGAGCCGTTTACCATGACGCCGTGGCCGATCAGCGTCGAGCTCTGCAGCGACTGGCTGGTGCTGATCTGGCCGGAGATCGAACCCAGCGTGGTATTGAGTTTTTCAATGCCGCTCAGGGTGTTGATCTGCGCCAGCTGCGTGGTGAGCTGGCTGTTGTCCATCGGATTAGTGGGGTCCTGATTCTTTAACTGCGTGACCAGCATGGTCAGAAACTGGTTCTGCAGATCCTGCGCGCTGTTGCTGGTGCCGCTGCTGGAGGAGCTGAGGACCGTGGGGTCCAGCTTCTCATTAACGCCTACTGCAATGCCCATCTGTTATCTCCGTCAGGAACCCATCGTCAGGGTTTTCATCATCATTGATTTCACTGTGTTCAACACCTCGACGTTGGCCTGATAGCTGCGCGACGCCGACATGGTGTTGACGGATTCCGCCACCACGTCCACGTTTGGCATCTTCACGTAGCCCTTGTCATCCGCCAGCGGATTACCCGGGTCGTACACCAGCTTTGCCGGAGAGGGATCGTCCAGCACCTGCGCCACTTTGACGCCGCCGGTCGCCGCGCCGGGCGCCGCATCGGTTTGAAACACCACCTGCTTCGCCACGTAAGGCTTGCCGTCAGGCCCGGTGACGCTGTCGGCGTTCGCCAGGTTGCTGGCGCTGACGTTGAGACGCTGGGATTGCGCGGTCATCGCTGACCCGGCAATGTCAAAAATATTCAGCAGTGCCATGTTTATTGCCCTTGTAACACGCTCATCATGCCCTTGATCTGGCTGCTGATGAGGGTGAGGTCGGTCTGGTACTTCAGACTGTTGTCCGCGAACTGGGTACGTTCGCGATCCATATCGACGGTGTTACCGTCGGCTGCAGGCTGATCGGGAATGCGATAGAGCAGGTTGGCCGACGCCGCCGAGTTGACCTGCGCTTCGATATGACGCGGCGAGGTAACCTTTAGCGACATACCGCTGCCTTCGGCGCGACCATTTTTCATTACCCGACTGAGCTCGCTGGCAAAGTCGATATCCCGCGCCTGATAGCCAGGGGTATCGGCGTTGGCAATGTTTGACGCCAGGATCTCCTGACGTTGAGCACGCAGATTGAGGGCTTCAGTGCCGAACTGCAGCGCCGCATCCAGTTTGTCGAGCATGCTTCCTCCGCTAATGAGAATTTCGAGCGGACAGCTTATGCGGAGAAAAGCAATAGCCATCGTCTGAATAACGTTAAAAACCACGGCTATTTTTCGGCTTGATTTTGTCGCGACGCGAGTACACTCGTCGCCATTAGCAGCAAGGAGTCATTTGATGCGTAACATTACCGCCCTGTTGGCCAGCCTGCTGGCGCTGTTCGCCCTGCCCGCCGACGCCGCCGATCTTTCCGCCCAGCTAACGGGTTTCTTTCAGGCTCGCGACGCGCAGCATGCGGCGGGCATGACGGTGGAGATTAAGACGCCACAGGCGCAGTGGCCGACCTGCGACGCGCCGCAGTTCAGCCTGCCTGGCAATAGCCGCCTGTGGGGCCCCATGAGCGTGGCCGCTACCTGCGGCGATACGCGACGTTTTCTTCAGGTGCAGGTGCAGGTTACCGGCCAGTATCTGGTGGCGACGCGCCTGCTGGCGCGCGGCTCGACCGTCAGCGCCGACGATTTTCGTTTGCAGAGCGGCCGTCTCGATACCCTGCCGGCGCGCGCCATGCTGGACGCCGGCTCGGTCGCGGATGCGGTGGTGCTGCGCGATATTCAGCCGGGCCAGCCGGTGACGCTGTCGATGATGCGTCAGCCGTGGCGCGTGAAGGCGGGTCAGAGCGTAATGGTGATCGCCAGCGGCGAAGGCTTTAACGCCAGCGGCGAAGGCAAAGCGTTAAACAATGCGATTCTGGCGCAGTCGGTGCGCGTGCGCATGGGCAACGGTCAGGTGGTGAGCGGGAAAGTGGATGCGGATGGGAATATTCTGATATCGCTATAAGGCGCTAAAGAACACTGTTTTTCTGCCGATAGAGAAATCAATTAAGCGATTACGCTATTCTGATTCAGGTGGCAGTTTCCCCTGACCGTACAGGAGCCCGAATATGAGCATCGACAGAACGCAACCTCTGAAGCCCGTCGCGACCGTGCAGACCCGTGAAAGCAATGAGTCTGCAACCGGTAAAACGCGCCAGGCGTCGAACGCTACCGCAACCACGCCCGCCGCTGCTCAGGTCAGCCTGAGCAATGCGCAGTCACAGCTGACCCAGCCGGGCAGCCAGGACATTAACGTGGCGCGCGTCGAACAACTGAAAACCGCCATTCGCAATGGCGAACTGAAAATGGATACCGGCAAGATCGCCGATGCGCTGATTGCCGACACTAAGGCGTATTTAGAGGGTAAATAATCCCCATGATCAACCTGTTGACCACACTAGATAAGATGCAGGAAGTGCTTTCCTCGCTGTCGAACATTCTCGAAGAGGAGCAGCACCAACTGGCCGCGGGCAGGATTAACAATAATCTGCTGCAGCGCATTACCGAAGATAAAAGCGCGCTGCTGGCGACGCTCAGCTATCTTGACGAGATGCGTCGCAGCACCGAGCGGCAGCTCGGCACCCAGGCGCCTTATGCTGGTCACAGTGATATGACGCGCCGCTGGCAGAGTATCGGCCTGATGACGCGTCGCTTAAACGACGCCAATACCCATAACGGTCTGCTGCTCACTCAGCAGATTCGCTTTACCGAAGAGGCGCTGACCGTGCTTAAGCCGCATCAGACGCAGGCGTTTTACGGCCCGGACGGGCTGGGTAAAGGTCAGGCGACGCTAAGCCGGAAGGCATAACATTCAAAGCCGGATAGCGCAAATCCGGCTTTTCCCTCTGAATTTAAGCATACTGCATCACCGGTTGGCGCTTCCTGACGGCCTTTCATCGTGAAATTTCATCAAAAGAGTAAGACCTGAGCCCCCATTTTATTCGACCGCGTTTTTCATCATTTAACACCTCATCGACAACGCCATTAACCAGCGAAAGGCATTGCGCGCCCTGTTGCCCTGTCGTCTTAAGACTTTTATTCGCCCTTTCAGCATACTCCAGAAACGAAGGCTTATTATAAACAACGGGGTCAGGCAACGTCGCGCAGACCGAGTTGCTGCCTATTCTGTCAGTATCACTATCCTGGTCTTGCTGGCTGATATAGCTATCAATCTTATTTAAAGTCTCAAGGGTCTCAGCAGGCGCTGACAGTAACGCACTGACCAGCGCGTCCCGCAGTGCAATGCTTTGAACCGAATTAATTTTGCCGGATAGAGCAGGCGTGAATGCTATAAATACTTTTTCGCCCTCAGAAACGCCGCTAACAAACGTGTTAAAACAGTGCTGATCGGTCAAAATTATTTTCTCATCTAAAATCGCCCTGCAGCGGTTTGTATTGGCAAAATTAGCAGCTGAGTAGATAAGCAAAATGGAGGTCATGATAAACAGAGATTGTTTTTTCATCTTATCACTTCTAGCGTTCTGTCCGATGAGAGAGCTATGAGACGGCGAGTGTGATAACCCAGAATTATGCATCCCTCAGAAGCCCATCCCGCCGGAGGCGCGATGCGCTCTCCATGGATACGAAAAGCGCTACGGCCATAACTTTCGCCCGATGTTTTTATTAACGTTATAGTTAATGGTCCTTTAGAATGCGTATAACCGCCGATATGATACATTCCCTGGGGTAACGGGCCTAATCCGCGGACCTGCTGGCGATCAGGGTTATTTTTGTTAGTCATCCTTCCCGCATACCCCTGTTCAATCATTTCGCCGTTATGAAACAATTCTCCTGTGCTTTGCTTATATATCCATGCCATACCTTTTCCATCTCCTTTATCAAGCCCCGACTCGCCAACTGTCAGCGTGCAATATATTCCCGTCAACATAATGTGAAGTTAACTTTTCATAGGATAAGGCAATAGATTCAACAGGCTCTATCGCTGATCCGTAGCGACTTTTAATATCGTACATTAATGTTGCGTTAGAGCAGACCTGAACACCTTCTAAAAACAGGGTGAAATAGTGTTCCTCCTGCCCATTATCATGAATTCTGTAATAATGAAACTTAGCGGATTTTAGCTTTTCACCGTTAGTCAGCGCTTTTAATAAAGAGGGTGTAGATGAATCAATAACTTTATCAAAGTAGAGTGGCTGATGGCACCTCGCACTAGCGCTTTTCCCTGTATATGGATCAACCGGAACCTCGGTCGGACTCATTACAGACAAGACCTCTATGCTGTTTTCTCTTCCTGAAACGTCAGCAGAACCTTTTATTAAATTACCCGCATCATCATACAGCCATGCATATACTGGTATAGCCATTCCCCTTTCCTCTTTTAACGGCCTGATTACAGACTATAAAGATAAAAAGGGGTGGGCTAAAACAGTCTCGTCAAAAATTCATGGTCGTTTGATACTGATTAACTTAACCGAATGAAAAAAATGAAAACAAAAAAACTGCGAGAGAGGCTCATTAAAATCAATATACATATTTTATTACTGGAACAGGTTAAACATAGATTTTACTTGCACTACTGCACAGGCTGCTATGTCTGCATTGTCAGATGTACAAAAAAATCGCCCTTAAGACGTAATGCCAGCCAGTTAAGCATGGGATGATAACGTAGTCTGGTGCCGCTCAGGGGCGGGCGGTCCTCGCGCCGCTAACGCGATACCTTCACGCTATTCGCCTGCCTGACGGACCGGTGGGGCTGGAACGTCCCTGTTCCAGCCCCACCTTTCGCCCGCATCCCTGCGGGCTCTCCTGGCAGACTCACTCTGTTCAGCGCTGCGAAATGCCAAACCTGAGCGGCACCAGCCTGCCTGCCAGCTTCCGTGTGCGCTGTTAGAAAAGGACTATGAGAAAGGCCGCTATTTTAAAAAATAGCGGCCTTAACTGGCAAGCATAACGCCAGAAAGCGGGATTTTGCTGTTTTACGCGTGCGCCCGGCGCGCATAGTCGCGCAGCCGGAAGCCGAGCAGCCCCAGCGTCAGGAAGTAGGCGCCGCCGCCCACCGCGCAGACCGCCGCCAGACGCAGCAGACGCCAGACCATCGCGCCCTCTTCCCACGCCGGCATCACATAAAGAATGCCCACCAGCGCCGCCGCCATCACGATGACCGCAATCACCAGACGCAGAAGGAAACTCGTCCAGCCCGGCTGCGGCTGAAAAATCTTTTTCTTACGCAGCTGCCAGTAGAGCAGCGCGGCGTTAAGACAGGCCGCCAGCCCAATTGAGAGCGACAGACCGGCATGCTTCAGCGGGCCGATAAAGGCCAGGTTCATAAGCTGCGTCATCACCAGGGTAATCATGGCGATCTTCACCGGCGTTTTGATGTCCTGACGCGAGTAGAAACCCGGCGCCAGCACCTTCACCACGATCAGCCCCATCAGGCCCACCGAATAGGCGATCAGCGCGCGCTGCGTCATCAGGGCGTCGAAGGCGGTGAACTTGCCGTACTGAAACAGCGCGACGGTGAGCGGACCGGAGAGAATGCCCAGCGCCACCGCGCTCGGCAGCGCCAGTAAAAAGCAGAGGCGCAGGCCCCAGTCCATCAGGCGGGAATATTCATCGTGATTGCCGCTGGAAAAGCTTTTCGCCAGCGACGGCAGCAAAATGGTGCCGAGCGCCACGCCCAGTACGCCCGACGGAAACTCCATCAGGCGATCGGCGTAATACATCCAGGAGACCGAGCCGGAGACGAGAAACGAGGCGAAGATAGTATTGATAATCAGCGAAATCTGGCTGACGGAAACGCCGAGGATCGCCGGCCCCATCTGACGCATCACGCGCCAGACGCCCGCATCCTTCAGGTTAATGCGCGGCAGCACCAGCATGCCGATCTTCTTCAGGTGCGGCAGTTGGTAGAAAAGCTGCAGCATGCCGCCTGCCACTACCGCCCACGCCAGCGCCATCACCGGCGGATGGAAATGCGGCGCGGCAAAAAGCGCAAAGCCGATCATGCTGATGTTCAGCAGCGTCGGCGCGAAGGCGGGAACGGAAAAGCGGTTCCAGGTATTGAGGATCGCGCCCGCCAGTGAAGCCAGCGAAATCAGCAAAATATAGGGAAAAGTGACCCGCAGCAGCGCGCTGGTGAGTGCAAACTTATCGGCGGTATCGGCAAAGCCGGGCGCGGTAACCAGAATCACCCAGGGCGCAGCGACCATCCCAGCGAGAGTCACCAGCGCCAGCGCCAGCGTCAGCAGGCCAGAGACGTAGGCGATAAAGAGCCGCGTCGCCTCTTCGCCCTGCTTGCTTTTATACTCGGCGAGGATCGGCACGAACGCCTGCGAAAAAGCGCCTTCGGCGAAAATACGCCGCAGCAGGTTCGGCAGCTTAAAGGCGACGAAAAAGGCGTCGGTGGCCATCCCGGCACCGAACACCCGCGCCACAATGGCGTCACGGGCAAAACCCAATACGCGGGAAAACAGGGTCATGGAACTGACCGCTGCCAGCGATTTCAACAGATTCATAATTGGCGCGCGTCCTGAAAAGAGTCGGCAAAATGAGCTACTTAGCGCGGGCGCCCAGCGGCGCCCGGCGATAGTCTACTGCCACGGCGGGAAATGACCAGCGCGGAGTGTTACAAGGCGTTATTCCTTCTTCGCCTCGCGCCACATCTTTTCCACCACGCGCTGCGCCAGCAGCGCCTGTTCGCCGCCTGTTTCAGGCATCGTCTGATTTTGCACGCACTGGATAAAATGGTGCGCCGCGCCGCTAAAGCCGCGCTGGGTCAGATGGCTTTGCCAGCCGGGCGGCGGATCGCTGCGCACGCCGTCGCCGCGCTCCTCCTGCCAGTCGCGCATCTCCAGCACGTCGATGCAGCGGCCGTCGCCGACCAGGCTTACGCGCTCGCGCTGGCTGCCCGCGCGGCGATGCATGCTGGTGGCGATCTGCACGGCGCCGGCGGTGAAGTGGTGCTCGGCATAGAGCATTTCGCCCTGCTCGTTGGTGTGGATGTAGCCATGACGCTGGACGGCGCGATCGCCCGCCAGCCAGAGCGCGGTATCCACCACGTGCAGATAGTCATCGAGCAGCGTAAAGCGCAGATCGTGCGGCCCCACGCTGTCGCTGCGGTGTTTCTCCACGCGCAGGCTGGCGGCCTGCGGCATCGCCAGCCGCAGCTGCTGATAGCGCGGCGCAAAGCGGCGGTTAAAGCCCACCATCAGCTTGCGTCCGCGCTTTTCCGCCAGCGCCACCAGCGCCTCGGCCTGGCTGAAATTATCGGCCAGCGGCTTATCCACCAGCACATCTTTTCCCGCCAGCAGCAGCGCTTTGACAACCTCGTAGTGGGTAGCGGTGCTGGTGTGAACGAACACCGCGTCGCAGGCGTCCGCCAGCGCGTTCAGCGAGGAGAAACAGGCCATACGGTAGCTGTCGCACACCCTCTGCGCCTTCTGCTGATTCGGCGAGAAGCCGCCGACCAGCGTCCAGCTTTCCGCCTGTCCCAGCACCGGCAGCCAGGCTTTCTGCGCAATCGAACCCAGTCCAACCACGCCAATTCGCAGCGTCATCTCAGCCTCCTTTATGCAGCAGCGTCTGCACCAGCGCCTGTAACGCGGCGACCGACTGCTCCAGCACGGCGACGCGCGCGCTGAGATCGCTGTTATCGTCCAGCGGCGTTTGCGCCTGGCTGACGGCCTGATCGTCGCCAAACAGATGCAGGTAGCGGCTTTCGCGTTTGCCCGGCTCGCGCGGCAGGCGCGTCACCATCTCGCGCTCGGTCAGGCCAGCCAGCACGCTTTCCACTTCCTCAACGTCGGCAAACTCGTGCAGTCTGCCGCTGCGCGTGCGCAGCTCGCCCGGCGTTTGCGCGCCGCGCAGGAACAGCAGCGTCAGAATCGCCACCTCGGCGCTGCTGAGCTGCAGGTTGCCGAAGGTCGAATTGCAGAAGCGCTGCTCATACTTCGCCACACGCTGCCCGAAGCCGCTGTTGGCCGTCGCCAGATGCTTTTTCGTCAGCCGATCGAGCTCCTCCTGCACGTCGCTTTCGGTCAGGTTCATCACCGGCTCGCGGTTCGACTTCTGGTTGCAGGCGATCACCACCGCATTCAGCGATAGCGGATACTGCTCCGGCGTGGTGACTTGCTTCTCCAGCAGGCAACCCAAAACACGCAACGCCAGCGGCGAAAGCGCCATTTTCATTCCGATCTCCTTATTAGCCGCGCCGATCCGGCGTCCACTCCTGACGGGTCAGCGCGGTCAACACGTGATCCTGCCAGCGGCCGTCGATTAACAGATAGTCTTTCGCATAACCCTCTTTTTCAAAGCCGAGGCGCGCCAGCAGCGCACCGCTGCGCTGATTATGCGGCATGTAGTTCGCCATAATGCGGTGGATATTCTGCTGGCGTTGCATATAGCGAATGGCGGCCTGCAGCGCTTCAAACATCAGCCCCTGTCCTTGCCACTTTTCGCCCAGCGAATAGCCGAGGTAGCAGGCGTGGAAGGAGCCGCGCAGCACGTTGCTGAAGTTGGCGACGCCGCGCACTTCAGACTCGTCGGGATCCATCAGAATGAAATAGTAGGCGGAGCCGCTTTTCTGCATATCGGCGATCAGGCCCAGGCGCGCCTGCCAGCCCGAGGGATAACAGTGGCTCTCGTCGCGCACCGGCTCCCAGGGTTTTAAGAAGGCGCGGTTTTCGGCGTAGTAATCCGCCAGTCGCCAGGCGTCGCGCTCGTGAACCAGACGCACCACCAGGCGATCGGTGGTTAATCGCACCCTGGGCGCGGCAGAACGATAGCCAAACATCATGACTCCTGAAATCTGAGGCTTAAGGAAAGCGGCGCTAACAACATAGCTTTCACTATAACCGCCGCCCCTGCTGCGGTAAAATATTCGTTAACAACCAGTATGAAACGCGTTGATTTTATTTTGCAAATCCCGGCCCGCTCGCGGCATGGGTTTGCCCTCGCCCGGAATCTCTTCCATACTTCCGACACGCCCTCAATCAGGGTGACGCCCGTCGCCCTGACTATCATAAGGAGACCGGGATGAAACTCTACATCTACGACCACTGCCCCTTTTGCGTCAAAGCGCGCATGATTTTCGGCCTGAAAAACCTGCCGGTAGAGCTTATCGTGATGCTTAATGATGACGAAGCGACGCCGAAAAAGCTGGTGGGCCAGAAGGTCGCGCCCATTCTGCAAAAAGATGACGGCAGCGCAATGCCGGAAAGCCTCGATATTGTGCGCTTTATTGATAAAAGCGACCGGGAGCCGCTGCTGAACGGCAAAATCAATCCGGCAATCGGCGACTGGCTGCGCAGCGTCAACGGCTACGTTAATAAGCTGCTGCTGCCGCGCATCGCGGACGCCGCCTTCGCCGAATTCGCCACGCCAGAGGCGCGTGACTATTTCCGCCAGAAGAAAGAGGCGGCGATCGGCGATTTCGCCGAGCTTAAGAGCCATGCGCCGGGCCTGATCAAAAAGGTCAGCGACGATCTGCGCCAGCTCGACAAGCTGATTGTCAAACCCAACGCGGTCAACGGCGAGCTGTCGGAAGATGATATCCACCTCTTTCCGCTGCTGCGTTCGCTGACGCTGGTAGCCGGCATCGACTGGCCGAGCCGCGTGGCCGACTATCGCGACAACATGGCGAAGCAGACGCAGGTCAACCTGCTCTCCTCTATCGCCCTCTGATCCGGTTTGATGAGAGGCGCGCTGGCGTTTCTCATCGCCTTTTTAATGACACCTCATCTGCATTCAGGCACCCTAGGCGCTGCATGAGCATCAACTGGATGAGGACAAAATGAAAAAGGCATTTCTGGGGCTGACGGCCCTGTTTTTCGCCGTGCTGGTTAGCGGCTGCAATCAGCTGACGCAGTACACCATCAGCGAGCAGGAAGTGAATCAGGCGCTGGCGAAGCACAACAATTATGAAAAAGATATCGGTGTCGCTGGCCTGGTGAACGCCCATATTCTGCTGACCGACCTCAGCAGCCAGATTGGCCGCGAGGAGCCGGACCGCGTCACGCTGACCGGCAGGGCGAAAATCAACGTCAGTTCGCTGTTTGGCCCGCAGGAAGCGGATATGCAGCTGAAGATGAAGGCGCAGCCGGTATTCGACGCGCAGCAAGGCGCCATCTATCTGCGCGATCTGGAGATCGTCGACGCGCAGGTGCAGCCGGAAAAAATGGCCGCGGTGATGAAAAGCCTGACGCCCTATCTGAATCAGTCGCTGAAAAGCTATTTTAATCAGAAGCCTGCCTATGTCTTGAGCGTCGATCGCAGCAAGGGCGAAGCGCTGGCGAAGAAATTTGCTAAAGGGCTCAAGGTCGAACCTGGACAGCTGGTGATTCCGTTTACGCAGTGACAAGGTGCAGGCGTGGGTGACATGGCCCGATCGCAAAGACGCAAAAGCGCCATCCCTGGCGGCTCGTCCCGCGCAGTCCCTTGCGCGGGACGCTTTGCTCTTCGGTCCATGTCACCCGCGCTGTAAGCTCATCTGCGGTCTGGCGCCGTGCCCGCTGTTCTTTTCCCCCTCCCTGCAAGAAAAGAAGTGCAAACGGTTGCCCGACACCTTATGCTTTGTACCCGGCCAAAACGCGCCTCTACGTTTCCTGACTAGCCGGAGCTTCACTGATGACTGCACACCCTCAGCAACTTACTATCCGCCGCCCTGACGACTGGCATATTCACCTGCGCGACGACGCGATGCTGAATACAATCCTGCCCTATACCAGCGCGGTTAACGGACGTGCCATCGTGATGCCCAACCTGGTACCACCGGTCACCAGCGTCGCTGCCGCCGTCGCCTACCGCGACCGCATCCTGGCCGCGCTGCCCGCGGAACATCGCTTCACCCCGCTGATGACCTGCTACCTTACCGACTCGCTCGATCCCAATGAGATTGAACAGGGCTTCAATGCGGGCGTGTTTACCGCCGCGAAACTCTACCCGGCGCATGCCACCACCAACTCCAGCCACGGCGTCACCCATATCGCCGCCATCAGCAGCGTGCTGGAGCGGATGCAGAAGATCGGCATGCCGCTGCTGATTCATGGCGAAGTCACCCACGCCGACATCGATATTTTCGACCGTGAGGCGCGCTTTATCGACAGCGTCATGGAGCCGCTGCGCAAAACCTATCCGGAACTCAAAATCGTCTTTGAGCACATCACGACGCGCGAAGCCGCGCAGTACGTCGAGGCGGGCAATGACAAGCTGGGCGCCACTATTACGCCGCAGCACCTGATGTTCAACCGCAACCATATGCTGGTTGGCGGCGTGCGCCCGCACCTCTACTGCCTGCCGATCCTCAAGCGCAACGTCCATCAGGAGGCGCTGCGCAGAGTGGTTGCCAGCGGCCATCCGCGCTTCTTCCTCGGCACCGACACTGCGCCGCATCTGCGCCATCTTAAAGAGGCGAGCTGCGGCTGCGCGGGCGTTTTCAACGCGCCGACGTCGCTGCCCGCCTACGCTACCGTTTTCGAAGAGCTGGACGCCCTGGCGCACCTGGAAGCGTTCTGCTCGGAGAACGGCCCGCGCTTTTACGGCCTGCCGCTGAATGAAGGGAGCGTGACGCTGGTGCGCGAACCCTGGAAAGTTGAAGAGAGCATCAGCATGGGCGAGCACGCGCTGGTGCCCTTCCTCGCCGGCGAAACCCTGAACTGGCGCGTGAAAAACTGATTGCGCTTTCGCTTGCCTCCGGCCGGGATATACTGTAAATATATACAGCATCTAATCCGGAGGCTGCTATGCGTGTTGAAATTACCGTTGCGAAAACGTCCCCGCTTCCGTCCGGCGCAATGGAAGCGCTGACGGCAGAACTTTCCCGCCGTATCGATGAAGAATTTCCCGACGCCCAGAACCATGTCAAGGTGCGCTATGCCACCGCGAACCAGCTCAGCGTGCTGGGCGGCGGTAAAGAGACGCGCGATCGAATCAGCGATATTTTACAGGAAACCTGGGAAAGCGCTGACGACTGGTTCATTACCGATTAACCGCCACTGCGCAGTTTTTGCCGGGTGTCGCCATCCGGCTTTTTTATCGCTCTCTCCCCTCGCCATAACTTTTTCCTGCATCTAGACTCTGATCGATCAATCGCCTATTCTTGCGCTCGTTATGCTTAACAGGAGGTGAGATGAAATGATGACAGACAACCCGGAAGAGGCCATGACCTTCGGTGAACTGCTGGCGCTAATTGCCGATCAGCAACGTCGCCTGACGGTGCTGGAAAGCGCCTTCTCCAGCCTGACCCTCTGCCTCGACGAGCGCGCCGCTCAGCTGCTGGTGCATCATCTGACGCTTGAGGCACAAAATCAGAATCACGACGAACCGCTGCAGCAACACTTTTCTCGCCTCGCACTGACGCTGCAAAAGCCTCACAGCGTACAGCCGGCGGACCCACTGGCCTGATTTTTTACTGCTGCGCGAGCGCGTTAAAAAACTGCCTGATGCGTCAGGCATTTTATTTTTTTTAATCGTTTTTTTAACGCCGAATATTTCGCTCACTTTTTGTTCTCCGCACATTTTAATCGGATAGAACGCTTTTTCTGTTATAATTGTCTCGCTATCGGATAAAAAAGCCGCATTGAACCTCATCATGCACTTCGTTTAACGAGTAATAAGGAGGTTATAATGGACAGTAATCATAAAGACGTTATTCAAACTCACCCGCTGGTGGGCTGGGATATCAGTACCGTAGACAGCTACGACGCTATGATGATCCGTTTGCATTCGCTCTCCTCGCAGGATCAAAAAGAAGAAGAAGCAGACGTCGGACCGACCTACTGGCTGACAACAGACGTGGCAAGACAATTTATTTCTATTCTTGAAGCTGGCATTGCCAAGATCGAATCGGCCGAGCAAATGGAGCGTTACCAGTCCAAACATTAGTCTCCGCCAGATAAACAGGCACCCTCAGGGGTGCCTTTTTCATTTCTGATTCTGGTATGCTGCTGGGCGTGTTACGGCTTTCAGGAGTTATCCTTCAATGATTTATGATCTGATTGTGGTGGGCAGCGGGTCCGTTGGCGCCGCCGCGGGTTTTTACGCCACCCAGGCGGGCCTGTCGGTGTTGATGATCGATTCCAGCCATCCGCCGCATACCCAGGGCGCGCATCATGGCGAAACGCGGCTGATCCGTCACGCCTACGGCGAGGGCGAACGCTATGTTCCGCTGGTACTGCGCGCGCAGGCGCTCTGGGACGAGCTGGAACAGCAGGCTGGCGAACGCATCATGCACCGCAGCGGCATTATTAACCTTGCGCCCCAACACTCTGAATTTATCCGCAACATCATCGACAGCGCGCAGGCCTGGCAGCTGGAGATAGAGCTGCTGCAGGCGGAGGAGGTGCGCCAGCGCTGGCCGCAGATCAGCGTGCCGGATGGCTATATCGGCGTGTTCGAACCGCAGTCGGGCTACCTGAAGTGCGAGCAGGCGGTGCGCAGCTGGATCGCCCTCGCCGAGAAGGCGGGCTGCGCGCAGCTGTTTAATTGTGGCGTGTCGCAGATTGGCCGCGACGGCGATCTGCAGCAGGTGGTCACGGCAGACGGCACCTTCCGCGCGCGCAAGATGCTGATCAGTGCCGGTACCTGGGTTGGCAAGCTGGTGCCAGACTTACCGATCAAGCCGACGCGTAAAGTGTTCGCCTGGTATCAGGCCGATGGCCGCTATAGCGAAAACAATAAGTTTCCGGGCTTTACGGTAGAGATGGAGAACGGCAGCCACTTTTACGGCTTTCCGGCGGATAACAACGCGCTGAAAGTGGGACGTCACGACGGTGGCCAGCCAATGCGCCAGCCGGAGGACCGCAAACCCTTCGGGAGTTTTGCGGAAGATGGCAGCGACGCCTTTGCGTTTCTGCGTAAATTCCTGCCTGGCGTCGGGGTCTGTCTGCACGGCGAAGCCTGCAGCTACGACATCAGCCCGGATGAAGACTTTATTATCGATACCCTGCCGGACGAGCCGAATCGGCTGATTATCACTGGCCTGAGCGGACATGGATTCAAGTTCGCCAGCGTGCTGGGGGAGCTGGCGACAGAGTTCGCGCTCGATAAACCCTTTTCGTTTGATCTCACGCCCTTCTCACTCGCTCGCTTCACCCGCTAAGCGATAAAAAGCCTGACGCATGCGCGTCAGGCTCAGGCGGTTACTCTTTCTCCGGCATCGGGATTGCCATGGTCAGCCGGCCGCGCGACTTATTGAAGATTTTATTGCCGTTTTCACGACCGGCGCGGCGCGCGCGCTGCTCTTCCGGCGACAGCTGTGCCTCTTCCATACAGAGCGGGCTGCAGCAGTTGTGGAACTTCTCGGCGCAGCTCGGGCACTGAATAAACAGCAGATGGCAGCCGTCGTTGACGCAGTTGGTGTGCGTATCGCATGGCGCACCGCACTGATGGCACTGCGACAGCACATCGTCGGAGATGCGCTCGCCCATGCGCTCATCGAAGACAAAATTCTTACCCTTGAAGCGCACCGGCAGGCCCTGCTCGCGCGCGCGACGCGCATATTCGATTATGCCGCCTTCGATATGGTAAACATCGTCGAAACCGTTATGACGCATCCAGGCGCTCGCCTTCTCGCAGCGAATGCCGCCGGTGCAGTACATCACGATTTTTTTATCTTTCTGCTCCTGCAGCATCTCAACCGCCATCGGCAGCTGATCGCGGAAGGTGTCAGCCGGGATCTCCATCGCATTATCGAAACGGCCCACTTCATATTCGTAGTGGTTGCGCATATCGACGAATACCGCGTCGGGATCGTCCAGCATTGCGTTGACTTCTGCCGCTTTCAGGTAGGTGCCGACGTCACTGGCGTCGAAGCTCTCATCTTCAATACCGTCCGCTACGATGCGGTCACGCACCTTCAGGCGCAGCACCCAGAAAGATTTGCCGTCGTCGTCGAGCGCGATATTCATGCGCAGATTGTTCAGCGCCGGATCGAAGCCATACAGATAGTCTTTCATCTTCTCATAGAGGCTGGCGGGGACGCTGATCTGCGCGTTGATCCCCTCTTTGGCCACGTAGACGCGGCCAAAGACCTTGAGTTCGGTCAGGCCAAGATAGAGGGCGTCGCGAAAGGCTTTGGGATCGGCGATGTGAAAATATTTGTAGAACGAGACGGTCGTGCGCGGTTCGGTTTCCGCCAGCATGCGCGCCTTCAGCTCTTTATTGTTAACAAGGTTATGTAACACTGGCATGGTGTTCGTTCCTGTCTGGGATAAAAAATTGCGCGGCACATGATACAGCAATGGGCCAGGATGCAAAGAGAATTGATCTGGATTGCTTTTTATTCACCCGTTCAGGCGCGCTTCTTTTCAACTGGAGGTATGCGCAATCGCCCTGCATTTATTTCAGCGCAGAAGAAAAGCTGGCACAATAGGGGAAAATCAACGAGATATTGGCGCCATCAGGCGCATGACGCAGGATAAGCTTTTTCATATGACTCAACTGCCGCAATTTTCCCGAGCACTCCTCCATCCCCGTTACTGGCTCACCTGGCTGGGCATTGCCTTTCTTTATCTGCTGGTGCTGCTGCCCTATCCGCTGCTCTATGTGCTGGGCTGCGGGCTCGGACGCATCGCAATGCGCTTTCTGCAACGCCGCGTCGCCATCGCCCGACGCAATCTGGAGCTCTGCTTTCCCGATATGCCGACCAGCGAACGTGAAGCGATGGTAAAGCATAACTTTGAGTCGGTAGGCATGGGGCTGATTGAAACCGGCATGGCCTGGTTCTGGCCCGACTGGCGCATCAAGAAGTGGTTCGATGTCTCCGGCCTTGAGCATATCCAGAAAGCAAAAGATGAGCAGCGCGGCGTGCTGCTCATCGGTATGCATTTCCTGACGCTGGAACTGGGCGCGCGTATTTTTGGCATCTATAACCCTGGCATCGGCGTCTATCGCCCCAATGACAATAAGCTGCTTGACTGGCTGCAGACCTGGGGCCGGATGCGCTCTAATAAAGGTATGCTCGACCGTAAGGATCTGAAAGGCATGATCCGCGCGCTGAAAAATGGCGATATTATCTGGTACGCACCCGATCATGATTACGGCCCGCGCAGCAGCGTGTTTGTACCTTTCTTTGCGGTGGAAAAAGCCGCTACGACCGTCGGCACCTATCTGCTGATCCGCAGCGGCAAGCCGCACGTCATTCCCTTCGTCCCGCGCCGCCTGCCGCACGGCCGCGGCTATCAGATGCTTATTCTGCCTGACGTTAGCCAGCAGATCCCGCTCGACAGCGATGTCGCCACCGCTGCGCAGATGAACAAAGTGGTGGAAGATGGCGTCTTACTGGCACCGGAGCAATATATGTGGCTGCACCGTCGCTTTAAGACCCGTCCTGAGGGCGAGCCTTCTCGCTACTGATCTCCTTCCGGCGGACGCGCTGTCGTCCGCCGACCTTAAGCATCATTTTTGCTTACGCTTAAAATTTCGCCCCAACCAACACAACCCGTTGTTTCATAATGAAAATTCATTTCATCCTTTCCCATAAGAGCCATTCAAAACTAAAAGGAAAGGGATAATAATTCAGTCCCTGATTTTTATTGTTCACCCGTGCTAAATTAATTGTGGCCAAAAGTGGGCTTTACCCGTTAATATAGCCTGTAAGCAGCTGAGAAATTAATGATTGCGATTTATCTTATTTGGATCTGATTGTCATTCACTCCAGGTCTTTTCTTATTTATTCGCAAGCTATTCTTTGCCTTAGCTTATGTATCCAGTAAAATTAACTTATTTTACAAGGTATTGTCTGATTAGACCTCTTGCATATAATCATTATGCTGATTATATCTTCGCCTTATACTTTTATGGAATTTGAACAATTAGAAACATATCGGTAATTTCCCTCGTGACAGTTAATTATTTAACTGCCTTTCAAAAAATATAAAAAGATTACACACAGCAAATCTCTAGCAGGAACATAAAAATGAATAAAGGCATCTATTACTACGTGACAATCAGTACCGATCAGGATAATTACCATTATTTACACCGCAAAGAGTGTAAACGTATGCCGGATAAAGAAGACGTCGTTTTTATCGGCACGTTATATAATTTAAATCAGGCATTATCTATTGCGCGAATTAATTTTAAAAAAGTCAAACCCTGTATTAAATGCTGTATTCGCTATGCGGCGCCCGTTATGCGCGAAACGGTGCGACCGGTGCTGCACTTCCCGCAAAAGTCACTCTGATCGATGACGGCGGGAGGACTTTCTCGCCCGCCGTCTCTTTTTCATACTTTCCCCTGAAAAATTTCGTCTATCCTTCTCTGACATCCCGTTAATCAGGCAAGGAGAAGAGTAATGAGCATGTTCAGCACCTTAGAAGAAGCCATCGAGGCTGCGCGTGAAGAGTTTCTCGCCGATCATCCCGACACTGAAGAAGAGGATGTCAGCATCAGTCAGTTTGGCCTGCAGAAATATGTGATGCAGGATGGCGATATTATGTGGCAGGCAGAGTTCTTTGAAGATGAAGGCGAAAGCGGCGAATGTCTGCCTGTCCGCAGCGGCGAGGCAGCGCAGGCGATATTTGACGGCGATTTCGACGAAGTTGAGCTGCGCCAGGAGTGGTTAGCCGAAAATACGCTGCACGAATGGGACGAGGGCGAGTTTCAGCTTGAGCCGCCAATCGACAGCGAAGAGGGCGAAGCGGCGGCGCAGGAGTGGGAAGATGACAACAGCGAGTCCGATCGCCTGCTCTGATTACTCATAGGGCCCGTGGTGGGCATCAACCGGCAGCAGCATGGTGTCCACCACCAGCGACAGCGGCAGATCGAGAATAGTCAGCACGCGCCATGGGCGATCACGCACATCCCACTGCACGCCGGGATAGTATTGATTGCCGTGTCCCTGTCCAGGCACAGCGCGGCTAATAATACTGCCGCATCCGCTTAATATCAGCGCCATCAGCGCGACCATCACCGTTTTCAGCAAACTTTTCACTCGCGATACTCATTTCAGTTAGCGGCTAGTGTAGACAATGGCGCAGGTAGGCTGTCGCCTTATTACGCTGTCAAAGCGTAATAGTAGCGTTAAATCGCGCGCATAAAAAAAGCGGCATCGCTGCCGCTTTAGGTTGGCGAATATTAACCCGCCTGAGGCGGTAGCGCCAGCGGATTAAGCGCCAGCTTCTGATAGCTCTCAACCCACTGATGATACTTGTCGCCGTTCTCCCACAGGCGTGAGTGAACGCGTGCCAGCACCACCGGATCGCTAATCAGCTGCAGACGCTGTTCGCGGTTCAGCTTCTCGGGCGCCTCGCTCAGCGCCTGATCGACGCGGCGGTCGCGCGCATAATCGAGCAGCTGACTCTGTCGGTGACGTGAGGTCGCCAGCGCGGTCGCCAGCGCGTTAAACGCCGGATGGAACAGCGCATGCATAAAGCCGTGCTTCAGAGCGCGCTCGCGGTTGATCTGCAGGTAGCGATCGGTGTCCACCAGCTCTTTCGGCGGCGCATACTCTTCCGGGATCAGGAACAGCTTCGCGCGCTTGCTCTTCAGCCCGACCGTCGCGCGGCTCGACATCACCGACACAAACGGCGACAGGATCAGCGAGAAGACGATCGGCGCCAGCCACCAGAGGAAGTTGAGATCCAGCACGCCCATGCCTACCGCCCAGACGATGCCGAGCAGCATCTGCGATCCGTGACGACGGAAAGCTTCGCCCCACGGCGTGGCGTCATCGTCGCGCTGCGGCGAGTTCCACACCACTTCCCAGCCCAGGAAGGCGCTGACCACGAACACGGTATGGAACAGCATGCGCACCGGCGCCAGCAGCACGGAGAAGAGCATCTCCAGCAGCAGCGAGATAAAGAGCCGGAACGCGCCGCCGTAAGGTTTCGCGCCTTTGAACCAGATTAGCACCACGCTGAGCAGCTTCGGCAGGAACAGCAGCACCAGCGTCGTCGAGAAGAGCGCGATCGCCAGCTCAGGACGCCACTGCGGCCAGACCGGGAAGAGCTGCCTCGGCTGCAGGAAGTATTGCGGCTCCATTAGCGTATGCACCACCTGCAGCGCGGTGGAGAGCGCCAGGAACATAAACCAGAGCGGCGCCGAGAGATAGGACATGACGCCGGTCAGGAACACCGCGCGGTGCACCGGGTGCATCCCTTTCACCAGGAACAGGCGGAAGTTCATCAGGTTGCCGTGACACCAGCGACGGTCGCGCTTCAGCTCGTCCAGCAGGTTCGGCGGCAGCTCCTCATAGGAGCCCGGCAGGTCATAGGCGATCCACACGCCCCAGCCGGCGCGGCGCATCAGCGCGGCCTCAACGAAGTCGTGCGACAGGATCGAGCCGGCGAATGAGCCCTCGCCCGGCAGCGGTGCCAGCGCGCAGTGCTCGATAAAGGGCTTCACGCGGATAATGGCGTTATGCCCCCAGTAGTGCGACTCGCCAAGCTGCCAGAAGTGCAGACCGGCGGTAAAGAGCGGACCGTAAACGCGCGTGGCGAACTGCTGGCAGCGCGCATAGAGCGTATCCATGCCCGACGCCTTCGGCGACGACTGGATGATCCCGGCGTTGGGGTTCGCTTCCATCATGCGCACCAGGCCGGTAAGACATTCACCGCTCATCACGCTGTCTGCGTCCAGCACCACCATGTAGCTGTAGTTGCTGCCCCAGCGACGGCAGAAGTCGTCGATGTTGCCGCTCTTACGCTTCACGCGGCGGCGGCGACGGCGGTAAAAGATCTTGCCAGCCCCGCCCACATCGCGCACCAGCTCCATCCAGGCCTTCTGCTCCGCGATGGCGATATCGGGATCGTAGCTGTCGCTCAGCACGTAGACGTCGAAATGCTCTGCGTTGCCGGTGCGCGCGACCGATTCCCAGGTGGCGCGCAGGCCCGCGAAGACGCGCTCTACGTCCTCGTTACAGATCGGCATAATCAGCGCGGTGCGATGTTCAGGATTAAGCGGCTCATCGCCTACCGTTGAGTAGGAGATGCTGTACTTGTCGCGACCGATCAGCAGCTGCAGGAAGCCCATCAGCGCGGTCCAGAAGCCGGCCGATACCCAGCAGAACAGAATGGCAAACAGGAACAGAATACCGGTCTGCAGCACGTAGGGCAGGATCTGCATCACCGACTGCTGCCAGTTCTGATTCAGCATCTCCATTGGGTCGAGCAGCGTCCAGCCCTGGTAAGGCAGGATGGTTTTCATGTACCAGGTGGCGATGACGGTCTGGAACAGGGTCAGGATCAGCAGCACATAGCGGCGAATCGAGCCGACATGACGCCATTTTTCCTCGGCGCGCTGCTCTTCCGCCGTGGCGTAGCGGTGCGTCAGCTTTTCGCCGCGCAGCGAACGCCAGGCGCGCACCAGCGGGTTGGTCCGCCAGGCTTCCGGGAACATCAGCGAGCGCTTAACCTTCGGCATCGCCTTCAGCGTGGTGCGGTCGAGATAATCTTTGCCGAACTGCTCGCCGTCGGCCAGCGAGTCCGGCCACGCCATTTTGACGCGGGCCGAGACCGACTTGAGCGGCGCATCGTCAGGACGATCGCTGGCGGCTACATCCTGGCCAAGCGTATCGTGAATGAAGTGAAACGCCTCGGCGTGCTGCAGCGAGGCGCTTAACCGGGCCTTCCCTGCCGCATCCAGCGGCAGGGCTTCCACGTAGTTTTTAGGAATAAATGTCGGATTATTCATTGGCAGGTAACTGATAGCTCCAGGTTTCCGTCAATGTCTTGTCGCCGCTAACCAGCGCGGCGCGCATTTCGGTAGGCTGTTTGTTATCTTTGACGCGCAGACGCAGCACCAGACGCCAGCCTTTGGTGACCGGATTATAGCGCACGCTCTGCTCAACCACTTCGCCGTTCTCGCCCACGCTGACTTGCGGCGCGACCTGGCTGTTAGCGGGCATCTCGCTCATCGCTTTCCCAACGAAGTCGATGGTGAAGGCGACAGACCCGTCCGGCTGACGCACCAGATTTGACTGCTTCACGTCACCCGCCGATCGCAGCGTGTTTTTCACCCAGGCGATATCGTCGGAGTGAAGCTGGCTCTCGTCGCGCGTAAAGTGCAGGCGGTAGTTGAAGCTCATCTCTTTGCCCGGATCCGGCAGATTCTCCGGTGTCCAGAAGGCGACGATATTGTCGTTGGTTTCATCCGCGGTCGGGATCTCCACCAGCTCGACGCGGCCTTTACCCCAGTCGCCCAGCGGTTCAACCCAGCCGCTCGGACGCATATCGTAACGATCGTCGAGATCCTGATAGCGGTTGAAGTCGCGGCTGCGCTGCAGCAAGCCGAAGCCTTTCGGGCTTTCGATGGTGTAGGTGCTCACCGCCAGATGGCGCGGATTATTGAGCGGTCGCCAGATCCATTCGCCGTTGCCGCTGTGAATCGACAGACCGTCGGAGTCATGCAGCTCTGGACGGAAGTTCATCACTGGCGAAGGCTGGTTGGCGCCAAACAGGAACATACTGGTCAGCGGCGCAACGCCAAGCTTGCCGACTTTATCGCGCAGATAGACTTTCGACTGAACGTCAACGGTGGTTTCTTTGCCCGGATGGACGGTAAAGCGATAGGCGCCTGTTGCGCGCGGCGAATCGAGCAGCGCATAGATCACCAGCTGCTTATCCTGCGGCTTAGGACGCTGGATCCAGAACTCCTTAAAGCGCGGGAACTCTTCTCCAGACGGCAGCGCCGTGTCGATGGCCAGGCCTCGAGCCGACAGGCCATAAACCTGATCGGCACCGATAACGCGGAAGTAGCTTGCGCCCAGGAAGCTGGCGATTTCATCATCTTTTTTATCGCGCGAGTTAAGCGGATAAAGCACTTTAAAACCGGCGAACCCTAAATTTTTCACCGAGTCGGCATCGTGCTTGACGTTGCCGAAGTTGAAATAGTCAGGGCTGTATTTGATTTCGCGCACCGCGTTGGCCGCCACTTCGTTGATTTTTACCGGCGTGTCGAAATACATGCCCTGGTGGTAAAACTCAAGCTTGAACGGCGTACGCAGTTTGCCCCAGTACGCTTTATCGTGGTTAAACTGGATCTGCTGATAGTCAGCAAATTTCATTTCACGAAACTGAGAGGGTAAATTGCTCTTAGGCGCCTCAAAACTTTTCCCTGCCAGCGTTTTGGCTTCTTTTGCGACATCATCAAGGTTAAACGCCCAGCTATTATTGGCGTACAACGCCAGCAAAACTGCCGCGCCAAGCCAGCGCATCTTCATCAGTCCGCCTTTTTTTTCTACATTAATCAGCACATCCCCCCCTTTCGTGTGCTAAGTACAAACCCATTTATCTTAAAGGATTATTCGCTTTTCCGACAGCATATCCAAAAGAATGTTCCAGGGTTTCGTCAGGACTACGCCTGCTTTTAGGACAATTAAACGTTCCAGAATCAACTGATAGTATACGCTGTTTACAGCGGGTAGAATTTCCCTGCGGCATAAACCAGTTTCAGGGGGAAACTGGCCGAAACGTACTAACAAACTGGAACTTTATGGGTACAGTAAAACCTGAACGTGAATATTTCCTCGATTCGATTCGGGCGTATTTGATGTTACTGGGGGTGCCGTTTCACGTTTCCCTCATCTATTCCACTCAAAAATGGGCCGTCAATAGTCAGGAAGCGTCGCTCTGGCTGACAGTGCTGAACGATTTTATTCACGCCTTCCGCATGCAGGTCTTTTTCGTTATCTCAGGCTACTTCTCCTACATGCTCTACCTGCGCTACGACGCAAAGCGCTGGCTGAAAGTGCGCATGGAGCGCGTCGGCATTCCACTGCTGACCGCCGTGCCGCTGATTACTCTGCCGCAGTTTTTTATGCTGCGCGCGCTGTCGGATAAGATGGGCAACTGGGATCAGCTGACGCGCTATGGCAAGTTCAATAACCTGATGTGGGAGCTGATTTCGCACCTCTGGTTCCTGGTAGTGCTGGTGATCCTCACCGCGCTGGGCATGCTGACCTTTAACTGGCTGCGCCGTCAGCATCGGCATACCGATTACAGCCGCATCGGCTGGGGCAAGGTGACGCTGGGGATCCTGGGCTATGCGCTACTGTGGGACATTTTCCGCCGCGCAATCTTTACCTTTTTCCCCGCCCTGCTGATGGATGGCCTGTTCAGCATTATGGTGATGCAGACGCTGCTGTTTTTGCCCTTCTTTATGCTGGGCGCGCTGGCGTGGAAGCACCCGGCTCTGAAGCAGCTGTTCGTGCGCTTTAACCCGGTGATGTGCTTTGGCGCGATTCTGGTTTTTATCGCCTATAGCCTTAATCAGCGCTACAGCAGCGGCGACGGCTGGCTCTATGAGCTTGATGCGTTGATTACCGCGCTGATGGGGCTCTGCATGCTCAACGTCTGCTTCAGCTTCGGCCACCGCATGCTTAATGCCCACTCGCCGCGCATTATGTATCTGGTGAACGCCTCGCTGTTTATCTACCTGGTGCACCATCCTTTGACGCTGCTCTACGGCATATTTATCACGCCGCGCATCGGCAACAACACGCTTGGCTTCTTTGTCGGGCTGGCGATGGTGTTCGGCGTGGCGTTTCTGCTCTACGAAATCCACCTGCGCATCCCGCTGCTGCGCTTTCTGTTTTCCGGCAAGCCGCAAAAGAAATAGCGGAACGACCGACCGCCGGACGCCCTGTCGTCCGCGCGGTCGACGCCTACAGCAGCCATTCGATCGGCAGACGCCACACCAGCCGTACCAGCAGGCGC
This sequence comes from Enterobacter sp. BRE11, assembly GCF_031844285.1. Taxonomy (NCBI): domain Bacteria; kingdom Pseudomonadati; phylum Pseudomonadota; class Gammaproteobacteria; order Enterobacterales; family Enterobacteriaceae; genus Enterobacter; species Enterobacter sp. BRE11. The sequence continues at coordinate 179,528 of NZ_JAUZUX010000004.1, forward strand.
TGCACCCAGGTGCAGCGCGGCTCATGCTTATGCACTATCTCCTGTGCTTCTCCCGCATACTCTACCCAGTTGACCCGCCCCCATTTGTCGAGCCGCAGCGTCCAGGCGCGATCGCGCATCGCGGCGCTGAAGCGCTGATGGGTCTGCCGCGCCAGCGCTTCGCTCTCAATGACCAGCCCCATTTCGGTGTTCAGCACCGCCGAGCGGGGATCGAAGTTGAATGAGCCGATAAACAGCGTCTCCTGATCGACGGTAAAGGTTTTGGCATGCAGGCTGGAGCCGGAGTTACCGGTGAGACCGCGGTCGTGCGGCGCGTCGGGCACGCCCGACTGCGGCTTCAGCTCATAGAGCTCAATGCCGCGCCGCAGCAGCTTTTTACGCCATTTGGCGTAGCCCGCATGCACCACCGACACATCGTTGGCGGCGAGGGAGTTGGTCAGAATCGCGATTTTCACGCCGCGCCGTTTCAGTGCCAGCAACTGGGCGACGCCCGCGCGCGTAGGCACGAAATAGGCGGAGATAATATCGAACTGCCGCTGCGGCACGCCGATCACCTCCAGCATGCGCTGCGGCAGCAGGTTCCTGCGCTTCGCCCGGCCCAGCCCTTTACGCGGATCGTCGCTCAGCAGACGTGCGTGCGCCCAGGTCATGCTCAGCGTGCCCTGCTCCAGCTGGCTGACGAAGTGTGAGCTCTCCAGCCGCGCCAGATAGCGCTGCACCGACTCGCTGTCACGCCAGTCGGGCGGCAGCGCCACCGTGCCGTCCTGATGCTCGCTCTCATCCAGCACGCTCTTTAACGGTGCCACCGGTTTGCTCTGCCAGTAGCGCTCGAAATCTTCCGAAACCTCGTTTACCACCGGGCCGATCGCCAGCACGTCGAGGTCGGCGAACAGCGGTTCGCTGCCGGTGGCGAAATATTCATCGCCGACGTTGCGTCCCCCGACAATGGTTGCCACGCCGTCCACGGTGAAGCTCTTGTTGTGCATGCGGCGATTAAGACGGGCGAAATCGGAGAGATAGCCCAGCGCGCGCAGGGTGCGGAATGAGAATGGATTAAACAGCTTCACCGTGATATTGGGGTGACGATCGAGACGCGCCAGCGTATCGTCCAGGCCCGGCGTGTTGTTGTCGTCCAGCAGCAGCCGCACCTTCACGCCGCGTCCGGCCGCCTCCAGCAGCGCGCTGAACAGCAGGCGTCCCGACATATCGTTCTGCCAGATGTAATACTGCACATCCAGCGTGCGCTCCGCTTTGCCCATCAGCAGATAGCGGGCCGCGAACGCGTCGAGCCCGTCTGCCAGCGGATGGATGCCGCTCAGGCCGGGGTGGCGTGCACTGCGCGGGCCGATAATCTCCTCAAGCCAGCTGACGTCCGGCCGCTCAGCCAGCAGATTTAACGCTTCGGTCATTGGGGTTCCCTGAATAATCGACACGCTCTTATTATTTAACGCTTCGCCGGATATGGCTATACGCGCAGTCTGAGAGCCGCCAGACAGCGCCGTTTTTTCAGCTAGACTTAGCCAGACTATCACGACCGGCCAGTTACAGGAGCGGACCATGACGTCAGATTCATCCCTGCTTCAGCGCCATCACCCCCGGCTGTTTAAGAGTTTTTTTCAGGGCAGCTTCCCCTGCTCTACCGCCTGCCGCACCGCAGGCAAGCGGCTGGACATGGTGATCAGCAGCGGCCACGATATGCTGCTGGATAAAGATTACGCCGCGCTGGCGGCGCAGCGTCTGCATACGGCGCGCGATGGCGCGCGCTGGTATCTGATTGAGAAAGAGCCGGACCGCTACGACTGGAGCAGCTTTCTGCCGATGGTGCAGGCGGCCAGACGCCACGAGATGGAGATTATCTGGGAGCTGGCGCACTTCGGCTATCCCGATCATCTGAATATCTGGAAGGCGTCGTTTATCGAGCATTTCGCCCGTTTCGCCCGCGCCATGGCGCAGGTGATGCGCGATGAGGGCATTGAGCGTCCCTTTTTCACGCCGATTAACCAGATTTCATTCTGGTCATGGGCCGGTGCCGACGTCGCCTGGTTCAATCCCCACGTCGCCAACCGCGGCAGAGAGCTGAAGCGTCAGCTGGTGCGCGCCTCGCTGGCAGCGATCCATGCGATCCGCGAGGTCTATCCCGACGCGCGCTTCGTCCTCACCGATCCGCTGGTGCAGATCGCCAGCGATCCTCATAACCCCGACAGCAAACCCTACGCCGACGTGCAGCATCAGGCGCAGTTTGAGGCCTGGGATATGCTGGCGGGCCGCATCGACAGCGAGCTCGGCGGCAGCGAGGATTGCCTTGATATCCTCGGACTCAACTACTATCCCGACAATCACTGGTTCTTTCCCGGCGAGCCGATGCCGGCGACCCATCCGCTGTGCCAGCCGCTGCATCGCCTGCTGGCGCAGTGCTGGCAGCGCTACCAGCGTCCACTGCTGCTGGCGGAAACGGGCGCAGAAGGCGAGGCGCGCGCCACCTGGCTGCAGCATATCAGCGAAGAGGTCATGCTGGCGCTCGACCAGGGAGTGGGTCTGGAGGGCATCTCCCTCTATCCGGTGGTGGAATATCCCGCCTGGGCGGACGATCGGCGTTCGCCAGGCGCGCTGTTCGGGCTGGGCGATCCCAACGGCAACCGCACGCTGCATGAGGGCCTGGCGCTGGTGTTGCGCAGTCAGCAGATCAAATTTCAGACGCGATTTCAGGAGGGGTGAACGGGCGGTTTTTTCGGCGTGCAGCTCTGGACTTCAAGCGACGGATCGGCAGGATGACGGACATCGGTGAGCCAGGTCATTGCAAAGAGAAATACCACGCCGATTAAGCAGGCGGCCAGCAAACCAATAATGGCGATCAGTTTGTCATCTCGCGATTCCATACTTTCTCCTTCTGAACCTCCCTGCCGCTTACGATACTCTTTTTAACTCATCCAGAGCGTCACCAACAGGACGAAGATTATAAGCGTAACAGAGGTCACCGCAAGCACCACGATGGCGAAGTGCGCATCGTCCATTGTCTGGCGAAGAGGCTCATCTTGTGGATCGTGCGGCGACAGTGGAAGCATAGATACTCAACGGGAATCGGTAGATTGCCGCAGGCTTACGGCGGCGACCAGTGTAATAGAAACTGGGCCGCCCGCTAGTTTTTTCCTGGACCAAAAAAAGCGGGACGCGAGGCGCGTCCCATTAACGGATCAGAAGTCGTAGCTGACGCCCACTTTCAGCGTGCGGCCGTCGCCTTGCGTCAGATAAGTCCCGGTGCTGTCGACGTTAGCCCAATATTTTTCATTGGTCACGTTTTCAACCGCCACGCGCCAGACCATATCATTCTCGTTGAGCTTCATGCGGTAGCGCATCCCCACATCGAGCGTGGTATAGCTGTCAATCTTTTTGGTATTGGCGGAGTCGGCCCACTGCGAACCGGAATGGTTTAGCAAGGCGGTCGCCGTCAGCCCTTCCAGCGGCTTGATGTCATACTCGGCGCCCAGCGCATAGTTATAGCGCGGTACGCCGATCGCCTGCTTGCCGTCATAGGTGCCATTTTCCGTTTTTTCCATTTCGGGATTAAGCCAGGTGGCGCTGGCATTGAGTCGCAGACCCAGCACAGGCTCGCCGAAAATATTGGTCTCCATGCCGCGGTGGCGCTCTTCGCCGTCCATCGCAAAGGCGCCGGAAGCGTTGATAATGCCAGAGGGCTTGCGGATATCGAACAGCGACAGCGAGCCGCCGACGCGGCCGAAATCAGCCTTGACGCCGACTTCATTTTGTCTGGAGTGCGCGATACCGGTAATGGCGCCTGGATTGGTTACCGTGCTGTTATTTGGCGCCACTTCGCCCGGCTGCAGCGCTTCGGTGTGGTTCGCATAGAGTGAAATAGTCTGCCAGGGCTTATAGACCAGGCCATAGGTCGGCATCCAGCGGCTGTTGGTGTAGCGCGATGAGGTATCTTCGGCGCCGGTATTGTAGTTGTAGTTGCGCACCACCACTTTTTGATGGCGCGCACCCAGTGTGAGCAACACCCTGTCGTCAAAGAAGCCCAGCGTGTCGCTCAGCAGATAACCTTGCGTGCGTGAACGGGCGGTGGTTAGCGGATCGGAGAATTTACCGCCGGCAAAGTTGGCCTCAGGCGCGTCTATGTCACGGGTGTGGTAAATATTGGTCTCGCTCCCGGTCAGCGACATGTTGTAGGCGTTTTTCGCGTTGGTGGTGAGCGCAGAGTAGCCGACGTTGACCTTATGGGTGACAAAACCGGTGGTGAAATCCCCTCGCACGCCAGCCATACCGCTCATATTGTCCTGAATGCGGTTGGTGTTGAAGGTGCTGATAGTCGCGTCGCCGTCGCTGTTCGTTAATTTCGGCGTGCCGTAGTTGCCGGTTTCATGGGCGTGCTGCGCCCCCAGTCCGGCATAGGCGGTCCAGTTATCAGTCAGGTCATACTCAGCTTTCGCGATACCGAACTCGGACGCCATATCGCTGTAAACCCATTTCTGGCTGTAGTTATGGGAGTTTGACGGCACGGCAGGAATCACATCGATGCCGGTGATGTTGACGCCCTGCAGGCCGTTATGGAACGTTTTTTCCTGGTAGCCGACATCCAGCGAGGTGCGCAGACGATCGCCGCGATAGTCCAGGCCGACGGAGACCGCCGTGGTTCTTTTCTTCTCGCCGTCCACGCCGGTTTCGCCTTCGCGGTGGACAGCGTTCAGGCGCACGCCGAACTGGCTGTTATCGCCAAAACGGCGGCCGGTATCGATACTGGAGCCGATCTGGGAGTCAGAGGTGTAATCGACGCCGACGCGGGTCAGCGGCAGATCCTCTGCATGCTTCGGTTCCAGATTGATCAGGCCGCCCACGCCAGAGCTGGCCGCGCCGTTAAGCAAGCTGTTCGCGCCTTTGAAAATCTCCACGCGCTCCACCAGCGAGGCATCCATCACCTGACGCGGCACCACGCCAGGCAACCCACCGAAGGTCATGTCATCGCCATCAAGCTCAAAGCCGCGAATGCGATAGCTTTCAGCAAAGTTGCCGTAGCCTTTCACACTCTGTACGCCCGCGTCGTTTTTCACCACGGCGGCGATGGTTTTCGCCTGCTGATCCTGAATCATCTTTGAGGTAAAGCCGATGATGTTAAACGGCACGTCCATGGCGTTTTGCTCGCCAAGCATGCCGAGACGGCCGCCGTGCGCGACCTGCCCTTCAAGATAAGCGGGCACCAGCTGGTCGCCGCCAGGCTTGAAATCGCTCTGCGGCGCAGCGGTGACGGTCAGCGTCTGCCCGCTGTTGTCGAGGGTTGAAGCGGTATCACTGGTGGTAGCAGCCATCACTGGCAAACAACCGGCGCTGACCAGCAGAGCGAGCAGCGTCGGTTTAAATCCGGGAGAAGAAAGCGAACGGCGCATAGTCGAGCCCTAATGTTAAGGTTACTGATAATCATTATTATTACGGTTTGCGATTATGCGCAGCCTTGCTTCTTTTGCAAGCGAATATTGACGGGAAAATGGGGGTCTTTGCCTAACGATTTGATACGGACAGTTTTTTTGAAAGCAGGCGGCGGAAAAAGGCGGCGGCTCTCGCCGCCGTCCGTAGGCGGCCTACCGCGCCTGCCAGCCGCCGCCCAGCGCACGATACAGGGCGATTTGTGCCAGCAGCAGGTTATTTTTCACCGAGACCAGGTTGAGCTGGGTGGTGAACAGCGTGCGCTGCGCGTCCAGCTCGTCAAGATAGGAGGCGTAACCGTTTTGATAGCGATTGCGGGCGATGCGCAGCGCCTCCGAAACATACTCCTCCTGCTTCTGCAGCTCCGCCAGTTGCGCCTGCCCCTGCTGAATGGCGTCCATCGCGTCGTTCACCTCCGAGAAGGCGTTGCGCACCACTTTCTCATAGCCGTAAAGCGCCTGGTTGCGCGCCGCCATCGACACATCCACCTGCGCCGTCAGCGCTTCGCGGTTTAGCAGCGGCGCCAGCACGCTGCCGCCGATGCTCCAGAGGCGAAACGGATGGTCGATCAGCTGATGCAGTTCGCTGCTTTGCAGGGTGCCGCTTGCGGTCAGGTTGAGCGACGGCAGCAGCTTCGCCTGCGACGAGGCGAGCGTGGCGTCCGCCGCCAGCAGCAGGCGCTGCGCCTCAATGATATCGGGCCGCCGGTTGAGCAGCTGCGACGGCAGTAGCTGCGGCATCTGCTGCGGCATAATTTGATTGAACTGCGGGCGACGCGCAATCTCGCGCGGGTTCATCCCGACCAGAATGCTCAGGGCGTTCTCCTGCTGGGCGATCTGATGCCGGAGCTGCGGCACCTGCGCCTTCGCCGTCTGGAACTCGGACGCCGCCTGCATCCACTCCAGTCGCGAACTATAGCCGGTTTCGAACTGGCGCTGCGCAAGCTGCAGCGAATTGCCGCGCGACGCAAGCGTCGCCTCGGTCACGCGCAGCTGCTCATCCAGCGCCACCAGGCTCAGATAGCCCGACGCGACCGAGCTGGCGACGGTCAGCTCCGCCGCCGCCGCCGCCGCGCGCTGCGCCTCCAGCGACGCTTCGCTGGCCGCGATGCTGCTGCGGCGCGCGCCCCACAGGTCGACATCGTAGTTCGCCTGCAGCAGCCCCTGATAGACGGCGCTCTCATAGGGCTGGCCGGTAGCGGCAGAGAGCGCGCGCTGATGCGTCGCGCCGACGCCCGCGCTCAGCGTCGGGAAGTTATCGCCCTGCGCCGCGCGCAGTTCGGCGCGATACTGTTCGACGCGCGAACGCGCCGTGAGAATATCGAGGTTATGGCGCAGCGCCTGCGTCACCAGCCGGTTAAGGTTGTCGTCGCCAAAGGCGCGCCACCACTCCGCTTCCGGCGCGGCGGCGGGTCCAGCCTGGTTACGCCACTGCGGCGGAATCGGCAGCGACGCCGGCGCTTTCTCTACCTCGGTGGCGCAGCCGGCCAGCGCGAGCGCCGCCAGGCCAGCGCACAACAGCCGCCGCATTATTTCACCGCCTTGTCGCGCGGTTGCGCGGCGGTATCGATGCTGACCTCCACCGACATGCCGGGGCGTAGCTCGCGCATATCCTCCGCGTCAATGGCGATACGCACCGGGATGCGCTGGGCAATTTTAACGAAGTTACCGGTGGCGTTATCCGGCGAAATCGCGCTGAATTCGGAGCCCGCCGCCGGGGAGATAAATTCCACATGGCCGCTAAAGCGTTTGCCGTTAAGTGCGTCAACGGTGAACGTCACCGGCAGGCCCGGTCGGATATCCGCCAGCTGCGTCTCTTTCAGGTTGGCGATAACCCACTTATGGTCCGGCACCACCGAGGTCAGTCGCGTACCCGCAGTGACATAGGCCCCTTTGCGCACCGAAAGCTGGCCGAGCTGCCCGGCATCCGGCGCGGTAATACGCGTATTCGCAAGATCGATCTGCGCCAGCTCCAGCGCCGCCTGGGCGCTGGCCACGTCCCCTTCCAGCGAGGCGCGATTAACGATCGCCGTTTGCAGATTCTGCTGCGCCACCGCCACCTGCGCCTCTGCCTGACGCACCGCTGCCTGCGCCTGCGCGTTGGCGGCGCGCGCCGCATCGCGTTCACGCACCGAGAGCGAGCCGTCGGCGGCGAGATTTTCCACGCGCTTCAGATCGAAGCCCCCTTTCAGCGCCTGGGCTCTGGCGTTCTCCAGCGCCGCCTTGTTGCTGGCGATGGTGGCCTCCGCGCTGCGGCGCTGCTGCAGATTGTTGCTGAGCGCCGCCTGCTTCATCGCCAGCTGTGCCTGCGCCTGATGCACACGCTGCCGATAGATGCGATCGTCGATAGTCATCAGCAGCTGCCCTTTTTGCACCGGCTGAAGATCCACTACCTCCACCGAGGTGAGATAGCCATTGACCTGCGGGCTGATAAAGGTGACCTGACCGCGCACATAGGCGTTTTCCGTACTCTGTATGGCGCTGGTAAAGGGCCAGAGCTGCCAGGCGTATAAAATGATCAGTACGCCAAGAATGGCGATGCCGCTTCCCGCCGCAATAGAAAGAATGCGCCGCCGGTTGGCGCGCTCGCGCTCCGCCGCCTGAAGTTCATCCTGCTGACTCATCGTGACTCCGTAGGTGCTTGTGACGCTGCCGCCAGACGCTGCTCCATCAGATTAAAGCGCGCCTGTCGCCAGTTGAGATATCGCTGACGAGAGAGACGCCACAGCGCCCACATCAGGGTAATGAGCGCCAGCGCCGCCGTCAGTAAATAGGTGTCGTTATAGGCCAGCACGTTCGCCTGCAGCGTTGCAACGCTCTGCAGCTGGCTGGTGCTTTGCGCGCTCAGCAGCGCAGGATCGCCCAGCTGGCTGTTGAACAGCGCGCCGTACTGGCTGAGGCGCTCCGTAACGTTGGGGTCGAGCAGCGAGAGCTGATCCCCGATCAGGCTGGAGTGGTACTTCTCGCGCCAGACCTGAAAGGTGCCGAGGATGGCAGAGCCGATCAGACCGCCCAGGTTCTGGCTCATGCCGAACAGCACCACGAAGCTCACCAGATTTTTCGGCTGCGTCACCACGCTGCCGATGCCGATCAGCATCGCGGGCGCCATAAAAAAGGTGCTGCTGAAGCCGAGCAGAAACTGGCTAATATACATATTGTTAGCGCGCGTGACCGGGCTGGCCTGCGCATCCATCAGCGAGGCGACGATCATCACCGCCAGCGAGGTGACGATCGGCCAGTTGAGGTGTGCGGGCCGGATGGTCAGCGCGCTGGTGGCGATGCCGAGCGTCATGCCGCCGATAATCGCCAGCGACAGGCCGCGCATCTGATCGTTAAGCAGCCCCAGCTGCTGCAAAAAGCCGACCGCGCCGGTATTCTGCTCCGCCAGCACGATGCGTATCATAATCATCACGATGCCGAGACGCACCATGTTGCCGCTGCTGAGCCAGCGGGTATTGATCAGCGGATTTTTCCGGTTGTGTTCAATGACGATCGCCGCGACGATCAGCACCAGCGCGAGCGCCAGGCAGACGCCGAGCCAGGGCGTGGTAAACCACCATTCGATGCGCCCCAGAGACAGCACGCCGCAGAGCAGCGCCATGCCCGGCGCCAGCAGCATAAAGGTGACGAAGTCGAGCTTTTCAAAAGCCTTGATGCGATCGCCCGGCGGCAGCTTCACCACCAGCACGCAGCCCAGCGCGATCATCGCCAGACCCAGCTCAAACAGATAGAGCCCGCGCCACTCCTCCAGCTGCAGTAGCTCGGACGAAAAAAGCCGCGCCATCGGAATAGCGAACTGCGAGACGGTCAGACCGATCACCAGCGCCTTCAGCCGATGCTTTGCTGGCCACGCCTGCACCTGATAGTAGATCCCCAGCGAACTGAGCGCGGCGCCCGCCATGCCGTGGGCGGTGCGCACAATAATCGCCGAGCTGAGATCGTTGGCAAAGAGATGGAAAAAGGCCACCAGCACATAGAGCACCAGAAAGGCCTCGGTAAACACGCGCAGGCCAAACTGCTGGCGAAACTTCACCAGCAGCAGGTTGATAGAGATGTTGCCCATCACGTAGACGGCGGGCAGCCAGGCGATTTCACTGGACCAGGCGCCGAACGTGCCCTGAAGGTTGGTCAGATTGGCGGTAACCAGCGCGTTGCTGAGCGCCCCGGTAAGCGAGATCAGCAGGCCAATCAGGCCAAAGGCAATCCGCTTCGGCGGCGAATGAATCGGGGTTGAGGGCGATCCCGGCAGCATGGGTTTTTCATGCGGCAACCATTCGCGCTGCGCGTAGGGATTGCGTCGTGCCACCGCTACATATTTCCCATACGCGTCAGCAGCTGTTGCAGCACCAGTTCCGTGGTCGCCAGCGCCTGCGGATCGATATCGCCGAGCAGATCGGCGCGCAGTGCGTCTGCCTCGCTTTTCACTAAGGCGAATGCCTGATTGCCCTTTTCGGTCAGCACCAGGTGGCGCTTGCGGCGATCTTCCGGCGGCTGCACGCGCGTCAGCAGCTCCTGTTTCACCAGACGATCGATGAGCGGCACCATGCTGGCATCCTCAAGACCGAGCATCTGCGCCAGCTCCGTCTGGGTCAGCGGCCGCGTTTCGCTGGCGATAAGGCCGATCGCCATCCAGCTGCTCATGCTCAGGCCGCTGTGTTTAAGGTGACGATCGACGGCCAGCCGCCACGCGTGTGCGGTCTGGTAGAGAAGATGAGTAAAGGTTTTATAGTGCAGAGTCAAAGCGTAGCGACCTGATTATTAGGGTTCTAACTAAATGAATGCGTTATTATACGCTGAGCAAATTGCTAATGAAAATAGCACATGACGTTAAATAATGACGCCTGTATCGTCGGGATTTAGCGTCATATTACTCCCCGGACGGGGTAAAACTGGAGCGACTATGGCTGACTGCAACGGTAACTGGGTAGATTTGCGCCGCGACGCCTTGCACGGCATCGAGACAATCCGCGCACATTTCACCGGCCACGCCTACGATCCCCACTGGCACGACAGCTATCTGATCGGCGTGACGGAGCAAGGCGTGCAGCAGTTTCACTCGCGCCGTAAACAGCATCGCAGCCGGCCCGGCACGGTATTTATGCTGGAGCCGGAAGAGCTGCACGACGGCGACGCCGTGGATGCGCAGGGTTTTACCTATCGTTTGCTCTACCTCTCGCCGCAGCAGATGGCGCAGCAGCTGTCGCCGCTCTGCACCGCTGGCCACGGCGGCGAACTCCGCTTCGCCGCCACGCTGCGCGACGACCAGGCGCTCGCCTGGACCGTCTGGCACTGCTTCGACGCGCTGTGGCACGACCATCCGGCCTTGATCAAAGAGGCCACGCTCGACCGCCTGTTCCTGCAGCTGAGCCAGCATCCGCTCTGGCGCAGCGAGCTGCTCGCGGCGGATAACGATCGCCGGCTGGCGCAGCAGGCGCGCGACTGGCTTATCGCCCATCATGCGCTTAATCCAGGTTTACAGGCGATGGCCGAGGCGCTGCAGGTGGATCGCTTTCGCCTTTCCCGCCTGTTTCAGGCGCAGTGGGGCCTGCCGCCGCACGCCTGGCTGGTGCAGTGGCGCTTATCCCAGGCGCGCCGCCAGCTGGCGGCGGGCATCCCTGCCGCCGACGTCGCTGCGGCGCTGGGCTTCGCCGATCAAAGCCATCTGGGCCGCTGGTTTAAGCGCGCCTGCCATCTGACGCCTGCGCGCTACCAACAGGCCTGCACAAATCTTCCAGACGCGGGCTAAAGACGCGGTCACAATGCGTTTTTTCTGTCTGGAGAAGTGCTATGCAAGACCCTCGTTGCGTCATGATTTTGCAAAACGATCTCGCCCCGGGTAAAGCCGCCAACGCCGCAGCGGTTATCGCGCTGACGCTCGGCCAGCGTCACCCCGCACTGGTCGGCGAGGCGCTACAGGACGCCAATGCCTGCTGCTTTCCCGGCCTTATCCCGGTCGGCATTCCTGTGCTGGCGGCCACCCATGCCGAAATGGATGCGCTGCGTGCAAGCTGTGCCGAACTGGCGTGCGATCTGGTGCTCTTTCCTGAGCAGGGTCAGACCACTACCGACTATGAGGCCTTTTGCGCACAGATGCGCCAAATCCCGGCCAGCGAGTGGCGGCTGTTGGGTCTGGCGCTGGTCGGCGAGAAAAAACAGGTTCGAAAGCTGACCTCAACGTTAAAGCTTTTTAGCTAAACAGGGGCGGGAAAGACCCTGTGCTTTTTCATATGGCTGTACACGCGTCTCATTGTACAAACAACCTGTACAGCTTTGATGGGCAAGGTACAACTATATGTTACTGATAATTAACATATAGCACAAATTGCTTAATATTAGACTTGTGTCTGTACACCTTCTTTGTATAACTTTACGCCCCATGAATCGGATAACGATTCCGTAACGAATGATGCGTTTGCGTCGCCTCTGAAGGTGTCAGTGGATTTCCACCTTCAGAGGTCTTTTTTTGATGAGCTGGCACCCTTTACATCTGTCCATGTAAGGGGATTTTCATCGTTAATTGACCTGGTATTCAATTTGAAAGCCAGAGCTAGTTTAGGGCTGACACATGCAAGACGCTGTTTCGCAAACCGATAAAGAGATGGGCGATCGCTTTAACGCAGCAAGCAACACCACCGTTAGCGAGATGGAAATGCTGGGTTTAGCCATCGCGGAAATTCTTCAGGCAGGTAATCCTGTTAGCAATAAAGCGATTATTGCAAAACTGATCCACTGGCTGGAGCTGGAGTCGGATCCGGCGATGCTCGATATCTATCGTCAGCTGCTGGAGCGGGTGGTGCATAAAACCCCCGACGATTTAACGGTATAATTCTGACTCCAGGGATGGAGTTATCCTGCCCGTTCCGCCAGTCATCGCTGGCAAAATATCCTTTCAGACAGTACTCTCTCCAGCTTAATTTTTGCTGCACGCTCCGCGTCTGTTGCGAGAGCGAATAATCCAAAAGAGCCTGCAAGTTTATGAGTCAATCGAATGACGTTGCCCCATCTGTGGACAGCGACCTGAGCATGGGACGCGTGCTGCGTTCCCCCGCCCTGCTCACCCGCGAGTGCCTGGCGGGCGTGATCACCGCGCTGGCGCTGATCCCAGAAGTGATCTCTTTTTCCGTCATCGCCGGCGTCGACCCTAAGGTCAGCCTGGTGGCGTCCGTCGTGCTCTGCCTGACGCTCTCAATACTGGGTGGACGTCCGGCGATGGTCACCGCCGCCGCCGGTTCGGTGGCGCTGGTGATCGGCCCGATGGTGCATACCCACGGCGTGGCCTATATTCTGCCCGCCGTGGTGCTGGGCGGCGTGATTCAGATCCTGTTCGGCGTAGCGGGTCTGGCGCGCATGATGCGCTATATTCCGCGCTCGGTGATGCTCGGTTTCGTTAATGCGCTCGGCGTGCTGATCTTCTTCGCGCAGGTGCCGCATGTGTGGGGGCAAAGCTCGCTGGTGTGGCTGCTGTTTGCCGTGACGCTGGCAATCGTTCTGCTGCTGCCGCGCCTGCTGAAAAGCGTGCCCTCCCCGCTGGTCGCTATCGTGGTCGTTACCGCTGTCGCGCTGCTGATGGGCTGGCGCGTGCCCAACGTGGGCGACGAAGGCCCAATGAGCGCTGGTTTGCCCGGTCTCAATGCGCTCCAGGTGCCGTTAAGCCTGCAGACGCTGCAAATCGTTTGGCCGACCGCCCTCAGCATCGCCTTTGTCGGCCTGATGGAGTCGCTGCTCACGGCTAAGCTGGTGGACGATCTGACCGATACGCTCTCCAGCAAGCGTCGCGAGTCCTGGGGATTAGGTGTCGCCAACATTTTCGCCGCCTTTTACGGCGGCATCGCCGGCTGCGCAATGATCGGCCAGACCATCGTCAACGTCGAGTTGGGCAAGGCGCGCACGCGCGTGTCGACCCTGGTCGCCGGGCTGGTGCTGCTGCTGCTGGTAACTGGCCTGAGCGCCGTCATGGCGCAGATCCCGATGGTTGTGCTGGCGGGCATTATGATGGTGGTCGCGGTCAAGACGGTGAACTGGCACAGCCTGCAGCCCGCCACGCTCAGGCGCATGCCCTGGTCGGAAACGCTGGTGATGGCGCTGACGATTGGCGTTACGGTATGGACCGGCAACCTGGCGCTGGGCGTGCTGGCGGGCGTGATCGCCGCCATGATGCTGTTTGCGCGTCGTATCGCCCACGTGATCCACGCCGAGCGCGAAGTCAGCTCCGACGGCCACTCGGTGCGCTATCGCGTGCGCGGCCCGCTTTTTTTCGCCAGCAGCAACGATCTGTTTGAACACTTCGATTACGGCCATGACCCTAAACAGGTCACTATCGATCTGACTGAGGCGCAAATCTGGGATGCCTCGTCGGTGGCCGCGCTTGATGGTATTGAATACCGCTATCAGCGCCACGGTGCGCAGGTAACGATTGTGGGTCTGGACACCCGCAGCAGCGATTTTCATCGCCGTCTGACCGGCAAATTCGAATGATTTACGGCTGATGATGGCGATGCGGCGGAGGCCGCATCGCCGTTAAAATGGTCAGGCCTGCCGACGCGCCTTGAAACGCACAATGAGCGTGGTCATCGCCTGATAGATGACGCCTGCGTAGAGGCTTTGTAAGATCGCCATCCCTGTTTCCATCCCCTCTTTTTGCCAGAAGCAAAACCACATAAACAGTCCCCACAGCAGGGCAAACAGTAGACAGCCTTTTATAAATTTCATGACGCCCTGCATCTCGCTTCCTTTTTGTCTCTGCAGCCCGTGCCGCATTGTCGAGGCGAGAAAGTAGCGCATCGCGCGGCGATTTGCATTCCTGGCTGCGTCAGATGAGAGGCGGGTCAACTTTTACCGCCATGCACTTATTTATGCGTCCAAAGCTGGTGCGCTGACGCTGGCCTGCTACGCTTTAATTTCATTGCATTTTCATGCTTTCTTTTTCAATACCGGAGAATGAGGTGGCAACGATGAACAACGTGAAAAAAGGGATCTGCATTACGCTGGCGGTGCTGGCGCTGGCGGGCTGTATGCACCGCAGCGATGCGATTAAATCAGATGGCCGTCCTCATGCGCCAAGCGGTCAGTCGTCGCCGGGCGGCACGCTGGGCTCAGGTCCGGTTGGACAGCCGCAGTCGTAATGAAAAAACCCGGCCAGCGCCGGGTTTTATTTTACCGTTACCGATCTCCTCATGGGCGATGTCCCGGCATAAGGATGTCAGGATAGAACGGATATAGCGCATCATTAGTGCACAGAATGATTGAGCAGCTCCATCGCCGTTTTATACACCAGTTCAGGTCTACCATCGGGCAACATCACCTTAATCTTTTCTTTTAGCGCACAGTTAGTTAACGGTTGACCATCGGCCAGCAGCTCAAGCACGGCCTGCCCAAACATCAAACGACACACATGAATAGCATCTTTAGCGTATTTCGTTTCCATCATAACCTCCCCTGTTGGTGAGGAAGTAAAGTAACGCGATTTACAGGAACGCTTATATTGATTAGCTGGCGGGACAATTCCGAAACAAAAAAACCGCCCCGAAGGCGGTCACGACAATGCTTACTACTGCTTTTTCTAATTTGGTTTTTCTAAATCGACAGATAGGGCACCCGGGGCGGGACTTGAACCCGCACGACCATAAGCCGAGGGATTTTAAATTGCGTGGCAAAACATTATTTATCAGGAAGATAAGTTAATTCTGACTAACATTTTCCAAAAGTTTCTACCAGTTATGATGGGCTTTCTGGCGTGGATATAATCCCATGCCAGGTAAAATTTGGAAATATTTAATCGTAATGGCGCATAAACATTCAATTGAACGAGCCATTTAGATGTTTACATGACACACAGGCGCCATTATTGTTTAATCAGTAAAGTTACAATGGCCAAAGGGACTGGGTTATGTATTACAGCAATGAAGTGATAAGTTTTCTACAGGCAAATAATATACTTGCGTCAAAACTCGACCACGTATTAACAGGCGCTGGAAAAAAGGTATCTAATCAAATTGATATGATTGGGGCGGGCGCAAAGCGTGCTCTTTTTTACACATCCTGCTTCACTGAAGAGTATCAGGATGTCTGTATTCAACAAAAAAATGAAGATATTCGCTTCCAGCGAGGCATATTACATCTATTCCAGCACGGCAATGTTGTCTATGACATGCTAAAAATTTATTTCGCAGAAATATTCAGATATAAAACAAAAGATCAATTAGAATACATAAAAAAAGGTTTGATGGCGGTCAACGTTCACATTGCTGCCAGCTATCTAACAAGTGCGGGGATGGCCCTGGCTGTAGCCACTACAGTTGCTGTTGGATTGAATTTAAGCCTTAACATGAGCGCGTTAATCGGTGGAAAAGCTGCCGGCCTCGCTGGCATTGCTGGTATCTATGGAGTAGTCCAAAAAGCTGCGGATAGCGCACGTCGACTGCATTATACTGGACCTGGTTATTATGACGCACTATATACTCAAGAACTGGAAATGATGTTTTTCCTGATCGAACCTTTATTTGATAGAGCGCAAGCGTTTAATATAGGAACATCAGATCGGGATGTAATCAGCATCATTCAAAAGATGATTGGGTGATTTAATAAATGAAAAAAATTCTTAAAATTTCTATAAAGGCATTTTTCAAAACCTCTCTTACTTACTATGGCCCTGCCGCATTAACGGTGATTTTTTCATTCACTCTTTTACATTTTTTTCCAGACGGCCCTTTATGGCCAATACCGGTATTTATCATATTGATAACGATTTTTGTAAAATGGTAACCTTTACAACATATTTATAAGGAAATTATACATGGCTACTCCAGCACATTTATGGCTAGAAGATGAAAACGGCTCCCCTATAGTCGGTAGCTGCATGATGCCACTTCGGTTAGGCTCCATCGAGTTAAAATCATTCTCTCGTGGTGTCACTATTCCGGTAGATCCCAGCTGGGGAAAACTGACAGGTACGCGCGTTCACCAGCCTATAACGATAGTCAAAGAATTCGATCAGACTACGCCGCTTCTTTACCGTGCCGTATGTCAGGGCCGCCCTATGAAAAAAGCGACAATAAAAATGTATCGTATTTTGGAATCGGGTATCGAGTCTGAATATTTCAATATCATTTTAGAAAACGTTAAAATCACAACGGTTTCCCCGTACCTTGCCCCTAACGGCATGAGCAGTACCCACCTGGAAACACTGGAATTACGTTATGAGGCCATTACATGGAAATACACGGATGGAAATATCATTTTTCGGGATTCATGGAATGACCGTTGCTGTGCATAGAAGGCCACACTAGACTAAATAGAAGAAAAAAATGCCCGGCATTAGCCGGGCTGGTGTTGGCAGATCAAAAGTAAAACCAAAACGTTTTATAAAATTTTATTATTACAAGTATCGTTATTATCCAGGCTATCACATATCCCGTTATTACCAACTTCCATCAATGCCCTGCCGCCCCGCGTTTATCGCGGGCGGACAAAATATAAGTTTTACCCTGCCGCCGGGGGCTCCATATCACTCTGCCCTCTCGATTCGCCGTTGCCTGCCGTCTGGGCAAAAAGATGTACTGGAGCTCACGCGCGGCCAGCTGCTGGAGGAAGGGATTTTTATTTGCCAGCATAAAACTAACAAAAAGCAGATTAAAGCATGGTCGGATCGACTGCGTGCGGGGATCGCCATGGCCGAAGCGTTGCCGCTTAAACCTAGACTCAGCAGCCTGTATGTCCTGCATCAAAGCACCGGCGGCAAATACACGCACGACGCTTTCCATAGCGCCTGGGCAAAAGCGCGCTCAGCAGCATCTGCTGTACACGCTGAACGTCAGCTTGATTTCACATTTCACGATATCAAGGCAAAAGGCATATCGGATCTGGATGGCACGCTGCGGAAAAAGCAGAATATTTCCGGTCATAAATCCATTTCGCAAACGGCGCGCTACGATCGCAAAGTAAAGATAGTGCCGGTAGTCGGTACTCAGTGAGAGTGAATTTTTAGTCAGTCAGCAAAAAATGATGTTAGGCGGAAACGGTAAGCACAAAAAAACCGCCCCGAAGGCGGTCACGACATTGCTTACTACTGCTTTGTTTTAATTTGGTTTTTCTAAATCGACAGATATGGTGCCCGGGGCGGGACTTGAACCCGCACGACCATAAGCCGAGGGATTTTAAATCCCTTGTGTCTACCGATTTCACCACCCGGGCAGGGTATAAAGTGGAGGCGCGTCCCGGAGTCGAACCGAGGTGGACGGATTTGCAATCCGCTGCATGGCCACTCTGCCAACGCGCCTTTATCCGCTGTGCCGTCAGGGGTTCCTGACCTGCAAATCTGGAGCGGGAAACGAGACTCGAACTCGCGACCCCGACCTTGGCAAGGTCGTGCTCTACCAACTGAGCTATTCCCGCATTGTTCAGCAATCTAATGGAACTTGCTGATTTTGCTTATCTTCTGGCAGCCTCGCTGCCGTTCGATGCGATGCATTCTACTGACCTGACGCACTGAGTCAACAGAATTATCTTCACAGTGCGTCCGTTTGCTGCTTTTTAAGTCGCTTCGATCAGCTATCGAGCAGATCGCCGCGCGCAGCGCTCAAATACTGAAACATTGACCAGAATGTCAGCACAGCGGCGATATAAAGCGCTACCACGCCCACGGCGATAACCGTGGTATCGGGACGCCACAGCAGCGCCACCAGCGAGAGCATCTGCGCTGTGGTTTTCACCTTGCCGATCCAGGAGACGGCGACGCTGCTACGCTTGCCAATCTCCGCCATCCACTCGCGCAGCGCGGAAATAATAATTTCGCGCGCAATCATGGTTGCGGCTGGCAGAGTAATCCACCATGAATGAAAGTATTCCGCGACCAGGACCAGCGCAATCGCCACTATCACCTTATCGGCCACGGGATCGAGGAAGGCGCCAAAGCGCGTGGTTTGCTTCCAGCGACGGGCGAGAAAGCCGTCGAACCAGTCGGTTACCGCAGCGACCACGAAAATCAGCGCGGTGGCGAACGGCGCCCAGTAGAATGGCAGATAGAAAGCCAGCACAAAGAAAGGAATCAGGACGACTCGAAACAGGGTGAGACACGTCGGAATGTTAAATTGCATATGCCGGTAACTGTCTGGAATGGGTAGAATTTCCCCTATGTTCCTACATTGCCTCACCTGTTTCAATGCTAGTGTTTTAGCGAATGGTATATTTTTTCCGCCAGCGCGAACGAAATGCCGGGTACATTGGCAATCTCTTCCACCGTGGCATTCATCAAGGGTTGCAGGCCGCCCATATACTTAAGCAGCTGCTGGCGACGTTTTGGGCCAATCCCTTCGATGCTCTCCAGCGCGCTGGTATTCTTTACTTTCGCCCTTTTTTTTCGGTGGCCCGAAATTGCATGATTGTGAGCATCATCACGAATATGCTGGATAACATGCAGCGCTGCAGAGTCCGGCGGCAGCGAAACGCCCTCGCCTTCCGCTTCAAAAAAGAGGGTTTCGAGGCCCGCTTTACGATCGCTCCCTTTCGCCACGCCCAGTAAAATCGGTCGCGATTTATCCCATTCAACGTCCAGCTCGGCAAACACCTGCTTTGCCTGCGCCAGCTGTCCCTTGCCGCCGTCGATTAGAATGACGTCAGGTATTTTGTCCTCTTCCAGCGCTTTGCCGTAGCGGCGTCGCAGCACCTGATTCATCGCCGCATAATCATCGCCCGGAGTGATGCCGTCAATATTGTAGCGTCGATAGTCGCTGCGCAGCGGCCCGTTGGCGTCGAATACCACACAGGATGCGATGGTCTGCTCGCCCATGGTGTGGCTGATATCGAAGCACTCCATGCGGTGGATTTTGTCCAGCTCGAGAAACTGCGCCAGCGCCGCCAGCCGCTGCTGGATAGTGGAGTGCTGCGATAGCCGCGTGGTGAGCGCCGTCGCCGCATTGGTGCGCGCCAGCTTAAGGTAGCGCGCGCGGTCGCCGCGCGGTTTGCTCTGGATGGTCACGCGTCGACCCGCCAGCTCGCTCAGCGACGCGGCAAGCAGTTCGCGCTCCGGCAGGTCGAAGTCCAGCAGGATATCGCCTGGCAGGGTGCGCGCTTCGCTGCCCTGCAGGTAAAACTGGCCGACGAAGGTTTGCACTACCTCTGCCAGCTCGGTATCGGCCGGGACTTTTGGGAAGTAGCTGCGGCTGCCCAGCACTTTGCCCTGACGAATAAAGAGCACGTGCAGACAGGCCATGCCGGCGTCATAGGCCACCCCTACTACATCCAGATCGTCGCCCTGATTAGAGACGAACTGCTTTTCCGTGATACGGCGCACCGCCTGAATCTGGTCGCGCAGACGCGCCGCCTCTTCGAAGCGCAGCCCGAGGCTCGCCTCTTCCATGCGCTTCACCAGCATGTTCAACACCTGGTCATCTTTACCGGCGAGAAACAGCCGCACATATTCCGTCTGCTGCGCATACTCCTCTTCGCTCACCAGCCCCGCGACGCACGGCCCCAGGCAGCGTCCAATCTGATACTGCAGGCAGGGTCGGGAGCGATTACGGTAGACGCTGTTTTCACACTGGCGAATCGGAAAGACCTTTTGCATCAGCGCCAGGGTTTCACGCACCGCATAGCCATTCGGGAACGGGCCGAAATATTCGCCTTTCGCGTGTTTTGCGCCGCGATGGTAGGCCAGGCGCGGATGCGTATCGCCGCTAAGAAAGATAAACGGATAGGATTTATCATCGCGCATCAGCACGTTGTAGCGCGGCTGATAGAGCTTGATGTAATTATGCTCGAGCAGCAGCGCTTCCGTTTCAGTGTGCGTAACGGTGACGTCTATATGATGGATGTTGCTGACCAGCACCTCAGTCTTTCGACTGCCGACATGGCTGCGAAAGTAGCTGCTGAGGCGCTTCTTAAGATCTTTGGCTTTTCCTACATAGATCACGGTGTCCGAAGCGTCGTACATGCGGTACACGCCCGGCTGGCTGGTCACCGTGCTGAGAAAGGCTTTGGCGTTGAAAACTTCACTCACTACTGATTAACGGCTCCGCATTGAACAGGCCATGTCGAATGGCCAGATGCGTTAACTCTACGTCGCCGCTGATGTTCAGCTTGCTGAACATGCGATAACGATAGCTGTTAACGGTTTTAGGACTGAGATTGAGCTGCTCGGAAATTTCCGTCACCTTTTGCCCTTTGGTGATCATCAGCATAATCTGCAATTCCCTTTCCGACAAACAGCTGAAGGGCGATTCCGCTTTTTGCGGCTCAATTTGGCTCAGCGCCATCTGCTGGGCGATATCGGAAGCGATATAGCGCTGGCCTGCGTGCACGGAACGAATAGCGTTTACCACTTCCTGCGGCGCGGCGCCTTTGCTGAGATAACCCGCCGCACCCGCCTGCATCACCTTCGCGGGCAGCGGGTTTTCGGTGTGGATAGTCAGCATGATAATTTTGATATCGGGATTGAAGCGCACAATTTTGCGCGTCGCTTCCAGGCCGCCAATGCCGGGCATGTTCATATCCATCAGGATGACATCGACCTGATGTGCCCGACACCATTTCACCGCGTCCTCGCCGCAACAGGCCTCTCCCGCGACCACAAGACCTTTCATATCCTCCAGTATGCGTCGAATACCGGCGCGTACCAGTTCATGGTCATCCACAAGAAGAACACTGATCAACGGGGAGCACTCCGCAAGCTAAAATGAGGGATAATTCTGATAATGAATCCGCGCATGATACCTGCTTTTCATCCTGATGAACATCAACAGCCTGAATGTTTGACCGTATTCAATGATTTACATCAAGGCTTTCCAGACCACCTGTTAAACAGGCATGCCGTATAAATTATGATTGCCCTGTCAATTATTTTTATCGTTTAATTTCAAACGGTTAAATTATACCGCAGGCAAAATATCGATCTACGTCTAATTGTTGCACCAGCAATCGGTGAAAATTATTCACCTGCTGCTTTAAATCATCTCCTCTTGATGAATCAACCGCGCTGACGCTTCGCTTGCGCAGCTAAATAGCGTGCTGTGATATACTGTTGCACGGCTGTGCGGAACATGCCGGCACGATCGATTAACCCCCAAGGAGAACACGATGAGCGATGAAGAGTTTGTGACCTCGCACGATACGCTAAAGCTGGCTGATGAAGTCGCCTGTTTGAAAATGATGGTGACGCTGATTCTGAAAGGAATGGGCCAGGCAGACGCCGGCAAAGTAATTATTAATATGGAACGCTACGTGCAGACCCTGGGTGATAAGCCGCAGGCGGAAGTGTTTAGCAATACCATTAAACAGATTAAAACCGCTTATCGTCAGTGATGCCTTCGCCCCCGCCTGACGCGGGGGCGCGCGCTCAGGTGTGCGACTGCCAGTTAACAGAAACACCCAGTGACGGCAACACCTCCTCTGGGCTAAAGCGTCGCGTCCCGCGATACTTTTCTGCCAGCGCAGGCTGCGTCACCGGAATACGAATGGCGAACAGGTTGTCCTCCGACTGAATCAACCCCGGCGTGAGCGGCTCATAGGCGACCTGATGA
Source organism: Enterobacter sp. BRE11 (assembly GCF_031844285.1). Classification (NCBI taxonomy): domain Bacteria; kingdom Pseudomonadati; phylum Pseudomonadota; class Gammaproteobacteria; order Enterobacterales; family Enterobacteriaceae; genus Enterobacter; species Enterobacter sp. BRE11. The sequence continues at coordinate 201,471 of NZ_JAUZUX010000004.1, forward strand.
TCCTCAAACATCTTCTCCAGCATCGGCGTCGCCGAACTGATCAAATACTCCATGCCGTTGAGTTCGGCGAGCTGTACGGCGTGCCATAAGAGGTTGAACGGCAGCTCAGCGTCCACTTCCAGCTTCGCCGAGAAGCGCGACATCTCCCACACTTTTTCATGACTGAACGGCACGACCAGCCCTTCGCTCTGGGCGGGCTCATGCCACGGCATCAGCCGCGCGCAGCCGCTAATGCCGTCGCGCGCGCTCCATGCCAGTAGCCAGATGACATCCGAACGATCAAAACGGTCATACTCCTGACCCGGCGTGCTGAGCCGCGGTGGAATTGACCAGCCTTCTCCACGCGCAAATACGCTATAACGGTAGCTGCCCAACTCGGCCAGCAGAGAGGACGGCATATCCTTGAACTGGGTTTGAATTATTTTCATCATGCGCCCCTGACATCCTCATGTTTGCACTGATTTACGCTACGCCTGCCTGGCAAAGTCCTGGCGCAGGGTAGACAACTACTTTCGGCAACGTAACTACTAAATTTAGTAGTTGCCTTTTTCTATATCAGACCAATCGCCGCCGCATAACAGGCAATTTGGGTTTTATTGGAAACATTAAATCGCTTTTGCATATTCTTTTGGTGAAAATTTACCGTATGCTGCGAGATAGCTAAAATGAGCGAAATTTCAGCCGAGGTTTTACCCTCCGCGGTCCATTTCAAAATTTCCAGCTCGCGCTGACTAAAATCATTTTTTAGCACCATTAGCGCATCATCGGAAAAACGCTGGAGCGCACGCAAACTCAGCTCCGCGAGAAAGTGCAGTTTCACTTCCAGCTCGACGTGCTGATGCTGCGTCCTGCTTGCCAGGCGGGATGCTATAGATAATATACCAATGGCGCGATTTGATGCCATGGCGGAGCAGGAAAATCCGCTGTTCAGCCCGTGCTCCTGTGCCTCTTTCCACAAATCCCCGGCATTGGTGAAAAGGTCGTGCGTCCACTCGAGGCCGCGTCCGGGCTGCTGGCATAGCGTTAACACGGGATCGAGAGCATAATAGTTTTTTTCTTCATAGCGTTTAATCCAGGCAGGCGGATAGGTGCTATGCAAAAAAATACGCGGCCGGGTAAAAGGCACAGGATGCTGAATCAAAAAGGAATAGCTGTCGAACCCTAATGACACGACCTGTGTCTGAATAAGCGTCTTCAATTCTTCTGTTGAAGTGAGAGCCTGAAATTCTTTTTCCGTCTCTCGGCGCCAGACGAAATAATTTTCGTTAGTCATATTGCCTCGGCGTTATCCTCACGCTGACGCGTCTGGTTATTGAGGTTGTGCATTTAAAAAAATTAATTTTATAAGCGAAAAAAGTTTTGTTGAGAAAAAAACAGGCATACCAGTAAAAACCACGTCACGTCCGGTTGTGCGTGTTTTACTTAAAACATATTTTCTGCGCCTGTCGAAAGAGAATCTCATTCTCAGCAGTAGCGCCGCTGAAAAAACAGAATAAGATTTTTCTTAATGAGATTCAATCTGCAGCACAACAATAAATTCTTCACCCATCGGCCATCATTCAGCATCGCTATTAAGTTAAATTAGTTTAGATCCGCAATTTATTTGTAAACATAGAGTTAAGGTATTCTAAAGCGAAAACGCCGGCAGGGGTGGAAATGCGTGCTTTTTTTGCCGGTTCGCTTAAGCATCGATTGCTGCCTTGTGTTGCAATTGGGCTAAGCTTAGCCATAGACGCTTTATCGACGCCTTTCGCGCGGCATGCAGGCCTCTGGCTGCCTTCGGCCGTTGTTACGGATGCGCTTTTTACCTTTGCAGGTGGGAAACACTATGTTGAATCAGCTGGCATTGCCCTTCCTGGTATTAGGAGCCTGTACCGCTCTGATGATCCTTAAGGATATATTCCGCCATCCTCATCCTGTCGGGATAATGAGCATTATCTGGCCTCTGACCGGACTTTACATGCCGTTCTTTGGCTGGCTAGCCTGGTGGTATCTTGGTCGAAAACCTTCGCGTCATCTTAAACTTGCGCTATTGGTTCCGCAAAAAATTCATCAATACGCTGGCTGGCAAACCATATTTATTACCACTTCTCTCTCTGCGGCAGCCTGCCTTTTTAGCGAACTGATTACTATTCCGATTATCACCCTGCTAAACCACTCTCATTTTGCTACGCCGATCTGGATGCAGGCAATTATCTGTCTGACTATTTCTCTGATTAGCGGTCTTTTTTTACAGTTTATGGCGATCAGGCAGCGCGAAACATTTTCCATATGGCGCGCCTTGCTGATCGCCTTTCGCACCGAAACGTTCCCGCTGCTGGTTTATCAGGCGGGTATTTTCCTCTTTATGAGCCTGGCCCTAAAATTTGTGCTTCATCAGCAGATTAATCCGCTGACGGCGGCTTTCTGGTTTATGCTGCAGCTCGGGATGCTGACCGGATTTATATTCTCCTGGCCTGCCAATCATTTCCTGATTAAACGTGGGCTGAACCCGGCAGTCTAATTCAACGACAATATCCGGTTCCGCGCATACCGAAATGAAAATGGCTGGCATGCGCGGCGTTATAATCTGGTCCCAGCGCATTGCCAAAGTTATTACACCCCTCCTGCCAGAGCTGATGCAGCAGAGCCGACTTGTTTTCCGGCTGTGTCCAGTTTTTCCCCACTTCAAGACGTTGTCCATCGACCAGATGAAAGCCGGTAACGTCCCAGGCATCCGCAGTCGCATGCTCGCTTAAGCGCCCTTCAGTGCGGTGATAGATATTGCGGCAGGCGTAGCTGCCGACATGGTTGATGCGCGTCAGCGATGCGCCAGACTGCGCCAGACGCTGCTGGCTGCGCAGCACAAACATCGTGCTGGCGACGGCCATTGGGCAGCTGGCGAGAAAGCTGCTGCTCAGGCTGACCTTGCCGAACCGCTGGATGCGCAGCGGGTCAGGCAGCGGGCAGGCGCCCGTAACGGCGGGACGCGCGCTAAACGTCACCAGGCCCGCCAGCTGCGCGCGGCGCATCACGTCGAGACAGGCCGCGGGATCGCCAGCCAGCCGCTTGAGTTTGTAGCGCGTCATCCAGCCGGGCGAATCGGTGACCGCCAGCGGCGTAAAGGGATTGAACGAGGGCGGCAGATGCTGTTTTAGCCACGGCAGACTCCACCACCCAACGGCGATGAGTACCAGTAGCAGAATAATCGTACGCATTCTCCCTCTCGCAGCAGCTTGATTTAGAGAACAAAAGTGTAGAAGCTACGCGCCGGTTTAGCGTCGGAAACGACGCTTTTCGCTTAAAACAGCTGCGTTGTGCCGCAAGTTTGTGCTGCGTAAAGATTTTCTGACATGTTAATAAGACGTAAAGGTCGCATTTGTACAAAAAAATTAGCGAGCTTTTGTCTTATTCCTCTATCTTATGCCCACTTGCCTCCAGGTAAGCGATCGCAAACAGCCAGCAGAGCTGACACAACATCCAGACAGGAAGAACGATTTTATGGTTGATCAAATAAAAGAAGCCGTTGCCGGGCAGGAGAATCCTGACAAGCTGCGGCGTAATCTGCATAACCGTCATATTCAGCTTATCGCCATCGGCGGCGCCATTGGCACCGGCTTGTTTATGGGCTCCGGCAAAACCATCAGCCTGGCGGGCCCGTCGATCATTTTCGTTTATATGATCATCGGCTTTATGCTCTTTTTTGTTATGCGCGCGATGGGCGAGCTGCTGCTCTCCAATCTGGAATACAAATCGTTCAGCGATTTCGCCGCCGATCTGCTTGGCCCCTGGGCGGGCTACTTTACCGGCTGGACCTACTGGTTCTGCTGGGTAGTGACCGGCATTGCCGACGTGGTGGCGATATCCGCCTATTTCCAGCTCTGGTTCCCCGGCTTTTCCGTATGGATGAGCGCCCTGCTGTGCGTCTTCATCTTCCTTGCGCTGAATATCGCCACGGTCAAAATGTTCGGCGAGATGGAGTTCTGGTTCGCCATCATAAAGATCGTCGCCATCGTGGCGCTGATTATTACCGGCATCGTGCTGGTGACCCTGCACTATCCGTCGCCAGGCGGCGGCACTGCGTCCCTGAGCAATATTTGGGATCACGGCGGCCTGTTCCCGAAAGGGCTGAGCGGCTTTTTCGCCGGTTTCCAGATTGCGGTGTTCGCCTTTGTCGGCATTGAGCTGGTCGGCACGGCGGCGGCGGAGACGCACGATCCCCATAAGGTGCTGCCGCGCGCCATTAACGCCATTCCGCTGCGCGTGATTATGTTCTATGTGCTGGCGCTGATGGTCATCATGGCGGTGACCCCCTGGACGCAGGTGCTGGCGGATCGCAGCCCCTTTGTTGAGATGTTCGTGCTGATCGGCCTGCCGGCGGCGGCCAGTATCGTGAACTTTGTGGTGCTGACCTCAGCGGCCTCTTCCGCCAACAGCGGCATCTTTTCCACCAGCCGTATGCTCTATGGCCTGTCGCAGCAGGGCGTGGCGCACCGCGCCTTCGGTCGACTCTCCGCGCGTGCGGTGCCGACTGCCGGACTCTTTTTCTCCTGCCTCTGCCTGCTTGCAGGCGTCGCGCTGATTTATCTGATCCCGGACGTGATGACGGTGTTCACGATGGTGACCACGGTGTCGGCGATCCTGTTTATGTTCGTCTGGACCATTATCCTGTGCAGCTATCTGGCTTACCGCAAGAAATATCCGGAGCGCCACGCGGCGTCGGGCTTTAAGATGCCGCTTGGCAAGTTCATGTGCTGGGTGGTGATGGCGTTCTTCGCCTTCGTGCTGGTGCTGCTGACGCTGCAGGAGGATACCCGTCAGGCGCTGATGGTGACCCCGCTATGGTTTGTTATGCTGACCATGGGCTGGCTGCTGCGTCGTCGCGCCGCCCGATAAGCGGTTTGCCTCCTCGTTAACGCGCGAGAGGTATCGACCGGGCGTCCCCCTCAGCGATGAGGCGGACGCCCGTTTTTACAAACGCTCCCTGATATCTTTAAAACTTTGTTCCAGCGAGGGCCGCGCGACGGGTAGCCTTTGTGGATGCGCAGCGGGCGACTGCGGCGTGCCCAGCCCGAAGGTAAAGGTATAACGCCCCGCTTCCCCCATGCGCAAATCGGCAATAATCGTCTGCCCCTCCTGCTCGCGCAGCGCATAGAAGCCGTGGCTGAACCAGGCGACGCGCTCCGCATACCAGCTGCCCTTCAGCGGCGCGAACAGCGCCGTGTGTCGCGGCTGCCAGTGGATCTGCAGCGGCCGCGTCGGCGACAGCAGCGACCACCAGGCTTCGCCATAGCGATCGCCATCAATAATCACCGCGCGCCACGCCAGCGTGTTAAATGCGGTTGGCGTCACCAGTACCTTCTCGTCGGGCAGCTTCTGCTGCGCCAGCGATTGCCTGATCTGCCAGCCCGCCACGCCCTGAATCGCCACGCTCCAGGCGAGATAGAGCGTGCTCAGGGTTAATCCAGCGCGATTCCAGCGCAGACCGCTGGCGCCGCCGCGCCGCAGCGCGACCGCGAGGCAGAGGAGCAGCGGCAGCGTATAGAGCGGATCGACGATATAGATGCTGCCGATGGCAAAGGGGTGATCGGTGAGCGGCAGGCCAAGCTGCGTGCCGTACACCGTCATCAGATCCAGCAGCGGATGGGTAATCAGCGCCAGCCAAATCGCCAGCCACCACTGCTGCCAGCTTACTCCGCGCCGGAACAGGCCTGCGATCAGCCAGGCGAGCAGCGGCGAGGCCAGCGTCAGCCACAGCAGCGCATGGCTCTCGGTGCGGTGCAGCGTCATATTGCGGATAGCGTCGCCGTGATCGATAAACACATCGAGATCGGGCAGCGTGCCACAAACGGCGCCTACCGCCGCCGCCTGCCAGAGCGGCGTCCGGCGCCCCATCGCCGCGACGCTGACCGACGCGCCCAACAGCAGTTGCGAAACAGAATCCATCGATAACTCCGTGACAGAGCGACGGCACCAGCCGCCGGGAAATTAGCGCACGCGGATCCCTTCGATAATCATGCGCTGCACGTTTTCGACCGTTTCATCAAAAAACTGGGGATCGCTCAGGGTCTGCCCGGTAATCGCCTCGACCTGGCTGGCGAAATCCGCATAGTGCTGCGTCGCCGCCCACAGCATAAAAAAGAGATGCTGTGGCTGCACGCCCGCCAGCCGCCCTTCATTAATCCAGCGCTCGACAATCGCCGCCTTATCGTCCACCAGCTGTTTGAGATCGCCCGCCAGCTCCCCTTTCAGCAGCGGCGCGCCCTGCAGCATCTCCAGGCAGAAGAGGCGCGACGCCTGCGGATGATCGCGCGATACCTCAAGCTTGAGGCGGATATAGCGGCGTATGGCGCTAAGCGGATCCATATCGTGCTGCAGCGCGCGCAGCGGCGCCAGCCAGACGTCGAGGATCTCTTTCAGCACGGCGATATAGAGCGTTTCTTTCGAAGGATAATAGTAGAGCAGATTGGTTTTCGAGACGTCAGCGCGCTCGGCGACCTGCTCCAGACGCGTGCCGTGAATACCAAACTGAGAGAAAAGCGCCAGCGCGGCCTCCAGAATAGCGGCGCGTTTCGCCGCAGTGGCGCGCGAACGTCGCGTCGGTTTTTTTTCATCGGTTTTCACAGCGTTACCTCATTCCTTAAGCGTACTGGCATCATAGCAAAGCCGCTCACCCCTGCCCAACCTGGACGCTGCACCTTTTTTGTTCAGCCTGCCTGCAAAACGTGCAGAGATTTTTGACCAGCTGGTCCATAACGGACCAGCCGTTCCACTTTTCTTTGGCCTGTAATATTTAACCTTCTGTTAAATATATCTTTTTATTTTGTGGCACAACCTTTGCAAATTTGTCAGCAAGCGCCGCCATCAGGGATGACGCAGGATGCCGCGCAGCGCACCACATCATTTATCACCTGGCAAAGAGGGTTTGACATGAAAATTGGCGTTTTTATTCCGATTGGTAACAACGGCTGGCTGATTTCTACCCACGCTCCGCAGTACAAGCCGACGTTCGAACTGAATAAGGCGATCGTACAAAAGGCAGAGCGCTACCACTTCGACTTTGCGCTCTCGATGATCAAGCTGCGCGGCTTTGGCGGCAAAACCGAATTCTGGGATCACAACCTTGAATCCTTCACCCTGATGGCAGGCCTCGCCGCCGTGACCTCGCGTATAGAGATCTACGCCACTGCCGCCACGCTAACGCTGCCGCCCGCTATTGTGGCGCGCATGGCCTCCACCATCGACTCCATCTCCGGCGGCCGCTTCGGCGTTAACCTGGTGACCGGCTGGCAGAAGCCGGAGTATGAGCAGATGGGCATCTGGCCCGGCGATGACTACTTTAGCCGCCGCTACGACTACCTGACGGAGTACGTTACCGTGCTGCGCGATCTCTGGGGCAGCGGCCAGTCCGATTTCAAAGGCGAATTTTTCACCATGAACGACTGCCGGGTCAGCCCGCAGCCGCAGAAGCCAATGAAGGTGATCTGCGCCGGTCAGAGCGACGCAGGCATGGCCTTTTCCGCACAGCATGCTGACTACAACTTCTGCTTCGGCAAAGGGGTCAACACGCCAGCGGCCTTCGCCCCCACCGCCGCGCGCATGAAGCAGGCGGCAGAGAAGGCGGGCCGCGACGTCGGCTCCTACGTGCTGTTTATGATTATCGCCGCCGACAGCGACGAGGCGGCACGCGCCAGATGGGAACATTACAAAGCGGGCGCCGACGAAGAGGCGCTTGCCTGGCTGACCACGCAGAGTCAGCAGGACAAGCGTTCCGGCAGCGACACCAACGTGCGCCAGATGGCCGATCCCACTTCCGCGGTCAATATCAATATGGGCACGCTGGTCGGCTCTTACGCTAACGTCGCGCGCATGCTGGATGAGGTGGCGCAGGTTGAAGGCGCCGAGGGTGTGCTGCTCACCTTCGACGACTTCCTGCAGGGCATCGAAGAGTTTGGTCAGCATATCCAGCCGCTGATGCAGTGTCGCAGCGAGATCAATGACAACAGAGAGGTGGCCTGATGAGTACCGTTTACTGCGCCCATACTGCCGCGCTGCCGCAGGTTGAGCTGCCTGCGCGCCCGGAAGCGATCGCTTTCCCGCCCACGCAAAGCGCGCTGATCGTGGTCGATATGCAGAACGCCTACGCCACGCCCGGCGGCTATCTTGACCTGGCTGGCTTCGACGTCTCCGCCACGACGCCGGTGATCGAGAAGATTGCGCAGGCGGTCGCCGCCGCGCGCGCGGCGGGCGTGCAGATCGTCTGGTTCCAGAACGGCTGGGACAACCAGTATGTCGAAGCGGGCGACGCCGGTTCGCCGAATTTTCATAAATCCAACGCCCTGAAAACCATGCGCAAACGTCCTGAGCTGCAGGGTTCGCTGCTGGCCAAAGGCGGCTGGGATTATCAGCTGGTGGACGCGCTGCAGCCACAGCCAGAGGATATCGTGCTGCCGAAACCGCGCTACAGCGGCTTTTTCAACACCCCGCTCGACAGCATGCTGCGCAGCCGCGGCATCCGTCATCTGATCTTTACCGGCATCGCCACCAACGTCTGCGTGGAATCGACGCTGCGCGACGGCTTTTTCCTTGAATATTTTGGCGTGGTGCTGGAAGACGCCACTTACCAGGCGGGTCCGCCCTTCGCCCAGCAGGCGGCGATTTTCAATATCGAAACCTTTTTCGGCTGGGTCTCCAGCGTCGACGCCTTCTGCGAAAGCCTGCAAGGTCATAAGGAGTAACGCTATGCCGAAGTCTGTGATTATTCCTCCGGGCACCGCCACGCCTATCGCCCCTTTCGTCCCGGGCACGCTGGCCGACGGCGTGGTCTATGTCTCCGGCACGCTGCCGTTCGATAAAGAGAATAATGTGGTGCATGTCGGCGACGCTGCCGCGCAGACGCGCCACGTGCTGGAAACCATTAAAAGCGTGATTGAAACCGCGGGCGGCACGCTTGACGACGTGACCTTTAACTCAATCTTTCTTACCGACTGGCAGAATTACGCCGCCATTAACGCGGTTTACGCGGAATACTTTGCCGGGGATAAACCGGCGCGCTTCTGCATTCAGTGCGGTCTGGTGAAGCCCGACGCGCTGGTGGAGATCGCCAGCGTGGCGCATATCGGCAGGGGGGAGGCGTAATGCATCTGGAGATACTGGGACGGCAGGATCCCGCGGCACCGACGCTGGTGCTGGCTTCCGGCCTCGGCGGCGTAGCGGGTTTCTGGCAGCCGCAGCTGGCGGCGCTGAGCGCATGCTATCGCGTGGTGGTTTACGACCAGCGCGGCACCGGCCGTAGCGCGCAGCCGCTGCCCGCCGACTATTCGATGGCGATGATGGCGGCCGAACTGGCCGAGGCGCTGGCGCAGCGCGGTATCAGGCGCTTTGGCCTCATCGGTCACGCGCTCGGCGGCCTTGTCGGGCTGCAGCTGGCGCTCGATTATCCGGAACGCATTGAGCGCGTGGCGGTCATCAACGGCTGGCTGCGGCTGCATCCCCATACGCGACGCTGCTTTCAGGTGCGGCAAGACCTGCTGCTCAAGGTGGGCGTCGAGGCCTTCGTGCGCGCGCAGCCGCTGTTTCTCTATCCGGCGGAGTGGATGGCGCAGCATCAGCCGCGCCTTGCCGAAGAAGAGGCGGCGCATCTCGCCCATTTTCAGGGGCGCGATAACCTGCTGCTGCGCCTGGACGCCCTGATGCGCGCCGACTTCACCTCGCTGGCCGCGCGCATTCAGCAGCCGGTGCTGGCGATCTGTAGCCAGGACGACATGCTGGTGCCCTGGAGCTGCAACGGGGAGTTAGCCGCGGCGCTGCCCAATGCGCAGCAGATCGCCATGTCCTGGGGCGGACATGCCATGAGCGTCACCGACGCCGACGGATTCAATTCGCTGCTGCTGCAGTGGCTTAACAGGAGCGAAGCCGCGCCGCAGCGCGCGGCGAGCTAAGGAGATAACGATGAGCACCCTTACCCTTACGCCTGAGATCGCGCTCGTAGAGAAGCAGGCCTTTCGCGACGGCATGGCGCGCCTTGGCGCCGCCGTAAATATCATCACCACCGATGGCCCGGCGGGCCGCGCAGGTTTTACTGCCTCCGCGGTGTGCAGCGTCACCGATACGCCGCCGACGCTGCTGGTCTGCCTGAATCGTTCAGCCTCGGTATGGTCAGTCTTCGACGCCAACCGTCAGCTTTGCGTCAATACCCTGGCGGCCGGTCAGGAAGCGCTTTCAGGCCTGTTCGGCGGCAAAACGCCGATGGAAGCGCGCTTTCAGGCGGCGCAGTGGCGCACGGCGGTGACAGGCTCGCCCGTGCTGGAGGGGGCGCTGGTCTCGTTCGACTGCCGCATCAGCGACATTACGCCGGTCGGCACCCATGACGTGCTGTTTTGCGAAGTGCTGGCGCTGAGGTTTAGCAATGAAATGCACGGGCTGGCTTGGTTCGATCGCGGCTACCTCCCCTTGCCGCGGCAGGACGCCCGCTAATCCGCCCTGCGCGGCCTGATACCACTCTTTCTGGAGATAACGATGGCGAGTTCCTGGTTTCCTCAATGGCGTAAAAAGTCGGCGGTATCAGACGGCGGGCTTATCGCCCCGGATGAGACGCTGCCGTTTGGACAAACGGCGATCCTCGGCCTGCAGCATGCGGTGGCGATGTTCGGCGCCACCGTGCTGATGCCGCTGCTGATGGGGCTGGATCCCAATCTGGCGATCCTGGTGTCAGGCATCGGCACCCTGCTCTTTTTTGTTATCACCGGCGGACGCGTGCCGAGCTATCTGGGCTCCAGCGCGGCCTTTGTCGGTGTGGTCATCGCCGTAACCGGCTTCAACGGGCAGGGACTTAATCCCCATCTCAGCGTCGCACTCGGCGGGGTCATCGCCTGCGGCGCGCTCTATATGCTTATCGGCCTGCTGGTGATGAAGGTGGGTACGCGCTGGATCGAACGCCTGATGCCGCCGGTAGTTACCGGCGCCGTGGTCATGGCGATTGGGCTGAACCTGGCGCCCATCGCGGTGCACAGCGTGGCGGCTTCTGGCTTCGACAGCTGGATGGCGGTAATGACCGTGCTCGCCATCGGGCTGGTGGCGGTCTTTACCTACGGGATGGTGCAGCGCCTGCTGATTCTGGTAGGGCTCATCGTCGCCTGGGCGATTTATGCGCTGTTGACCAACGTGCTGGGCTTCGGCAAACCGGTCGACTTCAGCGGCGTGGCGCAGGCCGCGTGGTTCGGCATGCCGCAAACCACCGCACCCAGCTTCGATCTTCAGGCGATGGTGATGATCGCGCCGGTGGCCATTATCCTGGTGGCGGAAAACCTCGGCCATCTCAAGGCGGTCGCGGGTATGACCGGTCGCAATCTCGATCCCTGGATGGGACGCGCCTTTGTTGGCGACGGCATGGCGACCATGATCTCCGGCGCGATCGGCGGCAGCGGCGTCACGACCTACGCGGAGAATATCGGCGTGATGGCGGTCACCAAAGTCTACTCGACGCTCGCCTTCGTGGCGGCGGCGTTGATTGCGCTGATCCTCGGCTTTTCACCAAAATTCGGCGCGCTGATCCATGCGATTCCCGCGCCGGTTATCGGCGGCGCCTCGATTGTGGTCTTCGGCCTGATCGCGGTCGCGGGCGCGCGCATCTGGGTGCAGAACCATGTGGACTTTAGCCAGAACAGCAATCTGATTATGGTCGCCACTACGCTGGTGCTGGGCGCAGGCGATTTTTCTCTGAAAATCGGCGGCTTTACCCTGGGCGGCATCGGCACGGCCACTTTCGGCGCGATTCTGCTTAATGCGATTCTGCGTCGACGCGGCGCGCCGCTGGCGGAGCGTGCGGCGCGTCAGCAGGGATGATTATTTGTGCGGCGCCTCTGGCGCCGTTTTTTTCGCCTGAGCTTCAGCTCGCTGACGATCACGCCGCAGACAATCAGCGCGCCGCCGAGAATGGCTGCCGCCGGGAGTCGCTCTCCGGCGATGCGCCCTACCACACCCGCCCAGACCGGCTCGCCCGCGTAAATTACCGTCGCGCGCGTGGGTGAAACGCTGCGCTGCGCCCAGTTCATGGTGACCTGAATCAGCGCGCTGGCCGCACCGAGACCCAGCGCGCTCAGCAGCAGCGTCGGGCTGAGCGCAGGAATCGATTCGCCGTTCGGCACCATCAGGGCGAAGGCGCACAGCGAGGCGACCGCCAGTTGAATCAGCGTTACGCGGCGCACATCCACCCGACCGGCGAAACGGCTAATCAGGATAATCTCGGCGGCAATTGCCAGCGTGCTGAGCAAGGTGGCGATTTCGCCCTGGTTAAGGCTGATGCGGCCATCCTGCGGCCCGGCCACCAGCAGCAGGCCGAGAAAGGCGAGCAGTATGCCGCACCACGCCATCACGCCCGGCGGCCGCCGTAGAAACAGCCACTGCAGCAGCGGCACTACCGGCACGTAGAGCGCGGTGAGAAAGGCGGACTGGCTGCTGGAGATGGTCTGCATGCCCCAGGTTTGCAGGCCGTAGCCGCCTGCAATCGACAGGCCGATCAGCGCGCCTGCGATCAGCTCCTGACGTGTGGTGCCTGCCAGCGCGCGGCGAAAAACGCAGGCGAGGATCAGCGCGGCGGTAGCGAAGCGCAGGCCGACGAAGAAGAACGGCCCTGAAACGGCCATCGCACGATGCACCACCAGAAAGGTGCCGCCCCAGACCATGGTAATCAAAATCAGCACCAGCTCTTCGCGCGAAACGCGCAGCGTCAGGGTGCGGGAAACGTCCGACATATCTCACCTTTAGCGATTTAACGGGCGCCATTGTGCGCAGGTCGCGGCCTGAATGCAATGCATCAGAAAAAGCGCAAATTTTGCGATCTCGCCGCAGGGCCAAAAAGCTCTTCTATACTTCTGCTTAGGTTTTCACATGCTGAGGAGCGCGCAATGGCCCGAATTCTGGTGCTTTATTACTCAATGTACGGACATATCGAAACCATGGCAAACGCGGTAGCGGAAGGCGCGCGCCGCGTTTCGGGCGTCGAGGTCGACATCCGGCGCGTGCCGGAAACCATGGACGCCGAGCGGTTCGCCCAGGCAGGCGGAAAAACTGACCAAGCGGCGCCGGAAGCCACGCCGGACATATTGCCGCAGTACGACGCTATCCTGATCGGCACGCCAACGCGCTTCGGCAATATGTCTGGCCAGATGCGCACCTTCTGGGACCGCACCGGCGGCCTGTGGGCCTCTGGCGCGCTGTTCGGCAAGGTTGCCAGCGTCTTCACCTCAACCGGCACCGGCGGCGGCCAGGAGCTGACCATTACCTCGGTCTGGACCACGTTAGCGCACCACGGCATGGTGATCGTGCCGATTGGCTACGGCACCAAAGAGCTGTTTGATATTTCCCAGACGCGCGGCGGCACGCCTTACGGCGCTTCCACCCTGGCGGGTGGCGACGGCTCGCGTCAGCCTTCGGAAGAAGAACTTAATATCGCCCGTTTCCAGGGCGAGCACGTTGCCGGCATAACGGTAAAACTCAAAGGGTAAGTTTCACTAAGGAGAAAATGATGTCTAACGATCAAGCGAAAGCACACCACGTGGGCGAATGGGCCACGCTGCGTCACACCTCTCCCGAGATCGCAGAGGCTATTTTCGAAGTAGCGAACTACGACGAGAAGCTGGCTGAAGAGATATGGCGTCAGCAGGGCAATGACGAAGTGCTGTTTCGCGCTTTTGACAAAACAGAAGCCGATGTCCTGACCTGGGACGACACGCCGGTAGAGCGTAAAAATATCTGATTGCGAGGCGGGATTTCCCGCCTCACCTTTTTGACTGACCAAGGAGAATCTATGTCTTCCTATCAGAGCATTAACCCCGCCAATAATCAGCTGCTGAAAAGCTGGCCTTCTCACGATGCCGCTGCGGTCAGCCAGGCGCTGGAAACCGCCGATCGCCTGTTCCACTCGTCGTGGAGCAAAGGGGATATTGCGCCGCGCCTGCAGGTGCTCGCCAGGCTGGCTGATTTGATTGAAAGTCGGGTTGACGAGCTGGCTACTATCGCCAGCAAAGAGATGGGCAAGCTGATTGGTCAGAGCCGTGGAGAAGTGAAAATTTGCGCGCAGATCGCGCGCTACTACGCCGACCATGCGGCAGAGATCCTGAAACCGCAGCCCTACCCCAGCGAACTGGGCGAGGCCTGGGTCGAGTATCATCCCATCGGCGTGCTGGTCGCCGTCGAGCCGTGGAACTTTCCTTATTACCAGCTAATGCGCGTGCTGGCGCCCAATCTGGCGCTGGGCAATCCGGTGCTGGCGAAACATGCCAATATCGTGCCGCACTGCGCCGACCTGTTTGCCAGGCTGGTCATCGAGGCAGGCGCGCCGGAAGGTGCCTGGACTAACCTGTTTATCAGCAGCGACCAGGTCGCCGAACTGATTGCCGACGATCGCGTGCAGGGTGTCGCTCTGACTGGTTCAGAACGCGCCGGCAGCGCCGTGGCGCAGCAGGCGGGCAAATACCTGAAGAAATCGACGCTGGAGCTGGGTGGCAACGACGTTTTCGTCGTGCTCGACGACGCCGATATCGACGAAGCGGTGCGTCAGGGCGCGCAGGCGCGGCTCAGCAACTGCGGCCAGGTCTGCACCGCCGCCAAGCGCTTTATTCTGCACGAAAAGATCGCCAGCGCCTTTATCGATAAGTTCAGCGCCGCGCTGAAGGCGGCGCGCCTGGGCGATCCGCTCGACGAGCAGACCACGCTGGGACCGCTCTCTTCCAGAGAGGCGCGCGATCGCCTTGCGAAGCAGGTCGACGAGGCGGTGAAGAACGGCGCAACGCTGCTGATCGGCGGCAAGCCAGTTGAGGGCGTCGGCTGCTACTTCCAGCCGACGATCCTGACCGATATCCGCCCGGATAATCCGGCCTACTATGAGGAGTTTTTCGGCCCGGTGGCGCAGATTTACGTGGTGGGCGACGACAACGCCGCCGTTGCGCTGGCGAACGACTCTCACTACGGCTTGGGCGGCTCGGTCTGGACGCAAGACAGCGCGCGCGGACGCCGACTGGCCTCAGCGATCGAGACCGGCATGGTGTTTATCAACTCGCAGAGCGATACCTCAGCCGAGCTGCCGTTCGGCGGCGTGAAGCGCTCAGGCTATGGCCGCGAGCTGTCGGACCTGGGTATCAAAGAGTTCGCCAACCAGAAGCTGGTGGTGGTGGCAGGCTAGTCCGCCTGGCCCATAAAAAAACCCCGCCGCGGCGGGGTTTTTCATGAGTGCTGGTTTTACTGGGTGACGGCTTGTTTCGCGTCGCTGTTCTGCGCCGATTCCACCGGCTTCTGCGCTGTCGCGTTAGCAGGCTTATCCGCGTCGGCTTTGTCTGCCGCCGCTTTATCGGCCGCCGCCTTCTCAGCCGCCGCCTTTTGCGCCGCGGCGCGCTCTGCCTTCGCTTTCTCCTCGGCCGCTTTCGCCTTCTCTTCTGCGGCTTTCGCTTCAGCCGCTTTTTGCGCGGCAGCTTTTTCCGCGGCGGCTTTCTCCGCGGCGGCTTTGTCAGCGGCGGCCTTATCGGCCGCTGCTTTATCAGCAGCGGCTTTACCGGCGGCCGGTTTATTTTCCGCTGGTTTAGCGGCATCTTCAGCCGCTGCCGCGGTCGGCTGAGCGACCGGCGCCATCGGCGTGCCCTGCAGCGCGCCGTTCAGCGCCTGAGCGAACTGATCCCAGCTGCAGTAGCCGTTGCCGTCGGTCGGACAGCCTTCCAGCTGCAGCGTCACGCGCTTCGGCGGATTCTTCAGGCTCAGCACTTCACCATCGCGCAGCTGATCGGCGGTCTGGTAGACATATTCCAGCTTCAGCAGATCTTTGTTGTTTTTCGCATCATGCCAGCGTTCAAACACCAGCTGTCCGCCAATGGGCGTATTTTCCCAGGTGCCGGGCAGTTCATAGGGCTTAACCTGCAGCGCGCTCAGCAGCGAGGCGATGTTGGAATCGTGTCCGACCATCAGCGTGATTTTCGGCGCGTTGGCTTTGTCCTCATCCACCAGCTGGCTGCGGATGTAGTCCACCAGCGGCGCGGCGACTTCGCGCGCGATATCCGGACTGGTGAAAAGCGCATCCTGATAGCCGTTTTTAATCGCCGACAGCGTTTTCCACTGCTCTGGGGTTTTGATCTGGCCCCAGGCGACCTGCTCAAGCGGGAAGCCCTCATAATATTGCAGCGTAAAGGCGTCCATCAGCGAGTTGCCGACCTTCAGCGGACCGCTGACGTTTGGCTCTTTGCCGTTTTCGGCGCTGAAGACATTGTCACCGCTGCTTAAGTCGCACTGTTTTTTATTGTTGCAGGCTGGCGCGGATTTGTAATCGACGATCTTATCCAGCTGCTGCAGCGCAGGCTTCAGCGCCAGCTTTTCGTTTTCCGCCGTCATTGCCGCCAGCGCTTTCTTATTAAAGGCTTCGCTGTCATCGGTGATTACCGGGTTAAACACCGGATCCATGGTGCCCATGGCGTCCTGATGGGTGACGGCGATATCGCAGCCGGGGAACGCGCCGTTAACGAAGAACTGAGCCGTCGCGACGGTGCGCTGCAGGCTGTTGGCGTAGACAAAGACGTTGCTGCTGTCAGGACAGCTGCCGTTATGCACCAGGCCCTGCTGCGCCAGCCACTGACGCGTGTAGTTGCCCATGTAGACTTCCAGCACGCCGCCTTTGGTGGTGAGCTGCCCGCCCGGCACGCTCCACTGCGGCCAGCTTTTCTTCGTCGACTGTTCCAGCACGCTGCCGTTATCGGCCAGCGGCGCGCGCAGGTTGTGGCGGCTAAACATCAGTACCTGCTGCAGCTGCATATCGCCTTCAGCCGCCTGGGCCGCCATGCCGATCGGCAGCGCGGCGAGCACCGACAGTGCGCAAAGACTCAGTTTCTTGATCATTGTGCCTATTCCATTTATTCAGTAGAGAAACACTCTGGCTATCAACCGATTAGCTCTGATCAGAGCATAGTGGCCCACAGTGTAACTCAAGCTGGCCGCGAAATGCGCCCGATGTTTGTAAAAACCTGAATGGACTATAGCAGAGCGGGCCGAAAGCAGCCTGTAAAGCGCGGTACCGTACCAGTAGAAACTGGAAGGCAGAAATGCAACAGGCCAGCACATTGTGCTGGCCTGTCTGGTGTGGCGGAGGAAGAGAGATTCGAACTCTCGGATGGTTTCCCATCGGCGGTTTTCAAGACCGCTGCCTTAAGCCGCTCGGCCATCCCTCCGGGGTGATGCTTTTCACATCGGCAAAACGACGTTGCCGCATTGCCTGTTCCTGCCTGAGCAGGAAAGTGGCGGAGGAGGAGAGATTCGAACTCTCGGATGGTTTCCCATCGGCGGTTTTCAAGACCGCTGCCTTAAGCCACTCGGCCACCCCTCCGCAATGAGGCGCACTATAAACATCCCCCCGAAGGATGTAAAGCCTGTACGAATTCATTCGCCTGAAAAACAGCCAAAATGGTGTTATTCGTTGGCGAAATCGCCATTCCGCTCAGAGAAACAGCGATTTATCGCGTAAAGAAGGGTAAAACGCCTTTCCCGTTTTGCCCCCGCTGCGTATTCTCAGCGCAAACCTCGTGTTCTGATAAAGGAGCGCATTATGGACAGAATTATTTCCTCGTCTTCACGCACATCGCTGCTCAGCACCCATAAGGTGCTGCGCAATACCTATTTCCTGCTCGGCCTGACGCTGGCGTTTTCCGCCGTGACCGCCACCGCGAGCACCGTGCTGGGCCTGCCTGGTCCAGGACTGATTTTAATGCTGGTGGGTTTCTACGGCCTGATGTTCCTTACCCACAAACTGGCTGACAGCCCGATGGGGATTGTAGCGGCCTTCGCCTTCACCGGCTTTCTCGGCTACTGCCTGGGCCCGATCCTCAGCTCGTTTTTAGCCGCAGGCATGGCTGATGTGATTGCGCTGGCGTTAGGCGGCACGGCGCTGGTCTTCTTCTGCTGCTCGGCCTATGTGCTCACTACCCGCCGCGATATGTCCTTCCTTGGCGGGATGATGATGGCGGGCTTTGTGGTGCTGCTGGTGGCGGTCGTCGCCAATCTGTTCCTGCAGCTGCCTGCCCTGCATCTGGCAATCAGCGCGCTGTTTATTCTCTTTTCCGCCGGTGCCATCCTGTGGGAAACCAGCAATATTATTCACGGCGGCGAGACCAACTATATCCGCGCTACCGTTAGCCTCTACGTTTCGCTCTACAATATCTTTATCAGCCTGCTGAGCATTCTGGGCTTTGCCCGCAACGACTAGTTGCCTCGCATGTAGATAGCCTTACACAGAGCGTAACGCGTCTTGCAACAGCGCCTTCCTGACCCCGCTTCGGCGGGGTTTTGCTTTTTCTGACGGCGCAATTTGGTAGAATGCCGCCGGATAACGCAGTCAGGAGCAAACGTGGAATTTAACGGTAAAACCATTGAGGTCGACGGCGAAGGCTATTTGAAACATCGCGACGACTGGAGCGAGGCGCTCGCAGAACAGATCGCCGATAAAGAAGGCATCGCCATGAGCGATGCGCACTGGGAAGTAGTGCGCTTTGTGCGCGCATTCTATCTGGAGTACAACACCTCGCCCGCCATTCGCATGCTGGTAAAGGCGATGGCGCAAAAGTACGGCGAAGAGAAAGGCAACAGCCGCTATTTGTTCCGTCTCTTCCCGGATGGCCCGGCGAAACAGGCGACTAAAATTGCCGGCCTGCCCAAACCGGCGAAGTGTCTCTGATCAGCCGGTAGTGAAACGGCGCGGCGGCTCAGCGGGTTGATGCGGCTCCATAAGCACCTTGTCGACGCGCGCGCCGCGCGGCCCGCCCGCCTTGAGCCAGGCGATAAGCGCCTCAACCTTGTCCGGCTCGCCCCAGGCCAGCACCTCGACGCTGCCGTCATCCAGATTTCGCGCGTAACCCAACACGCCAAGCTGCGACGCCTGCGCCTGAGTGCCGTAGCGGAACCCTACGCCCTGCACTCTGCCATGCACCCATATTTTGTAACAGGTTGATGTCATCACTCTCTCCTGCCGCTGCGCGTTGCAATTTTCCGTTAACCGCCGGACAATGGCGCCTCATTTTTTCAGGTAAGCATAGCAAACTATGACCGTTCGATTGATTCTCGCTAAGGGACGTGAAAAATCCCTGCTCCGCCGCCATCCGTGGGTGTTTTCCGGTGCCGTCGCGCGCCTTGAAGGTAAAGCGCAACTGGGTGAAACCGTTGATGTCTGCGACCATAATGGCAAATTTCTCGCGCGCGCGGCCTGGTCGCCGCAGTCGCAAATTCGTGCCCGCGTCTGGAGCTGGCAGCAGGACGAATCAATTGATATCGCCTTCTTCGTGCGCCGTTTCGAGCAGGCGCGCCAGTGGCGTGACTGGCTGGCGCAGAAAGACGGGCTGGACAGCTATCGTCTGATCGCCGGCGAATCGGACGGCTTGCCTGGCGTGACCATCGATCGCTTCGGCAATTTCCTGGTGCTGCAGCTGCTCTCCGCCGGGGCCGAATACCAGCGCCCGGCGATTATCTCCGCGCTGCAGCAGTGCTTCCCCCAGTGCGCCATCTACGATCGCTCCGATGTGGCGGTGCGTAAAAAAGAGGGGCTGGAGCTGACGCAGGGCCCGGTGACCGGCGAACTACCGCCGCCGCTGCTGCCGATAACCGAACACGGCATGAAGCTGTTGGTCGATATTCAGGGCGGCCATAAAACCGGCTACTACCTCGACCAGCGTGACAGCCGTCTGGCGACGCGTCGCTACGCGCAGGATGCGCGCGTGCTGAACTGCTTCTCCTATACCGGCGGGTTTGCCGTATCGGCGCTTATGGGCGGCTGCCGCGAAGCGATAAGCGTGGACACCTCGCAGGAGGCGCTCGACGTGGCGCGCCAGAACGTTGAGCTCAATGAACTGGATCTGTCACGCGCGCAGTTTGTGCGCGACGACGTGTTCAAGCTGCTGCGCCGCTACCGCGACGCCGGTGAGAAGTTCGATCTGATTATCATGGATCCACCGAAGTTCGTGGAGAATAAAAACCAGCTGGCGGGCGCCTGCCGCGGATATAAAGATATCAATATGCTGGCGATGCAGCTGCTTAATCCCGGCGGCATCCTGATGACCTTCTCCTGTTCAGGTCTGATGACGACCGAGCTGTTTCAGAAAATCGTGGCTGATGCGGCGCTGGATGCCGGTCGCGAAGCGCAGTTTATCGAGCAGTTCCGTCAGGCGGCCGATCACCCGGTGATCGCCAGCTATCCTGAGGGACTTTATCTTAAAGGTTTTGCATGTCGTGTGGTGTGACTTGAAAAAGCGCCTTCTGACGCCATATTGATCAGGAGGCAGTTTTTCTGGAGGTCACTATGATTGCCACTAAATTTGGTATTGGTCAGCAGGTTCGCCACCGCCTTTCGGGCGTGCTGGGCGTAATAGTCGATGTCGATCCCGAATATTCGCTGGATACGCCGAAGCTTGACGAGGTCGGCGCGACCGAAACGCTGCGCCGCGCGCCCTGGTATCACGTGGTGATGGAAGATGAAGAAGGCGATCAGGTGCACACCTATATCGCTGAGATACAGCTTTCCGGCGAAACCAGTTCGGAGCATCCGGAACAGCCGGAGATGGACGAGCTGGCCGCATCCATTCGCCAGCAGCTGCAGGCACCGCGCCTGCGCCACTGATCGCAGGCGGCACTTCTGCGCCGCCTGTGATACTACGGTTTCTGTCGCGTCACGCCCAGACGCGGAATTTCTATTTTAGGACAGCGATCCATAATCACGGTCAGACCGGCATCCTGCGCCAGTACGGCGGCCTGCTCGTTGATCACGCCCAGCTGCAGCCAGAGAGTATCCGCGCCTGCCGCAATCGCTTCCTGCGCTACGCCCCACGCCGCTTCTGAATGGCGAAACACATCAACCATATCGATTTTGCCCGGGACCTCTTCCAGTTTCGCGTAGGCGGTCTGGCCCAGCAGCGTCTGCCCGGCCAGTTTCGGACTCACCGGCACCACCTCGTAGCCCTGCTCCAGCAGATATTTCATCACGCCGTAGCTCGGTCGGTCTGGACGATCGCTGGCGCCTACCAGTGCAATGCGCTGAGTGCGCGTTAACACGTCGCGAATAGTTTGATCGTTCATCTTTCTCTCCTTATTTCAGAGCATTAAATGTAGCGTTGCCCGTTAAGCGAGCCGCTCTCCAGAAAAGGGAATTTTGCACTGGCGCACAAAAAAATATGTTCAAATGTAAATTTACTGCCATAATGTAAGAATTTGCTACACACAAAACTTTGCGCCCTATTCTGGAGTCTACATGAAACTCTCTCTGGCCGTGACGGGGTTGACTGTTCTCCTCATCTCGGCAACCTGTCACGCCATCACGCTGAAGCTTGATCCGCAGATCGATCTGCTGGTGCTGGACGGGCGCAAAATTTCTGGTTCGCTGCTAAAAGGCGCCGACAGCCTTGAGCTGGAGCGCGGGCAGCATCAGTTTCTCTTTCGCGTCGAACAGCTGCGCGACGCCCGCAAAGATGCGTCGCTGCGCTATCAGTCTGCGCCGATGATCGTCACCTTCAACGCCCAGGTTAAAACCATCACCATTCGCCTGCCCGCGCTGGAAAACCGCCGCGAGCGCCACCACTTCGACCGCACGCTCAACTTCCAGCTGGTCGACGAGCGCGGCAAAGAGATCGATATTCGACGCGATCGCCTGCCTCTCTCCGCGGAAAACGATATGGAAAAGGCGATGATCCGCTATAACCGCAACGGCCAGATCGCCTCCGTTCCCCATTTCGCCGCCGTACGCGACGGTGCGGCTAACCGCCCGCCCGCTGAAGCCGAGTTTGTCTGGATAGACGAAGCGCAGTCGCCCGCCATTAAACGCTGGTTTCATCGCTTCGATCAGGCGACCCGCCAGCAATTTATGTCGCTGGTCAAATTGTTAAGGACAAGTTGATAGGCGCGAAAGACGCAGGGTAAACTCGTGCCACTCTTCTTCGCACGCGACTTCATCAGGACCTCTTTATGGAACAGACCACCCGCACGCTTGGCCTCAGCAAACATATCGCCCTCGTTGCGCACGACCACTGCAAGGCCTCGCTGCTTGACTGGGTCAAAGAGAACCAGCCCATCCTTGAACCTCACACTCTTTACGCCACCGGCACCACCGGCAATCTGATTAATCGCCATACAGGCCTGAACGTGAATGCGATGCTGAGCGGCCCGATGGGCGGCGACCAGCAGGTGGGCGCGTTGATTGCGGAAGGCAAAATTGACGTGCTGATCTTTTTCTGGGACCCGCTTAATGCGGTGCCGCACGATCCCGATGTGAAGGCGCTGCTGCGCCTCGCCACCGTCTGGAACATTCCGGTTGCGACCAACCGCGCCACGGCCAACTTTATTATTCAGTCGCCGCTGTTTGCCCAGACGGTGGAGATCGCCATCCCCGACTATCAGCGTTATCTGCAGGCGCGCCTGAGCTAATCAGGCTTTACGCAGTAGCGGCACGCCGAGCTGACGAAACGCCTCGACGAAGCGCGAAGGCTGTTCGCGATCGTAAAGCATCCAGACCTGCTGGCGCGCGCGCGTTAACGCCACATAGGCCAGCCGCCGCTCCTCCGCATCCGGGAAATCCTCCGGCGACGGCAGCAGTCCCTGCTCAATGACCGATTCACGCGCCGCGGCGGGAAAGCCCTCTTTGCCCGCCTGCAAGCCCAGCAGAATAACGACATCCGCTTCCTGTCCTTTGCTGGCGTGAATAGTCATAAAGTCGAGGTTAAGCTTCGGCCAGCGTGTTTTCGCTTTATCCAGCACGTCCGGGCGCAGATGGTGATAGCGCGCCAGCAGCAGCACCCGCTCGTCTGGTTTTACGTAGCCGCTCAGCTTGTTCAGCAGCGGCTCCAGCTGCTCCTGCGGTAGCAGGCCTGCGGCTTTTTTACTGCCTTTGATCGGGCTGTTGAGCGGCTTGCGCAGCTGGTGCGGGTTCTGCTGGATGAAGCGGTTAGCAATATCGCCGATGCGATCGTTAAAGCGATAGGTGGTATCCAGCACGCAGCGATCGCCGTCGCCGAAGTAGTGATGAAAGGCAGTGGTCAGCGTCATCTCTGCGCCGGTGAAGCGATAGATCGCCTGCCAGTCGTCGCCCACGGCGAACAGCGTGGCGCGCTTGTTTTGCTGACGCAGCGCCGCAAGCAGGGCGGCGCGCTGCGGCGAGATATCCTGAAATTCGTCTACCAGGATATGTTTCCACGGGCTGATAAAGCGTCCCTTGTCGAGAATTGCCACGGCCTGATGGATTAGCCCGGAAAAATCGACTGCGCCCTCCTCTTTCAGCGCGCTTTTCCAGGCTTTCAGCAGCGGCGCCATCAGCTTCACTCGTTTGCCGAACAGCTCGCGCACCTCTTCCGGCGCGTCAGCGATCATCGCCGCCTGCGCGCCGCCGTGCATGCGCATCAGTCCCAGCCAGCGTTCGAGGCGCGATGCCAGCCGTTTCGCCAGCCGATCGTCCTGCCAGAAGTGCCCTTCAGGCAGCTCCCACTCCAGCTCGTCGCGCAGCCACTGGCGCCAGCCGTTCGCCTGCGCCTTCTTCTCGTCGCACTGCTGACGCCAGCTGTCGATCAGCAGGGCGTGACGCGCCGCGGTATCGCTCTCTAGTTTGCTGATGACCGGCTGCTTATTGCTGCCTTCGCGGATAATGTGCAGCGCCAGCGCGTGAAAGGTGCGCGCCTGAATGTCGGTGACGCCCAGTCGCGACCGAATGCGATCGTTCATCTCTTCCGCCGCCTGACGCCCAAACGCCAGCAGCAGAATTTGATCGGGCGCGGCCAGCTTGCGCCTGAGCAGCCAGCCCGCCCGCGCCACCAGCACCGAGGTTTTGCCGCTGCCTGCGCCAGCAAGCACCAGCACCGCATCTTCGCCGTTCACCACCGCTTCGCTCTGCGACAGGTTGAGCGGCGAAGTTTCCACCGAGGCGAAAAAATCGTGATGGGCGCTGAGCATGCGCGCCGTCCAGTCGCGGTTGCGCTGACGCAGCGCCGCCTCGCCCTGCTCCAGCCAGCGCTGGCAAAGCAGGTAAGGCTCGCGGCAGCCGCTGAACTGCTCAAGGCGCGCCAGCGGCAGCGGCAGCGCGGCGAACTGTTTCTCGATGGTGGCGCGCAGCGCCTGCAGCTCGCTGCGCTTGATCCAGCGATCCTGCTCGCCGAAGCGCGCGATCTCCTGCCTGAGTTCATCCAGCACCCCGGCGCAAATCGCGCTCATCTCGGCGCTCCACGCCTGCCAGGCCTGCAGCAGATAGTGGTAGAAGCGCTGCGTCTCCTGCCATTCAGTGCCGTGCAGCCGCACTACTTTGTCGTCAGGGAGTAAAAATTCCAGCTCGCCCCAGACCATGCCGCGCTTGCAGCTGATATCAAGCAGCTCGTTGAAAGGAATCAGGTATTCGTGCCGGTCGCCGCTTACTTCCACCCCGGCCGCCAGCAGGCGTACCCGATTATAGGGATGCTGGGCAAGCCGTTTGCCCATCGATGTCGCTTTGAGTTCCATGTCCACACCGTCGAACCTGGGAAAAGAATATCGGGAGTTTACCTGTCAGACTCTTGGCGCTCCAGCCTTAAAACAGGCTAAACTTGGCGGCACATCTTGCGGAAAGCAAAAGGAAAAAAACGCCATGCGCACTGTGTTAAACATTCTCAACTTTATCCTCGGCGGGTTTATCACCACCCTTTGCTGGCTGTTCGCCACGCTGGTGAGTATCGTCCTGATCTTTACCCTGCCGCTGACGCGCTCCTGCTGGGAAATCACCAAACTCTCTCTGCTGCCTTACGGCAACGAGGCGGTGCATGTGGACGTGCTGCGCCCGGAGAGTAAAAGCGCGCTGATGAACACCGGCGGCACCTTCCTCAATATTTTCTGGCTGATCTTTTTCGGCTGGTGGCTCTGCCTGACCCATATCTCTACCGGCATCGTACAGTGCATCAGCATCATCGGCATTCCAGTGGGCCTCGCCAACTTTAAAATCGCCGCTATCGCGCTCTGGCCGGTTGGCCGCCGCGTGGTCTCGGTTGAAGAAGCGCGCGCCGCGCGCGACGCCAGCGCCCGTCGGCGCTACTGAGGCCGCCACATGATGTCCAACGCCTTGCCGGGCTGGCGCAACTATCTCTTTAACAGCAGCTGGCGCTATCTGCTGCGCATTTTTCTGGCGCTGACCGGCTGTGCGGCGGTGCCCTGGTGGCTGCATCAGATAGACTGGACCATCCCGCTGACGCTCGGCGTGGTGGCCGCGGCGCTGGCCGATCTCGACGATCGCCTTACCGGTCGGCTGCGCAATCTGCTGATTACCCTGCTCTGCTTCTGTATCGCCTCGGTGTCGGTAGAGCTGCTGTTTCCCCATCCGCTGGCCTTTATGGTCGGCCTGGCGCTCTCCACCTGGGGCTTTATTCTGCTGGGCGCGCTTGGTCAGCGCTACGCCACCATCGCCTTTGGCGCGCTCTTGATTGCCATTTACACCATGCTGGGCATCGGGCTCTTTTCACAATGGTATATGCAGCCAATAATGCTGCTGGTCGGGGCGCTCTGGTACAACGTGCTGACGCTGCTCGGCCATCTGATGTTCCCAGTGCGGCCGGTGCAGGAACAGCTGGCGGGCAGCTACGCGCAGCTGGCGCAGTATCTTGAAGCCAAGGCGAATCTGTTCGATCCCGACGGCGAGGCGCAGGATGACGCCACGCTGATCCGCACCGCAATGGTCAACAGCCAGCTGGTGGCGCAGCTCAATCTGACAAAAAGCACGCTGCAGAGCCGCCTGCGCGGCGATCGCGGTTCGCGCAGCACCCGCCGCAGCCTGCACTACTACTTTGTGGCGCAGGATATCCACGAGCGCGCCAGCTCCTCCCATCTGCAGTATCATCTGCTGCGCGACGACTGGCGTTACAACGAGATCCTGTTCCGCTTTCAGCGGCTGCTAAATATGCAGGCGCAGGCATGCCGTCAGCTCTCGCAGTGCATTTTGCTGCGCGAACGCTGGGAGCACGACCCGCGCTTCGAGCGCGCCTTCGATCGTCTGCAGACGGCGCTGGAGCGCCTGCAGCAAAACGAGCCTGATGCGCCCCATCTGCGTCCGCTTTTCTGGCTGTTGCGCAATTTGCGCGCTATCGACGCGCAGCTGGGATCGATAGAGTCTGAGCAGTCGTTAGCCAGCGAAAACCTGGCGAGCGATAACCGACTGTCGCGCGAAGGGCTCAGCGGCTGGAGCGACATTCGCCTGCGGCTGAGCCGCCATATGACCCCCGCCTCCGCGCTGTTCCGTCATGCGGTGCGCATGACGGTGGTGCTCTGTATCGGCTACGGCTTTATTCAGATTACCGGCCTCGATCGCGGCTACTGGATCCTGCTTACCAGCCTGTTTGTCTGCCAGCCTAACTATAACGCCACGCGGCGCAGGCTTGCGCTGCGTATCGGCGGTACGCTGGCGGGCATCGCTATCGGCCTGCCGGTGCTCTGGCTGGTGCCCTCGACCGAAGGCCAACTGGTGCTGATCGTGGTCAGCGGCGTGCTGTTTTTCGCCTTTCGTCAGGTGCAGTACGCGCAGGCGACGCTCTTTATCACGCTGCTGGTGCTGCTCTGCTTTAATTTGCTGGGAGAGGGATTCGAGGTGGCGCTGCCGCGCATCGTGGACACGCTGCTGGGATGCGCCCTCGCCTGGCTGGCGGTGGCGTTTATCTGGCCTGACTGGCGTTTTCGCCAGCTGCCTGCCGTGGCGGCGCGTACCCTGAACGCTAACTGTCGCTATCTGGATGCGATTATGGAGCAGTATCACCAGGGCAAAGATAACCGCCTCGCCTATCGTATCGCGCGCCGCGACGCTCACAACGCTGATGCTGAGCTGGCTTCGGTGGTCTCCAATATGAGCGGCGAGTCGCGGACGCAGCAGAAACATAAAGAGTCCGCTTTCCAGCTGCTCTGCCTTAACCACTCTTTCCTGAGCTATATTTCTGCGCTGGGGGCACACCGCGATAAGCTGAACGACGGCGCACTGCTGACGCTGCTCGACGACACGGTCTGCTATGTCGAAGATGTGCTGCAAACCGACGTGGTGAGCGACGCCGAAGCGGAAGCAATGCAGAGCGCGCTGACGCAGCGCATCAGCGATATGGCTGCCAATCAGGAGACACGCGCTCCGCTGGTGCTGCAGCAGCTGGGCTTGCTGGTCGCGCTGCTGCCAGAAATCGCCCGTCTGCGCAGGACGCTGGCGCAGCCTTAAGCGCCGTCGCCTTTCAACGTCTCCTGATACCATTCACTCAGTTCCGCCCTGACCGTTTGCGGCAGGGCGGCCTCATGGCGTCCTTCTATCGCCCCTTCCAGCGCCAGCAACGTTTTAAAGCCGATATGTTGGTTGATTGCTCTGAGCCTGAGCCAGCACCGTTTTGCTCCCAGCTCTTTCAGATGGCGCACGCTTCTTACGCCTGCCTCATGCAGCAAGAGCTCCATGCGCAGGCTGAGATTGGGCAGGTCTTTCAGCCGCAGCGGCCGCTGTTTAGCCAGCGTCTCCTGTTGAGCGGTGCGCAGCGAGGCGGCGGAGAGCGACAGCAGGCGATCGGTATCGCGCCAGAGCGCGTCGTCGACGCGATAGTAGTTAAGGCTCACCTCGGTGCCGCGCTTGCGAAACACCAGCGGCTGCATCGGCTGCCGCGCTGCATACTCCCTCAGCGCTTCGCTGGCGCGCAGATAAAGCGCGTCGTCATTGATGAGAGCGAAAACGACTTTTTCCACCGCCAGCGCATAGCCGCCGAACTGAGTGCGCGACTCAATGTGGCCTAACGCGGCCAGACGATTGCGGGACCGTTCTACAACAGGGTGCTGTTTTTTCATGACACGCTCTCCTTGTGTTCAATTAATAAAAAACCATCACTATCAATCCGTTAGAGATATAGAAAAAATCAATTAAGGGTTCAATTAATTCTTTTGTTCGAGCCCGACCTTCTCTCTTTTTTGCGAGCCGTTTTCCAAATTTGAGGTTGATCTTTATCCAGGAAGTCATTACTGTATATCCATACAGTCCAATGCTGAGTGGTTAACTTATGCGCACCCAACACTTTAATAATGCAGGCTTTGCTCACCGTCACGTTTCCGCTTCCCAGCCTTCGCAGCACAGCGGCTGGATTACGGAACTGCGCTACAGCGAGCAGCCCGGCATGATGCAAATGTTGCTGCTGCCGTTACTGCAACAGCTCAGCCAGGAGTCTCGCTGGCAGCTGTGGCTGACGCCCGCGCACAAGCTCAATCGCGCCTGGCTGCAGCAGTCAGGTTTGCCGCTGGAAAAAAGCATGCACGTTGCGGATTCTGAGCGTTGCACCTCTGTTGAGGCGATGATTAAAGCTTTGCGCACAGGAAATTACAGCGTCGTGCTGGCGTGGATACCCTATGATTTAGATGAAGAAGAGCGGCGCGAATTAGAACAGGCGGCGGCAGAAGGAAAAGCGTTAGGGTTGATTATGCGCCCAAACGGGATGAGCGAACCCACGCTGCGACCAAATAAAGGGCTAAAAATTCAGTCGGATTTGTTTCATTAAGTAAAAATAGGATTTTTCTCGCGCCGTTTACCTTTTTTGTTACAGCTAAACCACTGATTCTTTTCCCTCCAGCTTTGACAATGGTTTAGCTGCATTTTGCCTTGAAGCACGACGGCATTAAGACCGGGCGAAATGTTAGAATATGTGTATAAAGCCCTGTTTTTTTGCAGCATCCCCTCACATCATACTTGTAACTTTCCAATCTCGTTGTAGACTTTACCTCGCCAGGGTGCTCAATAATCTCCGTTTTTTAGCGGTAGAGTCATAAGCGAGCGTATTAACCCGGCGAAGGATTACAACCAAGAGCATCCCTTTTTGCTCATTGCCTATTTGGATGATAACGAGGCGCAAAATGAAAAAGACAGCTATCGCAATTGCAGTGGCACTGGCTGGCTTCGCTACCGTAGCGCAGGCCGCTCCGAAAGATGACACCTGGTATACCGGTGCTAAACTGGGCTGGTCTCAGTATCACGATACTGGTTACTACGGTAACGGTTATGGCAACAACAATGGTCCGACTCACGAATCACAGCTTGGCGCTGGTGCATTCGTAGGTTACCAGGCTAACCCGTACCTGGGCTTCGAGCTGGGCTACGACTGGCTTGGCCGTATGCCGAACAAAGGCACCGTAAACAACGGCGCATTCAAAGCACAGGGCGTTCAGCTGGCTGCTAAACTGAGCTATCCGATCACTGACGATCTGGATGTCTACACCCGTCTGGGTGGTATGGTATGGCGCGCTGACGCAACGCAGAACAACGTTGTCAACGGCCGCATCAGCAACCACGACACCGGCGTTTCTCCGCTGGCAGCAGTGGGTGTTGAATACGCTCTGACTCAGAACTGGGCAACGCGTCTGGACTACCAGTGGGTGAACAACATCGGCGACGCACAGACCGTTGGCGCTCGTCCTGACAACGGCATGCTGAGCGTAGGCGTTTCATACCGCTTCGGTCAGGATGAAGTTGCACCGGTTGTTGCTCCGGCTCCGGCACCGGCTCCAGTTGTTGAAACCAAGCGTTTCACCCTGAAGTCTGACGTGCTGTTCACCTTCAACAAAGCTACCCTGAAGCCGGAAGGCCAGCAGGCGCTGGATCAGCTGTACAGCCAGCTGAGCTCAATGGATCCGAAAGATGGTTCAGTCGTCGTTCTGGGCTTCACTGACCGCATCGGCTCTGAGCAGTACAACCAGAAACTGTCTGAGAAACGCGCTCAGTCAGTGGTTGACTACCTGGTCTCTAAAGGTATCCCGTCTAACAAGATCTCTGCACGTGGCATGGGTAAATCTAACCCAGTTACCGGCAACACCTGTGACAGCGTGAAAGGCCGTCAGGCTCTGATCGACTGCCTGGGTCCGGACCGTCGCGTAGAAATCGACGTGAAAGGCATCAAAGACGTTGTAACTCAGCCGCAGGCTTAAGTTATTTCGTAAGAAAAAACCCCGCAAAGCGGGGTTTTTTTATGTCTCTTTTCTGGCTTTTATGCGCCACGCTAGTCGCTGCCCGTTTCTGATTTGCCGAGAATCGCCTGCAGATCCTGTTTCAGGCTCGACATCTGGGTAGCGTATTTCTCTTTACGCTCGGCATCTTCGATCAGCTGAACGATAGTTTCCGATAGCGTGCAGCCGCGGCGCTGCGCCAGCCCTGCCAG
The DNA here is from genome assembly GCF_031844285.1 of Enterobacter sp. BRE11. Classification (NCBI taxonomy): domain Bacteria; kingdom Pseudomonadati; phylum Pseudomonadota; class Gammaproteobacteria; order Enterobacterales; family Enterobacteriaceae; genus Enterobacter; species Enterobacter sp. BRE11. The sequence goes on from NZ_JAUZUX010000004.1 coordinate 231,611, forward strand.
TCGCTGCCACACCAGATACTCCAGATCGATCGATTTCTTACGCGTGTGCTGATGCTCAGCGTTGAAATGCCGTTTGCGGCGCGCACGAATGGTCTGTTTGAGCCGATTATCCAGGTCTGGATGAATATGTTGCGCGATCCATTCAGCCACATCGACCGGACGATTTTCTATTGCGAGCAGTTCATCTACGGCTGCCTGCGCGGCGCTGCGTTCAAGATGACGCGTGATCGGCTCGCCTTCCCGGTGTTTTTTTACCAGGTATTTCCATTTCCATCCACTTTCAAGATTTTCGAGTTGTTGGTATTTCATCGGAATCTCATCGTGACCGCGTAACAAACTTAGGATAACAGTTTTTTTGCTGGATGCAGTAAGGAAAAAGGCGTTGTCTGTCTCAGGGTTAATCCGAACCATGCAGTGCTTAACAAAGGGGTTTCCTGTATAATCCCGCTTTTCTTTAATCAACCAAATGCGATTATTTTGACCAGTTCCCAACTTTCCTGGCAAGACCTGCAGCCGAATATTACCGGATACGCGTCCGTTTTCTCCCGTATTACCGAAGAAGAGACCGATAGCCTGGCGACGGTACAGCCGCGTTTGCTGAATGCGCTGGCCTGCCTCGCTCAGCAGAACGAGGGCTTTCCCCTTCTGCTGGTGTGTAGTCAGGAAAACCTGGACTACCTGGCGCTTATTGCGCGCCAGATGGAGCGCGTTACCGACAACCCCAATGAGCTGTTCGGCGGACATTATCATATCATCGCGGATAACGTGACCCTTCAACCCCCTGGCGATGCCTCGCATCCTTTTACCGGCAGCGGTCAAATTCATTTTGCGGAGTGGGTTGAGAACGAGCAGCTGTTTGGCTGCGTGCGCCTGCATCGCGACCGCCTGCAGCTTGAGCCGGGCCTGATCCACCGCGCGAATGGCGGAACGCTGGTGCTGTCGCTGCGTACCCTGCAGGCACAGCCGCTGCTGTGGCTGCGATTGAAACGCGCTATCCAGCTGGGTCGCCTGGAATGGCAATCGCCCGATGAACGTCATCCTCTGCCCGTCTCTGTACCTCCGCTTCCGCTTAGCCTGAAGCTGGTGCTCTGCGGCGATCGCGATGCGCTGGCGGCGTTTCAGGAGAGCGATTCCGAACTGCACGAGATGGCGATCTATACTGAATTTGAAGAAAACATGCAGGTCGTCGATGAAGATGACATGCTCGCCTGGTGCCGCTGGGCGCAGGATGTTGCGCTGCAGGCGGGACTGCCCGCTCCGCAGGCCGATTTCTGGCCGCCGCTGATCCGCGAAGCGGTGCGTTATACCGGCGATCAGGAAGTGCTGCCGCTCTGCCCGCGCTGGCTGCTGCGTCAGATGCGCGAAGCCTTCGCCCAGGAGAATGCGCTCAGCGAGGCGGCCCTGGTCAGCGCCCTGGACGTACGCGGCTGGCGCGAAGCTTTCCTCGCCGAGCGCATGCGCGACGAAATTCTGCTGAAGCAGATCTTGATTGAAACCGAAGGCGAAGTGGTCGGCCAAATCAACGGTCTTTCCGTGGTTGAGTTTCCTGGCCATCCGCGCCCGTGGGGCGAACCTTCGCGCATTACCTGCGTGGTACATCCGGGCGACGGCGAGTTTACCGACGTCGAACGCAAAGCTGAGCTGGGCGGGAACATCCATGCCAAAGGCATGATGATTATGCAGGCTTATCTTATCGCCGAGCTGGAGCTCGATCAGCAGCTGCCCTTCTCGGCATCGCTGGTCTTCGAACAATCCTACTCGGAGGTCGATGGCGACAGCGCCTCGCTGGCGGAACTCTGCGCCCTCGTCAGCGCGCTGGCTAATCAGCCGATTAATCAGCAAATTGCCGTTACCGGATCGGTCGATCAGTTCGGCAATGTTCAGCCGGTCGGTGGTTTAAACGAGAAGATTGAAGGTTTCTTCACTATCTGCAACGAACGCGAACTGACCGGCCAGCAGGGCGTCATCATTCCGGCGTGCAACGTACGTCACCTCTGCCTGAGCCAGGACGTGGTCGACGCGGTTGAACAGGGCCGTTTTCATATCTGGGCGATCGATCGCGCCGATGAGGCGCTGCCGTTGCTGACCGGCGTGGTCTGGCGCAGCGAAGAGGATAACGGCGACGCGCTGCTGCGCCGGATTCAGGATCGTATTACCCAACTCAATCAGCAGGAAGCGAGTCATCGCCCCTGGCCGCTTCGCTGGCTAAACTGGTTTAACCAGAACTGATTGAATTGCCCAGCGTACAGCTGTTCGCTAAACTTCGTGCTCTACTAAAACAAGGCTTATTGAAAACATGGTTGATAAACGCGAATCCTATAGCAAAGAGGACCTGATTGCGTCAGGTCGCGGTGAACTGTTTGGCGAGAACGGTCCGCCGCTTCCGTCAGGCAACATGTTGATGATGGACCGCGTGGTCAAGATGACCGAAGATGGCGGTAAGTTCGACAAAGGTTTCGTTGAAGCCGAACTGGATATCAATCCGGACTTATGGTTTTTTGCCTGCCACTTTATCGGCGATCCGGTCATGCCGGGCTGTCTCGGTCTGGACGCAATGTGGCAGCTGGTAGGATTCTATCTGGGCTGGCTGGGCGGCGAAGGCAAAGGCCGCGCGCTGGGCGTTGGCGAGGTGAAATTTACCGGCCAGGTGCTGCCGACCGCAAAAAAAGTGACCTATCGCATTCACTTCAAGCGCGTCATTAACCGTAAGCTGGTGATGGGCGTTGCCGATGGCGAAGTCTTCGTTGATGGTAATCTGATTTACTCTGCCAGCGATTTGAAAGTCGGTCTGTTCAAAGACACCAACGCTTTCTGATTGCACAAATGAAAACCTCCGCCAGCGCGGAGGTTTCTTCCTTTTCCTGACGGTCGATTACACCGTAACTGACCTGTCCTCCATGGCTTGTCGCCAACCTCCCAACCAGTGAGACTTAGCCTCAATCATCTGATACGGACACATCTCTTTTGAGCGTCCTGTAATACCGGCCTGGTAGCCACGTGCATGAGCGCGTTCAAGGCGGTCTCGTTTCTGTCTCTTCATACTCCGTATCCCTCATATCAGGTCTGTGGAATCTGGTGGAAAGAAATAGAGTGGCGAATTATTACTCAACCACTATTAAGTTCTACCTGCCCTGACCGGAAAGGTCAATGCGCAAATTTCACGCCAGTGTCATCATTTTGACGCTAAATCGCCATGATTTTGCTCTCGCGCAGCCTGGCCGCTGCCTTTATCGCCTTGAAGCGGCAGCAAAAAAGCCCCTGTTTGCCGCCGCATTTCGCTGACGACAACCAGGGGCTGAGCAACATCTTTAGCGAATTTTATTCTGTGGTTATCGCCGCATTGGCAATTTGCTGCGCAGTTTGCTGCCAGCCGATAGCCAGAGTGCGCACCAGCGCGTCATAGCCATCCTCGTTCTGCGGCAGCGCCACGTCGAATCCCTGCTTCACCACACGACCATTATGCTGCAGCACCCATTCGCCGCTCACCACGGCGCGTCCGTCATAGCGGCCCTGAAATCCGGTTACCGTCACGCTCAGCGTGTCATGCTTTTCGCCCAGCGGCGCAGCGGAAACCAGCCGGCCGGGCAGCGCCTTACTCAGGTTCGCCACCAGCGTTTGTTGAAGCTGCTGGTCCAGCGGGCTGGCCCAGAGATTATTGGCGGCAATAACGTACTTTACGTCGCTGGTCTGATAGACCAGGCCGTTGCCCGCCAGGTAATCAGGCACCGCCACCTGCTGAACCCACAGCGCTGGCGGCTGCGCTTCACCGCCGCTGCGAACCTGCATCGCCGCCGGCTTCGACGGCAGCTGGTAGTAGGTGTTATCGATGGTGCTGCTGCACGCGCTTAACAGCAGCGCGGCGCAAAAAACGGCTCCTTTTCTCACTGTTTCGCCCTCTTTGGCTGTGGATCCTGACCCGGTTTGGCCTCGAAGACCAGCGCGTTGCTCTTGGTATTAAGCGTTTTCAATACCGGCTGCAGTTCACGCAGCACCTGATCGAGTCGCTGCATATCGCCCACCAGCTTGTTATAGGCCGGGGAGCCAGGCTGCAGCCCCTTCATGCTGCGGTTCAGCTCGCGCAGCGTTTGCTGCATATCTTCCGGCAGCGTTTTCATCGCCGGGCTGGCGGTGATCTGATTGAGGTTTTTCAGCGTGCCCTGCATTTCACGCAGCGTGCGCTGGCTCTCTTTCAGCGTGCCGGTCGCCTCGGTCACCACATTGTTAAGCGGCAAGGCGTTGATCTTGTCGAGCGCCGCCACCAGTTTTTGCTGGATCTGGCTCAGGCCGCCGCTGGTGGTCGGAATGATCTCGTAGCCTGCAATTTTGTTCGGGCCTTTATAAGCCGGCACGTTATCGTAGAAGTCGAGATCGATATAGAGCGAGCCGGAGAGCAGGTTGCCGGTTTTCAGCGAAGCGCGCAGGCCACGTTTTTTGCCGTCCTGCAGATGCTGCTCCAGGTTGAAGTCCTGACCGAGTCTGGCGATAAAGCGATCGGGCTCAATGCGGATCAGCACCGGCACGCGATAGTCGTTATTCAACGCCTGATTCACCCCTTTGTTCATAAAGGGCACCTGCGCCACCGTACCCAGACGGATGCCGCGGAACTCAACCGGCGCGCCCACTTGCAGGCCGCGAATCGAATCGGTGAAGAACATCAGGAAATCAACGTGATTAGTGTAGAGCGAATCCTGGATGCTGCGCTGATCGTCGAACAGATGATAGTCGGCGTTGTTCGCTGCCGCCTGGCCTAAATCCCAGCCGTCCGGCACGTCGAAACTGACGCCGCCGCTGAACAGCGTCGTCAGCGAGCCCATCTCGACGCGCATGCCGGATGCTGACATATCCACCGCGATGCCGCTGTCTTTCCAGAAACGTACATTGGTGGTCACCAGCCGATCGTAGGGCGCGGCGATAAACAGCTGGTAGGTCATCATGCGCTTATCGGTATCAAAGGTGCTGGTCTCCACGGTGCCGACGCGATAGCCGCGAAACAGCACCGGATCGCCGGCGTTGAGCTGCCCCGCTTTTTTGCTGTCGAGCGTAATGCGGATGCCTTTGGCGTCCGGCGGTGCCAGCGGCGGCGCGTCAAGCAGCTCATAGCGCTCTTTTGGCTCCTCTTTTTTACCCGGCTGCAGTTCGATATAGGCGCCGGAGAGCAGCGTATTCAGGCCAGTTACCCCCTCGCGGCCAATCTGCGGCTTCACCACCCAGAACACGCTGTCGCCGTGCAGCAGCTTTTCCATACCGGAGTTAAGCCGCGCGGTGATTTCAACGTGATGCAGGTCGTCGGTCAGCTCCGCTTTTTCTACCGTGCCGACCTCAACGCTGCGGCTTTTAATGGTGGTTTTCCCCGCTTCAATCCCTTCCGCGTTTTCCGTAATAAGGATCACTTCCGGCCCGAGATGGCTGAAGTGGTAGAACAGGATCCATCCGCCGATCAACAGCGTCACGATGGGGACAATCCATACCGGCGACCAGCGTTTAATCTGGTCAACTTTGGCATGGCCGTGGTTATTTTCCGTCAAGGCGCGGCTCCTTTGTAGTGTGTTCCCGTACGCGATCCCAGGTCAGGCGCGGGTCAAACGTCATGGCGGCGATCATGGTCAGGATCACCACCAGCGCAAACAGCAGCGCCCCCGTTGCGGGATAAACATTCATCAGCTGCCCCATGCGCACCAGCGCAGAGAGCACGGCGATAACAAACACGTCGATCATCGACCAGCGGCCGACAAATTCGACGATTTCATAAATCAGGTGCATTCTTTCGCTGTCGCGCTGGCCGCGCCCGCTGGCGTTCCAGCAGAGCCAGCCAATCGCCAGCATCTTCAGCGACGGCACCATGATGCTGGCGATAAAAATCACCAGCGCCACCGGATAAGATCCGTCGCTCCAGAGCAGGATCACGCCCGCCATAATATTAGACGGATAAGGCGTGCCGAGGGTTTCGGTCACCATAATCGGCAGCAGGTTGGCGGGAATATAGATCATCAGCGAAGTAAACAGCAGCGCCAGCGTCCACTGCAGGCTGTGTTTACGGCGCGGCGCGGCTATGACGCCGCAGCGTGGACAGTCAGGCTGGTCCGCGGCCAGAATTGCGGTGCAGCAGGGACAGGAGCGCATCCCCTGCTCCAGCCCGCTGACGCCCTTTTCCGGCGCATGCGGCAGCGGCGGCATCGGCGCGATCTGATCCCACAGCCAGCGTCGATCCACGCACTGAAAGGCGCGCAGTTGCAGCAGGCAGAACAGGCACCAGGGCCAGAAGCTGGTTTCCAGACCAATATCGCCGTAGGCCATCAGCTTGACGAAACTGACCAGCACCCCGGCCATAAAGATCTCCGCCATGCCCCAGTTGCGCAGCTGGAACAGGATGCGCGCCAGCCCCAGACGCAGGCTGACCGGCATCGGTATGCGGTTGACCAGCAGAATAATGGTCAGCATACAGAGCACGGGGATCGCCTGAACGAATGCCAGAAACAGCGTGGCCAGACTGCTGTAATTCTCTGACACCATCACCTGCGGGATCTCCAGCAGCGAGATCTGGCTGCTGAGGCCCGCGACCTTCATGGTGATAAAGGGAAACAGGTTAGCCAGCAGCAGCATAAACAGCGCCGCCAGCGCGTAGCCGGTCGGCCGCTTGCGCGGCTCGGGCCAGTTGGCGGTCAGCACCGAATGGCAGCGCGGGCAGGAGGCGCGGCTACCCTGCGGCACCTCCGGCAGTTTCACCATTAAATCGCATTGTGGACAGAGCATCCACGCCTGGCTTTCAGCGGCTGAACACATCCCGACTCCCTTATGGTTACGCGCCGTTTTTCAGCGCTTCCAGCTCTTCCCAGCGAGCGAACGCCGTTTCCAGCTCCTGCTCGGTCTGCGCCAGCGCGTCCAGCACCGGTTGAGTCTGGTCATGCGGCTGGCTGAAGAAGTCAGGATGGCTCATTTTCGCCTGTAGCTCGCCAATGCGCGCCTCCAGCGACTCCAGCTTCTGCGGCAGCTGCTCCAGCTCTCGCGTCAGGTTATAGCTTAGCTTACCGCCGCTGCGTTTCGCGCCGTCAGCTTTTTCCGCCGCCGGTTTCGCCGCGGCGGCGGGCTTGTTTCCCTGGGCGCTTTTTTGCTGTTTGTAGGCGGCGCGCTGCTGCTGCGCGTCGTGATAGCCGCCGACGAAGCTGCCGATTTCGCCGTTGCCTTCGAAAATCCAGCATTCGGTCACGGTGTTGTCGACGAACTGACGATCGTGGCTCACCAGCAGCACGGTGCCCTGATAGCCGTCGATCAGCTCTTCCAGCAGCTCCAGCGTTTCGACGTCGAGGTCGTTGGTCGGTTCATCGAGGATCATCAGGTTGCTGGGACGCAGGAAGAGGCGCGCCAGCAACAGGCGGTTGCGCTCGCCGCCGGAGAGCGCGCGCACCGGCGTCATGGCGCGTTTCGGATGAAAAAGGAAGTCCTGCAGGTAGCCGAGCACATGGCGCGGCTTGCCGTTCACCATCACCTCTTGCTTGCCTTCCGCCAGGTTATCCATGACGGTGCGGTCGGGATCCAGCTCGGCGCGATGCTGGTCAAAATAGGCGACTTCCAGTTTGGTGCCGCTGTGCACGCGGCCGCTGTCGGCCTTCAGCTGCTGCAGCATCAGACGCAGCAGCGTGGTTTTGCCGCAGCCGTTCGGGCCGATGAGCGCGATCTTGTCGCCGCGCTGCACCTGCGCGGAGAAGTCATGCACCAGCGTCTTGCCGCCCACGCCGTAGTTGACATGCTCCAGCTCGAAAACGATTTTGCCCGAACGCGACGCTTCGCCCACCTGCATATTGGCTTTGCCCATCACTTCGCGGCGCTCGGAGCGTTCGCGACGCAGCGCTTTCAGCGCGCGCACGCGGCCCTCGTTACGGGTGCGGCGCGCCTTGATGCCCTGACGGATCCACACCTCTTCCTGCGCCAGCTTGCGGTCGAATTCGGCGTTCTGCATCTCTTCTACGCGCAGCGCCTCCTCTTTCCCTTCCAGGTAAAGATCGTAATTGCCCGGCCAGGAGACCAGCTTGCCGCGATCGAGGTCGACGATGCGCGTCGCCATATTGCGGATAAACGAACGGTCATGGGAAATAAAGACGATGCTGCCGCTGAAGGTCTTCAGGAAGGTTTCCAGCCAGTCGATGGTTTCAATATCGAGGTGGTTGGTCGGTTCATCCAGCAGCAGCACGCGCGGGTTACTCACCAGCGCGCGGCCCAGCGCCGCTTTGCGCAGCCAGCCGCCCGACAGCGACGACAGCTCGGTATCAGGCTCCAGGCCGATCTGCTGCAGCACATCGTTGATGCGGCTCTCCAGCTGCCACAAATTGTGGTGGTCGAGGATAGTCTGCAGGCGCCCCATCTCGTTGAGGTTTTTCTCGCTGGGATCGAGCATCACCGCATGGGAAATCGCGTGATAGGCTTTGAGGTGCTCGGCCTGCTCTTCCACCCCCTCCGCCACAAAGTCATAGACAGAGCCGGTAATATTGCGCGGCGGATCCTGCTGCAGACGCGCCACCACCAGGTCCTGCTCAAAAATGATGCGGCCGTCATCCAGCGGCTGCTCGCCGTTGATGATCTTCATCAGGGTCGATTTGCCTGCGCCGTTACGGCCGACCAGACAGACACGCTCGTTCTCTTCGATATGCAGCTCGGTGTTGTCGAGCAGCGGCGCATCGCTGAATGAGAGGTAAGCGCCGTGAATACTGATTAATGACATCTGAACTTATTCCTTACCGGCGTGCGTAATCAGCCAGCAGTTGTGAATTTGACGGTTGCGGGCAAAATCCTGCGACAGGGTTTTCTGGGTAATGTCCTGCGCCTTCAGGCCCAGCGACGCCAGCCCTTCGAGATCCATTTTGAAGCCGCGCTTGTTGTTGGAGAACATGATGGTGCCGCCCGCGCGCAGCAGGCGCTTCAGGTTGCGCATCAGCATAATATGATCGCGCTGCACGTCGAAGTCCTCCTCCATGCGTTTGGAGTTGGAGAAGGTCGGCGGGTCGATAAAAATCAGATCGAACGTCTCGTCGCTCTCGCGCAGCCAGCTCAGGCAGTCAGCCTGCATCAGGCGATGCTGACGGCCGGTCAGGCCGTTCAGACGCAGGTTGCGCTCCGCCCACTCCAGATAGGTGCGCGACATGTCGACCGTGGTGGTGCTGCGCGCGCCGCCTAGCCCGGCGTGCACGCTGGCGCTGCCGGTATAGGAGAAGAGGTTAAGGAAATCTTTATCCTTGCTCATTTTGCCGAGCATATGGCGCGCGATGCGATGGTCCAGGAACAGCCCGGTGTCCAGGTAGTCGGTGAGGTTAACCAGCAGGCGCGCGTTGTACTCCTGCACCTCGAAGAAATCGCCCTTCTCGCCCAGTTTCTGATACTGATTCTTGCCTTTCTGCCGCTCGCGCGTTTTCAGCACCAGGCGGTTGGCGGGCAGCTCCAGCACGCTGAGCGTCGCGCCGATAACGTCGAACAGGCGCTGGCGCGCTTTCGCGGCGTCAATGGTCTTCGGCGGCGCGTACTCCTGCACCACCACCCATTCGCCGTAGCGATCCACCGCCACGTTGTACTCCGGCAGGTCGGCGTCATAGAGGCGATAGCAGGCAATACCTTCCTGACGCGCCCACTTCTCCAGTTTCTTTATGTTCTTACGCAGGCGGTTAGCGTAATCCTCGGCGATCTGCGCGCCGTTGGCGCTGCTGTTTTCCGCCAGCTGATAGTTCTTCTGCACGCACTCAATCGGGCCGTTTTTCGCCTTGAACTGGCGCTCCGCGCGCAGCTGCAGGCAGCTCAGCAGCTCAGGCGACCCGCTGAAGAGCGACAGGGCCCAGCCGCCGAAGTGCTGTTTCATGATGCGGCCAAGCTGGCTGTGCAGCGCGATCAGCGCCGGCTCGCTCTCCAGACGTTCGCCGTAAGGCGGGTTGCTCAACACCGTGCCGCGCTGTTCGCCCGGCAGCGGGTTTTTCAGCTGCAGCACATCCTGACGCGCAAAGGTAAAGAGATCGGCGACGCCGGCGCGGCGGGCGTTAGCCTGTGCCCACTCCAGCACGCGGCCGTCGCTGTCGTAGCCGAAGAAGCGCGCCTGTGCGGCGGCGGTGCCCGCGCGCGCGCGCTGCTGCGCCTCGCTTTTCACTTCGCGCCACAGCGCATCGTTATGCTGACGCCAGTGGGTGAAGCCCCAGCGGCTGCGCAGCAGGCCCGGCGCGCGATCGCAGGCGATCAGCGCCGCTTCAATCAGCAGCGTGCCGGATCCGCACATGGGATCGAGCAGCGGCGTGGCGGGCTGCCAGCCAGAGCGCAGCACGATGGCCGCCGCCAGGTTCTCCTTGAGCGGCGCCTGACCGGTCTGCTGACGATAGCCGCGCTGATGCAGCGCCTCGCCGCTCAGATCCAGCGCGATGCTGGCGCGATCTTTATTCAGCCAGACGTTGATGCGGATATCGGGCTGTTCGCGATCCACATTGGGACGCGGCAGCTTCTGACGGGTAAAGGAGTCGACAATGGCGTCCTTGACCTTTAACGCGCCAAACTGGCTGTTGCGAATCGATTCGTTGGTGCCGCTGAAGTGCACCACGAAGGTATGCTGACTGCCGAACAGTTCGGTCCAGTCGATGCTCTGTACGCCGACATAGAGGTCAAGGTCGCTGTAGACGCCAAATTCGCCGAGCGGCAGCAAAATACGCGACGCCAGCCGGCTCCACAGCAGACTCTGATACATCGTACGGTCATCGGCTTCAAAGTGAACGCCTCCCTGTACCACCTGCAGATCCTGCGCGCCCAGCGCGTCCAGCTCACTTTTCAACAGCTCTTCGAGCCCACGCGCCGTACTGGCAAAGAGAGAATTCATATCGTCACTATTACTCTTGAGAAAATTGCTGCGCATTATACCCTAATTACGCCTCATTGTTGGAAAGCGACACGCACGCCTCTCACTCTGCCGATCACGAGGCTATAGCGTCCCGACGCCAGGTATCATAAAGTTAGCTTCTTTTGTCGCCTACGCCCGCTTATCTGGAGATCGCCATGCTCACGCTGTCCCGTCTGTTCATTCATCCGGTCAAATCGATGCGGGGTGTACACCTTTCTCATGCACAGGCGCTGGAGAGCGGACTGGCTTTCGACCGCATTTTTATGGTGACGGATCTGGACGGCACCTTTATTACCGCGCGGCAGTACCCGGAGATGGTGCGCTTTACCCCGGCGCTGCTGACCGACGGCCTCTCTCTGCAGGCACCTGACGGCAGCCAGGCGATGATCCGCTTCAGCGATTTCGCCGCGCAGGAGGCGCCGACGGAAGTCTGGGGCAACCATTTTACCGCGCGCATCGCTCCCGACGCCATTAACGCCTGGCTCAGCACCTTTTTTCCGCGCCCGGTGCAGCTGCGCTGGGTGGGGCCGCAGCCGTCGCGCCGGGTAAAGCGTTTCAACGAGGTGCCGCTGGGGTTCGCCGACGGCTATCCATTTCTGCTGGTTAACAGCGCCTCGCTGCAGAATCTGCAGCAGCGCTGCCCGGCCAGCGTGCGCGCCGAACAGTTTCGCGCCAACCTCATCGTCAGCGGCGCGCCAGCCTGGGATGAAGACAGCTGGGCAACGGTGCAGATCGGCAGCGTGATCTTCGACGTACCCAAACCCTGCAGCCGCTGCGTCTTTACCACCGTCGGCACCGAAAGCGGCCGCAAGCATCCAGAGGGCGAGCCGTTAACCACCCTGCAGGGTTTCCGCAGCGCGCAGGACGGCAGCGGCGATATCGACTTTGGCCTTAATTTGATTGCGCGCGGCAGCGGCATCGTCCGCGCCGGGGATGAGGTACAGGTGCTGGCGCGTCATACGCCGCGCGCCTACGGGCCTGGCGCGGTAGTAGAGACGCTGAAGCCGCAGCCGCAAACGGCGGCGGCGGTCTCTGTTACCTGGCAGGGCGAGCGTTTTCAGGGCGATAACCAGCAGGTGCTGCTGGAGCAGTTAGAGCAGCAGGGTTTTAAAATCCCCTACTCCTGCCGGGCAGGCCTGTGCGGAAGTTGTAAAGTGACGCTGGTTGCGGGAGAGGTAAAAGCGCTGAAGAAGAGCGCCATTCGCGACGACGGCACGATTCTGAGCTGCAGCTGCATTCCCGCCGGCGATATTGAACTGGCGTAAGGATCAGACTGCGTAAGCGAAGCGCGGCGCGCTTTCCGCATGGTGCGGCAGCAGGCGATCGTTCATGATTTTGATGGCGTCGCCTAACACCATCTGCTTGCCCGCCAGCGTAAGCGCAGGCTGCGCCAGCAGGCAGAGCGTGGCGTTGCCGCCGCTTTCTACCGCCAGCAGCCGCGCCTGTTCGCCGTTTTCCGCCAGCGTCACCTCCACCATATCGCCCGCCTCCGGCTGCATCACGCAGGTCCAGGCGGTGAAATGCCAGCTTTTCGGCATCAGCGGCTTCAGAAAGCGGCTCGCCACCAGCGCGTTAAGCGTCAGCTCGGCGCGCTGATCAACGCTTAGCGAGCTCTGTCGGCAGCGTTCTTCGAAGGTGTAGTAGAGGGCGGCGTCGTCAACGCTGAATCCGGTCTGGGTGAAGGCGTCGGGGGTCAACATTTTGCGGGTATAGCGAGAGCGGAAAAGCATACCGTCAGCCAGGTCCAGCATCATCCGGTCATGGTCGGCGTCAAAATACCAGCGCCAGTTGTCATCAGGTTTGATTTTCATAATTTGCCTCGTCATTAACCGCCGCGTTTCTCTGCACAGACTCAGCGAAGCCCTGTTTGTGGGGAAAAAGCTGAAAATACGCACAACAGGAGAAAAATATAAACGAGCCGAAGTGAGAAATAAACCCCCCGGCGTCGTTTTATTAGAATTGTCTTAGAGATGGGTCACGATATCTTTTATTAATCCCGGCCCTTTATAAATAAAGCCGGAGTAAATCTGCACCAGCGCAGCGCCTGCAGCCATTTTTTCTCGCGCCGCAGTTAATGAATCGATGCCGCCAACGCCGATAATCGGCAGCGCGCCGTCCAGCTCCTGCGCCAGCCGTTTGATCACCGCCGTGCTGCGCGACTGCACTGGACGGCCGCTCAGGCCGCCTGATTCCGTGCTGTATTTCAGGCCGCTGACCAGCGAGCGGTCGAGCGTGGTATTGGTGGCGATTACGCCATCGATATTATGGCGCACCAGGCTGTCAGCAATTTGTATTAATTCTTCTTCAGAAAGATCGGGCGCAATTTTTACCGCGACCGGCACATATTTCAGATGCTGCTGCTCCAGCGCTTTCTGTTTAGCTTTAATCGACATCAGAAGATCGTCGAGCGCTTCGCCATATTGCAGCGTACGCAATCCCGGTGTATTTGGCGAGGAGATATTTATCGCGATATAGCCAGCATGCGCATAAACCTTCTCCATGCAGATGAGGTAATCCTCTTTGCCGTTTTCTACCGCCGTATCTTTATTTTTGCCGATATTAATCCCGAGAACACCTTTGAACCGCGCTTTTTTCACGTTCTCTACCAGGTGATCAACGCCGAGATTGTTAAAGCCCATGCGGTTGATAATACCCTCCGCCTCAACCAGCCGGAACATGCGCGGCTTATCGTTGCCTGCCTGAGCGCGCGGCGTAACGGTGCCGACTTCGACGAAGCCGAACCCCATCGCGCCGAAAGCGTCGATGCATTCCGCGTTTTTATCCAGTCCGGCCGCCAGCCCCAGCGCGTTGTCAAACCGTAAGCCCATGCAGGTCACCGGACGAGAAGGAAGACGCTGACGGATCAGCCCCTCCAGCGGCGTGCCGCTGATGAAACGCAGTTGCTGAAAAGTGAGTTCGTGAGCGCGCTCGGGGTCGAGCTTAAACAGCGCAGGTCGGACGATAGGATAAAGCATGCACTCTCCTGGAGGTCGGAAGCGATGAGTTGTCAGGGTGCACGGGAAAATGTGCGCCAGAATGGTAAAGGCCTCTGGCGCAAAAGTAAATTACTGACGGGACGAGATTATTGATCGCGATCAGCGCTTGCTGGCATAACGCGCCAGACGGCGACACGCCTGCAGCCCGCTGTAAATCGTCGGATAGTACCAGAGCAGTTTGAGACGTTTGCTTTCGCCCGTGACCTTGCGCACCAGCTGATCGATAGTGGTATGCCAGGAGGCGGGCACCGCAATATTGTTTTTGCGGATTTCGATCAGGCAGCCGTACATCACCGGCTGATAGTAGATATCCAGCAGCTTCTCTTCCGGCGGCATTCCCTGCTCGCGCAGGAAGCTTTCGCTGCTGCGGCGGGCGATATAGTAGTTCTCTACCCAGGAGAAGGTCGCCTTGCTCTGCGACAGCGAGGTCGGCATAAAGCGCTTGTTGTAGTAGCTTTTCCGCGTAAAGCCGATCTGCCGCGCCGACATATAGAGGGCGAACATATAGGGCGCGTCCTCATGGTTCTGGATCGGCAGGAACTGCACGCCGGTGCGCCTGATGAGGTCGCGCGAGAGAATGCTGCTCCAGAGTGTGCGATGCGCCGAGCGGTGCGGGATCATGCTGCGCAGCGTGTCGGCGCCGCCAGGCCAGACGCCGTCGACGTGGCGCTGATGGAACTGCTCATACTGGCGCTCGGCGACCGGCTTGTCGGTAAACATGCGCGCGCCGAAGCAGAACATCTCCATCTCGGGATGCTGCGCCAACATACCGCGGAAGTCGGCGAAGAGATCTTTTGAGACAAAATCGTCGGCGTCCATAAAGTAGATAAAGTCGCCGGTGGCGATCTCCAGCCCTTTGGTGCGCGCCGCGCTGACGCCACCACGCTCGCCGCGCAGCAGCGTCAGCTGCGGATGACGGGCGGCCAGCGCCTCCAGCAGGGCGACGCTGTCATCGGTAGAGCCGTCGTCAATAACAATCACCTGCTCCGGCGGAGATGACTGACCCAGCAGCGAATCGATCGCTTCCGGCAGCCAGGGCGCGCAGTTCCAGTTCGGCACGATAACAGAGATCGTCGCTGCGCGGCTGTCAGGGTTCCGTGTGCTCATTCTCGCTCCTCAATAGTAAAACCTTTGGCTCGGGCAGGCAGCAGACGCTTAATCACCAGGCTGTGCAGCAGACAGCAGGCTGAGAGGTTAACCAGGCCGATCAGGCCCAGCCAGAGCAGGTTAAGCCAGCGGTTCTGGTTCCACTCAATCGGCAGGAAGGTGCAGAGCCAGGCGATTAGCCCCGCCACCGCCCAGATCAGCAGTACATCGCGCGTCAGCCAGGTAAAGTGAATGCCCGGCGCGAAACGGCGGTGCACCAGCCATGCCCAGCCAGCCAGATAGAAGACATTCTGCCCCAGCCATAGCCAGCCGGTACCCTCCGCGCCATAGTGAATCGCAGCCCAGATGTTGAGCGGAACCAGAATCACGGCGAAGCAGGAGAAGCCCTTCAGATGCAGCTTGAGGTTACCGTTGACGTACTGCAGATGGTAAAGCAGGCCGCAAATCGCCTGCACGCCGCTGCCCAGCGCGTAGAGGCTGAGCACGAACGACATATCCGTCACCACCTGCATCTTCTGCGTCCAGGCCCAGAGCAGCGGCGTGGCGAACATCGCGATAGTAATGCTGAGCGGCGCCATAAAAATGGCTACCGCCTGAGTGGTGTAGCGATAAAGCGTCAGGGATTCGGCATCGCCCTCTTTGCGCGTTTTTATGCCGGTCATGCGCGGCACAATCGCCTGCATAATCGGGCTGCTGAGCAGGATAATACCGGTCGCCGCGGTGGCGACAACGGTAAAGGAGCCGTAGGCGCTCAGCGGCAGGGTTTTTGACAGCACCAGACGATCGATTTGCGAAATAAAGGTCCAGATAGCGCTGGCGAACGCCGCGCTCAGGGCAAAACGAATAAAGGGCTTTAATACCGTCTTTAAATTCTCGTGCTTCTGTTTACGCGCGGCGGCAGGCACCAGCTGATAGGATTTGGCAATCAGGCAGATCGCTTCCGCAATGGATACCGCCAGCTGCCAGATAAAGAAGCTCAGCACCGGATTGGAGAAGAGCTGAATGATCAGCACCGCGCCAAAGGTGCGCAGCGTGACGATGACCAGGTTGACGCCGTTGAGCCAGACCTGATGCTCAAAGCCGACAATCACGCTGCGATAGGGGCTGGTACGCCAGCGAATAGCCGCCGTAATCACCATGATCGCGACGGCGAGCGTCACGTCCGCCGAAGGCAGATGACGCGCGTCGAGCCAGTTATGGGCGATCCAGGGCGTCGCCAGCCAGCCAATGACCACCAGAATGACCGTGGAGACAAGAAAGAATTTCGACAGCGCAGAGAAGAGCGCCGGGAACCAGATAAACTCCGCCTGATTAGCGCGATAGCGCGCCGCTTCGCGCATTAGCGTGGTCGACACACCGGCGTCGAGCAGCTGGAGCCAGGTTAACAGAATCGAGAAAAACCCCACCAGCCCGTAAGCTTCCATCCCGAGATGTTGAATATAGAGCGGCACGACCAGAATGCCTGACAGCGTCAGGTAAATCTGACCGACATAATTGGCGATCGCGTTGCGTTTAATTGACATAAGTATGATTGTATCTGGGCAGTTTTCTCGGAGGTCACAAGCGTGGCACACATCATCAGAGCTGCCTACCAGACATAGTCTTAAATTTATCTCTGGCGCTGCGCGCCAGATTTAATCTGACCTGCCGCGGGAGAAGTCAGAGGGTGAAATAATATTTATCCGCGGAAAATCGTCCGGTAAGCAGGCATTCCGCTGCGAGCAAAAAGTCAGGCGGCCTTTTTCAGCTCTTTTGTAACTTTATATTTTTGCAGCAGGATAAACATGCGCGGACGGTTAATAAGCAGCCACTCTTTCGCGTTGACCGGCTTAAATTTGCCGCCCATAAAGCGAATCGCATTAATGACATATTCCGGCACCGGCGTACCGTTATAGAGCGACAAATAAATCATCAGGCGGAAGGAGTGCATTAAATAGGCTTTCTCCAGCTGCGCCTTCAGCGGCGAATGATCTAAATTATGCTTGAGTATGCCGTAGGTCTGCATAAAGGCGTTATAACGCTGCAGAAAATAGTCATCGTTTTTACGGCTGTTGGTAAGCGAGCCGCTGCGTACGCGCTGACGATAGTAAACGTGCTGGCTGACCCACGCCTGCGTGGCGTGAACAAATACCGACAGCGTAAATTTATGATCTTCATGTACCCGGTCGACAAAACGCAGGTTGTGCTGCGTAATAAGGCTTCGTTTCACCGCATAGTTCCAGGCGGCGGAGGTATAGGAGCCGTTATTCAGCAGGCGCGACAGAACCTGCTGCGGCGACTGCAGGCCAAATTGCTCGTGACGCACTTTAGGACGGGTCTGATTTTCCCGGCCCTCTTCGAACATCTGCGAATTAAAGCAAAAGAGGTCGATCTCCGGGTGCGCAGCGGTAACCTGCTGCAGCTCAGCAACGAAGCCTTCCGGCACGATATCGTCCGGGTCGCAGAAGAAGACAAACTCACCCTGCGCGGCGTCGATGCCGGTATCGCGCGCTTTACCCGCGCCGCCGTTGGGCGTGGTGATCACGCGAACCTGCGGCTGGTGGCCATATTTCTGCTCCACCAGCGCGAGAGTGCCGTCGGTCGAGCTGTCGTTAACAATGATAATTTCTGTCGGTGCGTCAACCTGACGCATCAAGGAGTCGACACATTCGACTATATATTTCTCCACGTTATACGTGGGAATAATGACTGACAGCAGCGTCTTTGCCATACATCTTTCTCTGATTCAATTAAAAGAAAAGGCACGAGCGTTACACAAATATTAAAGTTGTGTTAAAGCATGGCGCAGAAAAAATTAAACGAGACGTCAGCAGCGCGTCTCACATGGTGGGATAGTATAAGCAGAAGCTTTTTTCTATTAACAGGGCCAGCGTTTTATTCAGCGCCGTGCTCAGCGCGTAATCTATCACACCAGATAAAGTATCAGAGGCAAAGTGTGGCTTTTGCTTAACATCGTGTAACTTTTCTGGCTAAAGCGTCAGCGTTTTTAGCGGAAACAAAGGTCACAAAGCGTTTCAGTCTGACAGCTTTATTATCACTTAACGGAAATGACGTTTCCGCAGGAGGTGTTATCGGCATGGCGATATTCCGATAATAATACCTGGAACTCTACGACTGATGCGGCTTGACTGGCGCTCCCGCCTTTATAGCGCCGCAAAAGGGCTGCAGAAAACAGCCAGGCGCTGTATCAGACCCGATCATTTAGCCCGCGCCAGGTAATTTGCAGATACTTTTACTGCTATTTGTTAAGTCGGCATAAACAATGCCTCTGGATCTGCGCCAGCCTTTTAGGATTATTCGGAACGCACCCTGCCGCTTCCGGCATGGCTTTCATTAATAACGCTGCGCGTTTTGCGCTTTTCGCCTTTAGATTGCCGGATAAATCATTTAAGCCCTCTCCCCCGCTCTGTCAGGATGTGAACATCAGTTCTCAACGATAGCTAATCAATAACTTTCAGTTATAAGGAGTAACGATGCGAGTTATTACGCTAGCTGGCAGCCCGCGTTTTCCGTCACGATCCACTTCGCTGCTTACCCTGTGCCAGCGCGCGCTGGAAGCGCGCGGCGTTGAGGTCATCCCCTGGCATATCCAGAACTTTCAGCCAGACGATCTCATTAACGCGCGCTTTGATGCCCCAGCGCTGCTGGCGCTGCGCGAAGATTTGGTCGCCGCCGACGGCGTGATCGTCGCCACGCCGGTCTATAAGGCCTCTTTCTCCGGCGCGCTGAAAACGCTGCTCGATCTGCTGCCCGAACGCGCCCTGGAGCACAAAGTGGTGCTGCCGCTGGCCAGCGGCGGCAGCGTGGCCCATATGCTTGCGGTCGATTACGCCCTGAAGCCGGTACTCAACGCGCTAAAGGCGCAGGAGATCCTGCACGGCGTGTTTGCCGAAGATCACCAGATTACCCACTACGATCGCCAGCCCGAACTGCAGGCGGCGCTGGCGCGCCGGCTGAATGAGGCGGTCGAGGCGTTCTGGCTGGCGCTGACCCGCCATCACAACCCTCTGGCTCAGGCTGTTTAAAGGAAAAAAACGATATGAAGAGTATCACCGGCTGGCTATTTGCCGCCCTCGCGGTACTGAGTTTGCAGACACAGGCGGCGGACGCGCCCGCGCAGATTCGCATCGGCTACCAGAAAGGGTCCGTCAGCATGGTGCTGGCGAAATCGCACCGACTGCTGGAGCAGCGCTTCCCCGACACCAAAATTCAGTGGATCGAATTTCCCGCCGGTCCGCAGATGCTGGAGGCGCTAAACGTCGACAGTATCGACCTTGGCAGCACCGGTGATATACCGCCGCTGTTCGCTCAGGCGGCGGGCGCCGACCTGCTTTACGTCGGCTCAGAGCCGCCTAAGCCGCAGGCTGAAGTCATTCTGGTGGCAAAGAACAGCCCGCTGAAAAGCGTCGCCGATCTGAAAGGCAAGAAAGTCGCCTTTCAGAAAGGCTCCAGCTCGCACAATCTGCTGCTGCGCGCCCTGCAGCGTGAAGGGCTCAGCTTTAAGGATATTCAGCCAGTCTATCTGACGCCCGCTGACGCGCGCGCCGCCTTCCAGCAGGGCGACGTGGACGCCTGGGCTATCTGGGATCCCTACTATTCCGCCGCGCTGCAGCAGGGCAACGTGCGCGTGCTGGCCGACGGCAGCCAGCTCAATCTCACCGGCTCTTTCTACCTGGCGACGCGCAAGTTCGCCGAGCATAACGGCGCCTTCGTTCAGCAGGTGCTCGATACCTTTAGCCAGGCGGATGCGCTGACGCTCAGCCAGCGCGATCGGAGCATCGATCTGCTCGCCGCCGCGATGGGCCTGCCGAAGCCGGTTATCGCCAGCTACCTCGACCACCGGCCGCCGACCCGCATTTCGCCGGTCAGCGCGCAAACCGCCGCGGCGCAGCAGCATACCGCCGATCTCTTCTATTCCAGCCACCTGATGCCGGTCAAACTGACGATCGCCGATCGCATCTGGCATCCCAGCGCCCAACTTCAGTAAGGAGCGAATAATGCGCTTATCTGTATTCTGGTTTCTTCCGACGCACGGCGACGGACACTATCTCGGCACCTCGGAAGGGGCGCGGCCGGTCGACCATGGCTACCTGCAACAGATCGCGCAGGCCGCAGACCGTCTGGGTTTCGGCGGCGTGCTTATCCCGACCGGCCGTTCGTGCGAAGACGCCTGGCTGGTGGCCGCCTCGCTGATCCCGGTCACGCAGCGCCTGCGTTTTTTGGTGGCGCTGCGCCCCGGCGTGATTTCGCCGACCCAGGCGGCGCGCCAGGCCGCCACGCTCGATCGCCTCTCTAACGGCCGCGCGCTGTTTAATCTGGTGACCGGCGGCGATCCCGAAGAGCTGGCGGGCGACGGCGTATTTCTCGATCACCATGAGCGCTATGTCGAATCGGCGGAGTTTACCCGCGTCTGGCGCCGCGTGCTGGAGGGCGAAACGGTCGATTATGCGGGCAAATATGTCAAGGTGCGCGGCGCGCGCCTGCTGTTCGACCCGGTGCAGCAGCCGCGTCCGCCGCTCTGGTTCGGCGGCTCATCCGAACCGGCGCAGGATCTGGCCGCCGAGCAGGTCGACGTCTACCTTACCTGGGGCGAACCGCCGGCGCTGGTGAAAGAGAAGATTGAACAGGTGCGTGCCAAAGCGGCGGCGCTGGGACGCAAGGTGCGCTTCGGCATTCGTCTGCACGTCATCGTGCGCGAAACCAACGATGAGGCCTGGCGCGCCGCCGATCGTCTGATTGCCCATCTGGACGACGACACCATCGCGAAGGCGCAGGCTGCATTCGCCCGCACCGACTCGGTAGGCCAGCAGCGCATGGCGGCGCTGCACAGCGGACGCCGCGACCAGCTGGAAATCAGCCCGAACCTGTGGGCGGGCGTCGGTCTGGTGCGCGGCGGCGCCGGCACCGCGCTGGTCGGCGACGGTCCAACCGTCGCCGCACGCATGCAGGAGTACGCCGACCTCGGCATCGAGACCTTTATTCTTTCCGGCTATCCGCATCTGGAAGAGGCGTATCGCGTCGGCGAGCTGCTCTTCCCGCATCTTGACCTGGAGGTGCCGCCGATCCCGCAACCGCGCGACGTGCAGGCGTTCGGCGAAACCGTCGCCAACGATTTCCGTCCGCAAAAAGTGTCGCAGAGCTGAGGGAGAAATGATGGCGAAAACCACTAAACGCATTACCAACCAGCTGGTGCCCTGGATTTTCCCGGCGCTGCTGGTGGCGATCTGGCAAATTGCCTCTCAGACCGGGCTGCTGTCGACGCGCATTCTGCCGTCGCCGGAAAATATTGTCATTACCTTCTGGCATCTGGCCGCCAGCGGCGAGCTGTGGCAGCACCTCGCCATCAGCGGCTGGCGCGCGCTGATCGGCTTTAGCATCGGCGGCTCCATCGGGCTGATTCTGGGGCTGATCACCGGCACCTCGCGCCTTGGCGAGCGGCTGCTTGACACCTCGGTGCAGATGCTGCGCAACGTGCCGCATCTGGCGCTGATCCCGCTGGTGATCCTCTGGTTCGGCATCGACGAGGCGGCGAAGATTTTTCTGGTGGCGCTCGGCACCCTGTTTCCCATCTACCTCAATACCTACCACGGCATCCGCAATATCGACCGGGGTCTGGTAGAGATGGCGCGCAGCTACGGCCTCTCGGGCTGGAGCCTGTTTATTCAGGTGATCCTGCCCGGCGCCTTGCCCTCGATTATGGTCGGCGTGCGTTTCGCGCTCGGCCTGATGTGGCTGACGCTGATCGTCGCCGAGACCATTTCCGCCAATTCGGGCATCGGCTATCTGGCGATGAACGCGCGCGAATTCCTGCAAACCGACGTGGTGGTGGTGGCGATTATTCTTTACGCCCTGCTCGGTAAACTGGCGGATGTCGCCGCCCTGCTGCTGGAGCGCATCTGGCTGCGCTGGCATCCAGCCTGGCAACTGAAGGAGGAGAACGCATGAGCACTTCACTCTCTCCGGCGCGGCTGAATGCCGGCACGCCGGTCGGCGTCAACGGCGTCAGCAAGCAGTACGGCAACCGCACCATCCTGAATCATATCGATTTGCATATTCCTTCCGGCCAGTTTGTCGCGGTCGTTGGGCGCAGCGGCTGCTGCAAGAGCACGCTGCTGCGCCTGCTGGCAGGGCTGGAGCAGACCACGCAGGGCGAGCTGCTGGCGGGCAACGCGCCGCTGCACACCGCGCGTGAAGATACCCGTCTGATGTTTCAGGACGCACGTCTGCTGCCGTGGAAGCGGGTTATCGATAATGTCGGTCTCGGCCTGAAGGGTCGCGAGTGGCGTGGCGCGGCGCTCGAGGCGCTCGAGGCGGTCGGGCTGGCGGAGCGCGCGCATGAGTGGCCCGCTGCGCTCTCCGGCGGACAGAAGCAGCGCGTGGCGCTGGCGCGTGCGCTGATTCACCGTCCGGGTCTGCTGCTGCTCGACGAGCCGCTCGGCGCGCTTGACGCGCTGACGCGTATTGAAATGCAGGGGCTGATCGAGTCGTTATGGCAGCAGCACCATTTTACCGTGCTGCTGGTGACACATGACGTCAGCGAGGCCGTCGCGATGGCGGATCGCGTGCTGCTGATCGAAGAGGGTCAGATTGGGCTCGATTTGCTGGTGGATTTGCCGCGTCCGCGCCGTCGCGGATCGGTCAGGCTGGCGGAGCTGGAGGCGGAGGTGCTGGACCGCGTGATGCGCCGCAGCGAAAGCGAGCAGCCGGCGCGCTACGCCCACCAGCGTTAAGGCAAGCGGCACCATAGCATAATACGCGGATGACAGGGTCCGAAGAGCAAAGCGTCCCGCGACAGGGATGTCGCGGGTCGAGCGCGCATGGATGCCTTGAGCGACTTTGCGATCGGACCCTGTCATCCGCGTCAGCACCGTAGGCTAACAAAAAGGCGGGGTTTACCCGCCTTTGCCGTTTAAGCGTTTAGCGCGCGGGTGATCTTCTCATAGAGATCGCCCGAGAGCTTATCCAGCCCCTGCAGCGTTTCCAGCGCCTGACGCATCAGCGCCTGACGGTCGGCGTCGTAGCGCTTCAGGCGGATCAGCGGCTCGATCATACGCGCCGCCACCTGCGGGTTGCGGGTATTAAGATCGGTCAGCATCTCCACCAGGAACTGATAGCCGCTGCCGTCTTTGGCGTGGAACGCCGCCGGGTTGCCAGAGACGAAGGCGCCGATCAGCGCGCGGATGCGGTTAGGGTTGCTCATGGAGAAAGAGCGATGCTGCAGCAGTTCGCGCACCTTCTGCAGGACGTCCGGCGACGGGCTGGTTGCCTGCAGCATGAGCCATTTGTCCATCACCAGGCCATCCCGATGCCAGCGCTCGTCGTAGTGCGCCAGCAGCGCGCCGCGGCACGGCAGCTGCGCCGCCACCGATGCCGCCAGCGCCGCCAGCGCGTCCGTCATATTGTTCGCCTGCTGATACTGCGTCTGCACCAGCCGATCCGCCAGCGCGGTTTCACCGAACGCCAGGTAGTACAGGCAGACATTTTTCAGCGCGCGCTGCCCCATCGCATCATGCTCGATGCGGTACTCGCCCTGCTGATTCGCGTTGTAGACGGCATAAAACTCATCCGCCAGCTCGGTGGCCAGCGTGCGCACCAGCGCCTCGCGCACCACCGTAATCGCCTGCGGATCGATCACCTCGAACAGCTCGGCAATCTCGTTCTCGCCCGGCAGCGTCAGAATCTGCGCGGTCAGCGCCGGATCGCGCCCTTCGTCCAGCAGCACCGCGCGGAACGCGTCGGCAACGTGCAGCGGCAGCGACAGCGGCTGGCCCTGCTGATGGCGCGCCACGTTAAGGCGGATATAGGTGGCCAGCAGGCTCTGCGCCGCATCCCAGCGGGCAAAGTCGTTGCGCGCATGGCGCATCAGGAAGGTGAGCTGGGCATCGCTCCATTTATAGTCGAGCTTCACCGGCGCGGAGAATTCGCGCAGCAGCGACGGCACCGGCTGGAAGTAGACGTTATCGAAGATAAAGGTCTGGAACTCCTCGGTCACGTTCAGCACGTGATGCACCGGATGACCGTTATGCTGCAGCGGGATCACCTTACCTTCGCCGTCATAGAGTTCGATATCGAGCGGAATATGCAGCGGCAGCTTCTCTTTCTGATCGGCGGTCGGCGGCGTGTGCTGCGTGACGTGCAGCGTATACTGCTCCAGCTCGGGGTTGTAGTCGTCGCGTACCGACAGCACCGGCGTGCCGCTCTGGCTGTACCAGCGGCGGAACTGCGACAGATCGACATTTGAGGCATCTTCCATCGCCTGCACGAAGTCGTCGCAGGTCGCCGCGCTGCCGTCGTGGCGCTCGAAGTAGAGCTGCATCCCTTTCTGGAAATTCTCTTCGCCGAGCAGCGTGTGCATCATGCGGATCACTTCCGATCCCTTTTCGTAAACGGTCAGGGTGTAGAAGTTATTCATCTCCATCACCTGATCCGGGCGGATCGGGTGCGCCATCGGGCTGGCGTCCTCGGCGAACTGCGCGCCGCGCATCACGCGCACGTTATCAATGCGGTTGACCGCGCGCGAGCCGAGATCGGAGCTGAACTCCTGATCGCGGAATACCGTCAGCCCCTCTTTCAGGCTGAGCTGGAACCAGTCGCGGCAGGTGACGCGGTTGCCGGTCCAGTTGTGAAAATATTCGTGGCCAATCACCGCTTCGATGCCGAGATAGTCTTTGTCGGTCGCGGTTTCCGCCTTCGCCAGCACATATTTGGAGTTAAAGACGTTCAGGCCTTTGTTCTCCATCGCGCCCATATTGAAGAAGTCGACGGCAACAATCATAAAGATGTCGAGGTCATACTCGAGGCCGAAGCGCTCCTCATCCCACTTCATGCTGTTTTTCAGCGAGGTCATCGCCCAGTCGGCGCGATCCAGATTGCCGCGATCGACGAAGATCTCCAGCGCCACGTCGCGGCCGGAGCGAGTCGTAAAGCTGTCGCGCAGCACGTCGAAATCGCCCGCCACCAGCGCAAAGAGATAGCAGGGTTTCGGGAAGGGATCCTGCCATTTCACCCAGTGCTTGCCCTGCTCCGCTTTGCCGCCGTCGATGCGGTTGCCGTTGGAGAGCAGATAGGGGTAGCGCGCCTCGTCGGCGACGATGGTAGTGGTAAAGCGCGCCAGCACGTCCGGGCGATCCAGATACCAGGTGATGTGGCGGAAGCCTTCGGCCTCGCACTGGGTGCAGAGCGCTTCGCCAGACTGATAGAGCCCTTCCAGCGCGGTATTTTTATCGGGATGAATATCGTTGACGATCTTGAGCTGGAACTGCTCCGGCAGCTGGCTCAGCACCAGCGCGCCCTCTTCCTGACGGTAGGCGCTCCACGGCGCGCCATCCACTTCAATGGCGATCAGGGTTAACGCTTCGCCATCGAGACGCAGCTCAGCCTGCGCATCGCCGAGACGTTTGACCTGGCTGACGGCGGTGACGCGCGTCACTGCGGCGTCGAGCGCAAAGGTCAGGTCGATATCGGTAATGGTGTAATCCGGCGCACGATAGTCGTGGCGATATTTAATGTGGTGCTGTTGCGTCATATTCCGTCTCGCATTGTTATAGGTTTACCGCCAAAGTCTAAGCGCGTTGCCTTTAGCTTGCCATGCACAATGCGCATCGCGGCATAAATAGCTACAATTCATTAACAACGGCACGTTTTACCCTCGACCTGCGGGCTTGAAATA
This sequence comes from Enterobacter sp. BRE11, assembly GCF_031844285.1. Taxonomy (NCBI): domain Bacteria; kingdom Pseudomonadati; phylum Pseudomonadota; class Gammaproteobacteria; order Enterobacterales; family Enterobacteriaceae; genus Enterobacter; species Enterobacter sp. BRE11. Next base: position 257,238 of record NZ_JAUZUX010000004.1, read on the forward strand.
TGCTGTGATCGGTCGCAGTTACTGATTTATACTCCTGCGTCTTTATGACTCTCACACACCGGGCTCTGCGCCGCCGAACAGGATGCTGAAACGCACCATGACAGGACATGCTTCCCCGATACTGACTTCCCTGCTGGATACCGACGCCTACAAGCTTCATATGCAGCAAGCCGTATTTCACCGTTATCACGATGTCACGGTGGCGGCTGAGTTTCGTTGCCGCGGCGACGATCTGCTCGGTCTCTATGCGAATGAGATTCACGAGGCCATTCACGCCATGCAGACGCTAGCGCTGACCGATGACGAACACAGGTATCTCTCTGGCCTGCCCTTCTTCCACGCCGACTACCTTCACTGGCTGCGCGATTTTCGTTATAACCCCAACCAGGTGCAGGTAAGCAACCGCAACGGCCATCTCGCTATTCGCATCACCGGGCCCTGGCGCGAAGTGATTTTATGGGAGGTGCCGCTGCTGGCGCTGATCAGCGAAGTAGTGCACCGCCACCGCTCGCCGCTGGTGAGCGCGCAGCAGGCGGTTGACCATCTGCAGCAGAAGCTGAGCGCCTTCCGCCGCGACGTCGCCGACATCGATATGTCGCGCTTTCGCCTGATGGACTTTGGCACTCGCCGCCGCTTCTCGCAGGAGGTGCAGCAGGCCATCGTCGCCAGCCTGAAGCAGGACTTCCCCTGGCTGATCGGCACCAGCAACTACGATCTGGCGCGCCGCCTGGCGCTGACGCCGGTCGGCACCCAGGCGCACGAATGGTTTCAGGCTTTTCAGCAGATCAGCCCGGTGCTGGCCAATAGCCAGCGCGCGGCTCTGCAGGCGTGGCTCGACGAGTATGACGGTGAGCTGGGCATCGCACTGACCGACTGCATCGCGATGGACGCCTTCCTGCGCGACTTCGGCGTTAACTTCGCCAGCCGCTATCAGGGACTGCGCCACGATTCAGGCGATCCTGTCGAATGGGGCGAAAAGGCGCTGGCTCACTATGAGAAGCTGGGCATCGATCCGCACAGCAAAACCCTGGTCTTTTCCGACAACCTCGACCTGGATAAGGCGCTGACGCTCTATCGTCATTTTGGCCAGCGCACCAACGTCGTCTTTGGCATCGGCACCCGCCTGACCTGCGATATTCCCGGCGTCCGGCCGCTCAATATCGTGATTAAACTGGTGGAGTGCAACGGCAAGCCGGTAGCGAAGCTCTCCGACAGTCCGGGCAAAACCATCTGTCAGGATCAGGCCTTCGTCCGCGCCCTGCGCAAAGCTTTCGATCTGCCACTGGTGAAAAAAGCCAGCTAATCCTCGCGTTATCGGGGCGTTGATGCGCCCTGCTTCTGCTGTAATAAATCTGCCGTCCCGCCGGATTTTGCTTGTTTCCTTGCGACTCGCAAGTAACATAGCAACACCCCGGTCTGGGGAGATTGTTTAAACTCACTTCTTCTATATAGAGAGATATTTATGAGCGTAGTGCCTGTAGCGGACGTACTGCACGGTCGCGTCGCGGTTGACAGTGAAGTCACCGTACGTGGTTGGGTGCGTACCCGAAGAGATTCAAAAGCCGGTCTTTCCTTCGTCGCCGTTTATGACGGTTCCTGCTTTAATCCCGTTCAGGCCGTTGTGAATAATTCTCTGAATAATTATCAGGACGAGGTTCTGCACCTGACCACCGGCTGCTCGGTGATCGTGACCGGCACCGTGGTGGCCTCGCCGGGCCAGGGCCAGGCGTTTGAGATCCAGGCGACCCGCGTGGAAGTGACCGGCTGGGTGGACGATCCCGACACCTATCCGATGGCGGCGAAGCGTCACAGCATCGAATACCTGCGCGAAGTGGCGCACCTGCGTCCGCGCACCAACCTGATCGGCGCCGTGGCGCGCGTGCGCCATACCCTGGCGCAGGCGCTGCATCGCTTCTTCCACGAGAACGGCTACTTCTGGGTATCGACCCCGCTGATCACCGCCTCTGACACCGAAGGCGCGGGTGAGATGTTCCGCGTCTCGACGCTGGATCTGGAAAACCTGCCGCGCACGCCGCAGGGTGCCGTCGACTTTAACGAAGATTTCTTCGGCAAAGAGGCCTTCCTGACCGTTTCCGGCCAGCTGAACGGTGAAACCTACGCCTGTGCCCTGTCGAAAATCTATACCTTCGGCCCAACCTTCCGTGCGGAAAACTCCAACACCAGCCGCCATCTGGCAGAGTTCTGGATGCTGGAGCCGGAAATCGCCTTCGCCACGCTGGATGACGCCGCCGCGCTCGCGGAAGCGATGTTGAAATATGTATTTAAAGCGGTGCTGGATGAACGCGCCGACGATATGGCGTTCTTTGCCGAACGCGTAGATAAAGAGGCGGTCGATCGTCTGCAGCGCTTTATCTCCACCGACTTCGCGCAGGTTGACTACACCGACGCTATTACCATTCTGGAAAAGTGCGGACAGCGCTTTGAAAACCCGGTTTCCTGGGGCATCGATCTCTCTTCAGAGCACGAGCGCTATCTGGCCGAGCAGCACTTTAAAGCGCCGGTGGTAGTAAAAAACTATCCGAAAGAGATCAAGGCGTTCTATATGCGCCTTAATGAAGATAATAAAACCGTTGCGGCGATGGATGTGCTGGCGCCGGGCATCGGCGAAATCATCGGCGGTTCGCAGCGTGAAGAGCGTCTCGACGTGCTGGACGCGCGTATGGAAGAGATGGGTCTGAACAAAGAAGATTACTGGTGGTATCGCGATCTGCGTCGCTACGGCACCGTGCCTCATTCAGGCTTCGGGTTAGGCTTTGAACGTTTAATCGCCTATGTCACCGGCGTACAAAATGTAAGGGACGTTATCCCTTTCCCACGCACCCCGCGCAATGCAAATTTCTAAAATTATCTATTAATTATAAGAAATTCATATATATAAAGAGGTCGGCACTGCCGGCCTTTTTTTATTTTTGTAAATTTTGAGTTCTCTCACAAAGTTCCCCGGAATTTACATTTTGTAATACAAATTTTCTTTCAGAAACCAGATTACGAGTTTAGTAGCATTTTCAGGGTGGCATATCCTGCTTCGGGATGGAAAGATGCGTGCAGACACAGGAAGACACCAAACTTCTCTCAGGGTTCCGTAACGGTTTCTTGACGGCAGTGGCAGGTGTCCGAATAAACTCCAATGAGGGTAATAAATAATGATGAAGCGCAACATTCTTGCAGTGGTTATCCCTGCTCTGTTAGCTGCCGGCGCAGCAAACGCAGCAGAAATTTATAATAAAGACGGCAACAAGCTGGACCTGTATGGCAAGGCTGTTGGTCTGCACTATTTTTCTGATAACGATGCTGCTAATGGCGACGGCAACAATGGCGACAAATCTTATGTTCGCTTCGGCTTCAAGGGTGAAACTCAGATCAATGACCAGCTGACCGGTTACGGCCAGTGGGAATACAACGTTCAGGCCAACAACTCTGAAGGTTCTGACGCACAGAATGGCAACAAAACCCGTCTGGGCTTTGCCGGTCTGAAATTTGGCGACGCAGGTTCAATCGACTACGGTCGTAACTATGGCGTTGTGTACGACGCAATCGGCTGGACCGATATGCTGCCAGAATTCGGCGGCGACTCTGGTTACTCAGACAACTTCATGAACGGCCGTAGCACTGGCCTGCTGACCTACCGCAACAAAAACTTCTTCGGCTTGGTTGATGGCTGGGACTTTGCGGTACAGTATCAGGGTAAAAACGAGCGTACCGACGTTCGTCGTGCTAACGGTGATGGCTGGGGCGCATCAACGTCTTACACTTCACCAATTGGCGTAGGCATTGTTGGCGCATACAGCAGCAGCGATCGTACTGATAGCCAGGCGGCGGGTACTACCGACGTGAACGGTACCGTATATGGCCAGGGCAAACGCGCTGAAAACTGGGCAACTGCTCTGAAATATGATGCTAACAACGTTTACCTGGCAGCAATGTATGGTGAGACTCGCAACTCCACGCCAATCTCTGTAACTACCAGCTTCAACAGCGCGGGTGTTGCTCAGTCAGGCCCAGCGTTCGCCAACAAAGCGCAGAACATCGAGCTGGTTGCACAGTATCAGTTCGACTTCGGTCTGCGTCCGTCTATCGCCTACGTACAGTCTAAAGGCAAAGACATCGAAGGCGTGGGCGATACTGACCTGGTTAAATACATCGACGTGGGCGCAACCTACTACTTCAACAAAAACATGTCGACCTATGTTGACTATCAGATCAACCAGCTGGATGACAACAACCGCCTGGGTCTGAACACCGACGACACCGTAGCAGTAGGCCTGGTTTACCAGTTCTAAGTTACCTGTCGCAGAAAAAACGGAGCTTCGGCTCCGTTTTTTTATGCCTGCTATTCACCGCACAGCGGCGCTCTCCTTATCTTTTTCCTGCGCCTGCGTAATCTCCGACGCCCGGCGACGATTTTTTGCGTAAACGGTTGGCAATGCGCAGCGCTGACGTTAACCTGAAGGCTCATTTCGTTAAAGTTCACGCTACTGGACACGACTCATGTTTGAATCTATCTCTGCGGCACCCGCCGATCCTATTCTTGGGCTGGCCGATCTGTTTCGCGCTGACGACCGCCCGCACAAAATCAACCTTGGCATCGGCGTTTATAAAGACGAAACCGGCAATACGCCGGTGCTCACCAGCGTAAAAAAAGCCGAGCAGTATCTGCTGGAAAACGAAACCACCAAAAACTACCTCAGCATTGATGGCCTGGCTGATTTTGCGCGCTGCACCCAGGAGCTGCTGTTTGGCGCAGAGAACCCGCTCATCGCCGCTGGCCGCGCGCGCACCGCGCAGACCCCTGGCGGCACCGGCGCGCTGCGCGTCGCGGCAGATTTTCTCGCCACGCAGACAGCCGTCAAGCGCGTCTGGGTTAGTAACCCCAGCTGGCCGAACCATAAAAACGTCTTTAACGCGGCGGGCCTCGAGGTGTGCGAATACGCCTGGTACGATGCGGAAAACCATCAGCTCGACTTCGACGGCATGCTGGCCGCGCTGCAGGAGGCCAAAGCAGGCGACGTGGTGCTGTTCCACGGCTGCTGCCATAATCCGACCGGCATCGATCCGACGGCGGAACAGTGGAGCCAGCTGGCGCAGCTCTCTCAAGCAAAAGGATGGCTGCCGCTGTTTGACTTCGCCTATCAGGGCTTTGCGCGCGGCCTGAATGAAGATGCGGAAGGACTGCGTATTTTCGCCGCCTCGCATCAGGAGCTGATTGTCGCCAGCTCATACTCCAAAAACTTCGGCTTATACAATGAGCGCGTCGGCGCCATTACCCTGGTGGCGGCCGATGCAGCGACGGCTGATACCGCCTTTAGCCAGATGAAGTACACCATTCGCGCCAACTACTCTAACCCACCCGCGCATGGCGCCGCCGTGGTGGCGACTATCCTGAGCAATCAGGCGCTGCGCACTATCTGGGAGCAGGAGCTGACCGATATGCGCCAGCGTATTCAGCGCATGCGTCAGCTGTTTGTGAATACCCTGGCGGAGAAAGGTGCCACGCGCGACTTCAGCTTTATTATTCAGCAGAACGGCATGTTCTCTTTTAGCGGCCTGACCAAAGACCAGGTTATTCGCCTGCGTGACGAGTTTGCCGTCTATGCGGTAAATTCAGGTCGGGTTAACGTTGCAGGCATGACGCCGGATAATATGTCGGCGCTGTGCGAGGCGATTGTTGCCGTGCTCTGAGCCAAAACCGCATTCTGCGGCTGCGCGGCAAGCTTCGCTGATGCGCGTGACTTGCGCGCATCAGCAAACAGAATGGGCCACTACGGCCCATTTTTTATTGCAGAAAGGGGTTGCTGATACGTTCGCGTCCCAGCGTCGAGATGGCGCCGTGGCCGGGCAAGAAAGTGATATCGTCGCCCAGCGGCAGCAGCTTCTCTTTAATTGAGGCGATCAAATCCTGATGGCTGCCCTGCGGGAAGTCGGTTCGCCCGACGCCGCCGTGGAAAATTACATCGCCGGAAATCAGCAGTCGCCCTGCGCGATCGAAAAAGACGATATGGCCTGGCGTATGGCCGGGCGTGTGCAGGATCGTCAGCTCGACGTTGCCGACCTGTACGCTGTCGCCCTCCTCCAGCCAGCGATCAGGCGTAAAGGGCGCACACTCCGCCAGACCAAACATCCGACTCTGCGTCGGCAGCGCTTCCAGCCAGAAAGCGTCCAGACGGTGCGGACCGACGATCGGTGCCTGATAGTGCGCCGCCAGCTCCGCCGCTGCGCCAACGTGATCCAGGTGGCCGTGCGTCAGTAAAATCTGGCGAGGAGTAAGATTGAGCTGCTGGAGCGTTTCAATAATGGTCGCCGCATCGCCGCCCGGATCGACCAGGGCGGCGTCGCGCGTCGCCTCACACCAGATAACCGAACAGTTCTGCGCAAAGGCGGTAACAGGAATAATGTGGTAGTTCATAACGCTCCATGACCGGCGCACGCAGCGTTGCCGGCGTCATTACCAGTGCCGTACCGGCCCGGTATCAATATGAACGAAGTTGCTGCGAGGATAATATCCTACACCACCGGCACGCATTGTTAAGGCCGCTTTGCGAATGTTATTCAGCGCGATGCCTTCGATATGAAAATCCATCGCCTGGCCTTTGGTGTGGTAGCTATGCTTCGCCACGCCCGGACCGCTTTCGCGTAGCATGTTATTCGTCGCCAGCGAGCGATAGCCGGAAATCAGCTGAATCGGCTTGCGGGTTTCGAGCAGCGCCTGCAGGCGATAGATCTGATCGAAGAGATGGGGATCGATGCTTTTGGTCAGATTGGCGCGATAGTCGCGGAAAAAGTGGTTAAGACGAGCCAGCTCGCTCTTATCGTAACTTTTCCCATTAAAAAACTCAGTTTTAAGGGTTTCACCGGTGTGAAGATTGCTCAGCGTCAGCACGCGAGGGCGCGACGTTGAAAGCGAGGCCATGGCTGCGTTAGGCAGCAGCGCCATGCCGGCCGCAGCCGTTCCGCCAAGAAGCAATTTGCGACGTGTTAAGTTAAAACTGGACATGAAAAACGGTTACCTGAGATTAAAGCCATCGAAATGTGCAAAAACCGCACAAGGCCGCACCATAACCGGCCATTTGGGCCACGTCAACCCGCCGTAAAGAGGTTTGCGCGGCGATCCCGGACGGGATCGCCATTCTGGAATCCTTATCGCAGCGGCGGCGAAAAGGAACAGGGTTGGAAAATCAAGGATTAGAGCAGCAGCTGTCCAGCGCGCGCCAGCGCCTGACTGCCGGAACGGGCAGGATTATCATAATTGTAAATATCTGTGCGGAACTGCGGTTTGCCGTCATCAGCAACCCAGGCGGTCAGATAGTACAAATTCACCGGAATACGGTGTCGAATCGGCACGTAGCGCGTATCGCCCTGTTTTAACTGGTCAGAAATACGCGAATCATTCCAGCCGGCATCCTGCAGCAGCACGCCTGCCAGCTCTGACGCTTTATTGACGCGCACGCAGCCTGAGCTCAGCGCGCGGATATCGCGCTGAAACAGGGCGTGATTGGGCGTGTCATGTAGATAGATAGCGTCCGAACTCGGCATGTTGAACTTATAGCGGCCCAGCGAATTGGTGTTGCCCGGTGCCTGACGCAGGCGATAGGGGAACGACGAAGCGGAGACCATGCTCCAGTCAATCATGCTGGGATCGATCACCTCTGCGTCCGCGCTCCAGCCGGAAAGCAGCGTATAGCCGTGCTTGTAGAGATAGGTCGGATCCTGCTTCACCTTGGGAATAATATCCTGACGCACCAGCGTTGTTGGCACGTTCCACGGTGGATTGAGCACCACGTTATTCAGCGCGCTACGCATCAGCGGCGTTTTGCGATCGGGGCGGCCAACAATTACGCGCGACGACAGGATCTTGTTGCCGTTGTTGTAGTAGGTCAGCGAAAAGTTAGGGATATTAACCATGATGCCGTTGTGCATATCGTCCGGCAGCAGGCGTAAACGCTGAATATTCAGCGCCAGCAGCGCGGCACGCATCTGCGGCGTGACGTTGAGCCATTCGCGGGTGCGTGGACCGACCGCGCCGTCGCCGCCTAATCCCTGCCACTGCTGGAAGCGTTTAACGCCCTCCACCAGCGCGGCGTCATAGACATTGTCGCTGACCGCATCGGCGGCGTCGTTCTGCACGTTCCCTGCCTGCTGCGGCGTCTGCGCGGCGAGATCGCTAACGCTGGCCGCTGACGGGCTCACCGCCGCGGGCTGGCCGCTCTGGCTCGCCGGAACCGGCGCGGTCGGCACTGCGTCGTCAGCAGGGCCCGGCGCGACAGGCTGCGCGGAAAGCATGCCGGTGCGCTGTAAAATTTCGCGCAGCGCTGGAACGTCGTCGCTCACCTGACCCGGACGCAGCGTTTCACGGTTTTTCAGCTGCGGCCAGGGACGCGAATCGGTGAGCATCTGCTTCAGCGCGGCGTGCATGGGCGCATATTGCGGGTGCTGCGGCACCAGCGAGGCGACAAAGGCAGCGGAGCCTCCCGCCAGCACAGCGTTTTGCCACTGATTCACGACCGATACCGACGGCTGCGCCAGCTTGTAAGGCACGTTGCTGTAGAGCCAGTTTTCGCCCTGGGTCGGCACGCTGGAGACGAACTGCAGATAGCCCAGCATCGCGTCGCTAAGCACCACGTCGCGCGCGAAGCCGCTAATGCCGGGATCGGTGAGCCGATCGACCCAGCGCGTAAACTGCGGCTGCACGCCCGACAGGGCGACCTCTGCCAGCTGCTGCTGGAACTGCTGCACCGCCGCGCGATCCTGCCACATCGGCTGCATATTGTGCGCCGCATAGAGCGTCGCCAGAGAGGCTAAATAGAACGGCGGCTCTTTACCGGCGAATGCCTGACGCAGGCGCTGTTGGCTGTCACTGACTGAAATGGCGGTGTGCGTAGTACCGGGCAAAGCTGCAATAACGGCCGCATGCGTCAGATGCAGCGGCGTTAAGGCCAGCGCAAGCGCCAGCAGTGAAAAAACATAATTGTTGGTTTTATTGGTCAGCAACATCCCTGCCCCCTCATTTGTTTACCACGCAGCGTTTCCTGGATACGCTGCAACTGGGCTGCTACTCATGACCTGAGTATACAAATAAAAAACGGCATTTGCCTCACAGGACAAATGCCGTTTACAGATTACTCAATGCGGTAATTATTGACCAGATTAAACCTGCGAGTTTTCCGCTTCCACCCCGGCCGACGCTTCGCTTTCGCGGCGCGGCGCTGGCGCGTCGGCAGAGAAGCCGCGCAGTCCGACGACGTGCACATGTTCCGTATTATTGAACACCTTACGGACCAGCTTATATGTCGTGCCTTTTTCCGGGCTGATGTTTTCCGGCGCCGCGATCACCAGCTGCATCTCCAGACGCTCGCAGAGTTCAAACAGCGTGGCGATAGAGCGCGCATCCAGACGTGCCGCTTCATCGAGGAACAGCAGGCGGCAAGGAGAGATATCTTTGCCGCGCAGACGGCGCGACTCCTCTTCCCAGCTCTGCACCACCATCACCAGGATCGACATGCCGGTGCCGATCGCCTCGCCGGTCGACAGCGCCCCACTCTCGGCGCGCAGCCAGCCGTCGGAGCCGCGGTTGACCTCGACTTCCATCTCCAGATAGTTGCGGTAGTCGAGCAGCTCTTCGCCGATGGTCTGCGGCGTGCGCTGACCCATATCGATGTGTGGATTGAGGCGCTGATAGAGCTTCGCCAGCGCTTCGGAGAAGGTGAGACGGCTGCTGTTGAAGAGATCCTGATGCTGCTCATGCTCTTCCGACAGCGTATCAAGCAGCGTGGCGTGAGCTTCGCGCACGTTGACGTTAAGGCGCACGCTGCGCACCTGGCCGAAGCTCACCATCTGCAGTCCCTGGTTGAGCTGACGGATACGGTTCTGCTCGCGCTGTATGGTTTTACGGATAATATTCGACACGCTGCGCGAACTGATCGCCAGCGTCTGCTCGCGCGCCGTCAGCTCTTCGGTCAATCGGTTCAGTTCGATCTCCATCTGCTCGATCGCCTCGACCGGATCGTCGGTGCGGATAATATCCTGGCGGATACGCTCGCGCAGATGCTGATAGACAGCGATAAAGAACTGGATTTTGCGCTCTGGACGCTTCGGATCTTCCGACAGTCGCAGCACGTCGCGCAGATGCTCGTTATCCGCTACCGCCAGGCGCAGCGCGCCCAGCGCCTTATCCGACATCGAACGCAGCTCGTCGCCGCTCAGGTAGGCCAGCTCGCGACGGTGCAGACGACGCTCGACGCCGTTCTCTTTTACCAGCCGCAGCACGCTGCACCAGCCCGCTTTGGCGCTCACCACCTGCTCGCGAATGCGGTGGTAGTCGCGCTCCAGCACCCGCAGCCGTTTCTGCAGGTTCTCCATTTCCGCTTCACAGAAGGTGAGCTGTTTTTCCAGCTGATTACGACGGGCGCGATTGTGGCTCAGCGCGGCGTAGAGCTCGTCGCGGCGAATGCGCGCGCGCTCTTCCGCGCTGGCGTCGGCGCGCACGCCAGTCTCCTGCATCTCCTGCAGCAGCTCTTTCAGCATGTCGCGTTTGGTGTCGTGCGAGCTCTTCAGGGAGGCGAGCACCTGACTGTACTGCGCCATCTGCGTTCGCTGCTCGCGCAGGCGTTCGCGCGCGCGGCTGCGCTCGCCTTCCGCCTGCTCCAGCTGGCGACGCAGCTTATCGCTGAGGTCGTTGTTGCCGTTCAGCATGCCGGCGGAGTCGCCGTAGCTAAAGTGGGCGCGGCGCTGCACCACTTCCGTCAGAGCGAACGCCTGCTGACGCGCGACGCGCTGCTGCTGCTGCGCCTGCTGATAGTCCGCCTGCAGCTGTTCATGCTGCTCGGGATCGCTCTGCAACACGCCGATCAGCGACTCGAGCTTCGTCAGCTTCGCGCCGTGCTGATGCAGGAAGCGCGCCGCCTCCTGCGCCTCTTCGACCTGCTCGCGGATTTCATCGCAGCGATCGGCCAGCGTATCGTCCAGCAGAAGATTAACGCGCGGCAGCAGGCGGTTTAGCTGCGCTACCCCCTCTTTCGCCAGCTCGTACTGCTGGCGCTGCTGCTGATTGTCGCTTTCGTGCTGCGCCAGCGCGCGCTCCAGCTCGGTGCGACGGGCGTTGAACTGGCGGATCTGCGCTTCGGGATCTTCCTCGAAGGCGACCGCCAGATGCGTGCCGATAAAGCGGCTGAACGACTGATGCAGCCGCTGCGTTTTCTGCACGTCGAACGAGAGCGTGGCGTAGCGTTCCGCCAGGCGATCGCGCTCAATGTGCAGCTGCTCCAGCTGACTCTCACGCGCGGCGCGGCCAAACAGCGGCACTTTTGGAAAGCGGGAATAGCGCCACTGACGCTCCGCCACCTTCACCACCACCGCGTTCTGCAGCTCCTCCACGGCGAAGACGCTGTCGTCGAATGACTGCGGATCGCCCTCAATCAGATAGAGATCTTCCGGGCACTCTTCCAGGCCATCGAGCTGCTCGCGCACCAGCGTCAGGTCCGGCACCACGATAGCGTGGCGCGACGGGCCGTAGAGCGCCGAGAAGTAAGGCGCATCCTCCAGCGTGACGTCGTCGTAGATTTCAGAGAGCAGCACGCCGCCGAAGCGTTCCGCCAGCTGCGTCAGGCGCGCATCTTCTGCGCCGCCAGGCTGGCTGAGGCGTTCGATTTTACGCTCCACGCTGCGCTTGCGCGCGGCGACCTCGTCGCGCTCCACCGTAGTTTCGCGCTCGCGTTCCAGCAGCTGCTGCATGTATTCGGTGATCTGCTGGCTGTTTTCCAGCGCCTCGCCGGTCTGCTCGCTGAGCTGCGTCAGGATCTCCTGCGCCGCCAGCCAGAGCGGCGCGCGTGAGGTCAGGGTCGCGATGCGCTCGCGCAGCGACTCCAGCTCCTGGCGCATCACCATGCGGCGTTCGCCGGCATCGGAGACGCTGGCGTTGAGCTGCTCGATCTGCGCTTCCAGCTCGCTATGCAGCCCGTCTAGCGCGTCGGCGTCATAGTGCGCGCCCTGCCGTTTGCAGAACTCTGCCAACAGGCGTTCCGCCTCATGCTGCTCGCGCAGACGCTGCTCCATCTCATTCAGGCGCAGGCGCAGCGAGGAGAGCTGCTCGGCGTAGTGACGCTGATTGGCGGCGTCGCGCAGCAGCTCGCGGCCGGTTTGCCAGGCCTCCTGGCGCGGCACCTCGCCAGCGATGCTGGTCACCAGCGCCAGCGCCTGCTCAAACTGGCTGTGCGCCGCTTCCGCCACGCTCAGCTTCTGTTCCAGACGCAGCAGGGTATCTGTCGCTTCCTCTTCGGTCGCCTGGAAGCGCGCCTGCCACTCATCGGCGTTGTCGATGGTGAGATCGGGCAGCTGGCACAGCGTCTTCGCACGCTCCAGCGCCTGCAGCGCCTGCTGATACTGAATCGCTCGGGTCTGCTGAACATCGAGCGCCTGCTGGAAATCGGCCAGCTGGTTTTTCAGCTCGTCGACCTCCAGCTCCGCCGCTTCGGCGCGCGCCTCGTTCTCTTCCTGCGCTTCGCGCGCTTCCGCTACCACTTCGTTCTGCTCTTCCAGACGGTGCGTCAGCTCGTCGAGGTCAGCTTCGTAGCGCGCAATCTTTTCCTGCTGGCGCATCGCGGTCTGCACCAGATTGAGGTGATCGCTGGCGGCCTGATAGTCCGCTTCCAGATCGTTCTCCGCCCCGCCATGCTCGGCGAGTTCGCGCGCCATCTCAATATGGCGATACTGCTCCGTGGCCAGCTGTTTGCGGCTGGAGAGGAGGTCGCGACGCAGCTGCAGCGCGCCGTCAAGATGAATGCGTCGCTCGTTGGCGTGACGCATATAGTCCGCCGAGACGTAGCTGGTGGCTTCGGAGATCAGGTGCTTAAACAGGTCGCGATCGGACTGCGTCACGCGGATCGCCTCCAGCGTCATGCGGTTTTCGCGCAGCGCCGCTTCCATATCCTGAAACGCTTTGCGCACGCCGCCGTTTTCCGGCAGCAGATAGTCGCGCAGCGAGCGGGTGATGGCGCTGGAGATGCCGCCGTAGAGCGATGCCTCGATCAGACGGTAGAATTTGCTGCGATCGCCAGCGGAGCGCAGGCGGCGCGGCACAATGCCGTGCTCAAACATCATCGCGTGGTAGTCGGTGACCGAGCTGAACTGGCGGAACTGCACGCCCTCCTGCGCTTCGACCCGATCTTTAACCTCGCTCAGCGGCAGCACGCGCGCCTGGCGGCTGTTCATAATCTCGGTCAGCATATCGGTCGGCTGGCTATCCATCGGCAGCCCGTGAATGCTGAACGGTTTGATATCGACCTTTTTATCGCGGCCAGCGACCTGCTGCAGACGCACGCCGGCGATAACGCGCTGGTGACGCGAGTTGATCACGTCGAGCACCGCGTAGCAGACGCCGGCGCGCAGCTTGCCGTGCAGGCCCTTATCGCGCGAGCCGCTGGTGGCGCCCGCCTCCGTGGTGTTGCGGAAGTGCAACAGCGTCAGATCCGGGATCAGCGCCGTCACGAAGGCGGCCATGGTGGTGGATTTGCCTGCGCCGTTGCCGCCCGACAGGGTGGTGACCAGTTCGTCGAGATCAAAAGTGCGGGCAAAAAAGCCGTTCCAGTTGATCAGGGTAAGCGAACGAAATTTTCCGCGTTCAATCATGCCTGTTCTTCCTCCGCGCTCTCACTCGCGTCGCTGTCAATATCATCCTGCTCGCTGGTCGCGCTCACGCTGTCGAGCGCCATCGCTTCGCCGTCGCGGATCAGGCGCAGCTGCGCCTCGCGCGGATCGTCGCCGCTGCGCACGTCGGCGCCGAAACGGAACACCGATTCAGTGATGCGGAATTTGCTGCTGTCGTTGCCCATAAACCACACCATGCCGAGTCGACGCAGTCGGCTCAGCGAGGCGCGCATCTTCTCCTGCAGCCTGGCGCGATCGAGATCGGAGCCGGTGGAGCGCTGGTTCACCAGCTTGAGCAGCTTGTTCTCGTCGGCCAGCGCCAGCAACTCGTCATACAGCTCCTGCTGGGTGAAGATGCCTTCGTTCGCCAGACGTTCCGGGCTGAGATAGAGATAGCAGAGCAGCTTGCCGACCATCATATCCAGCTCAGAGAGCACCGAGCGCGGGATCAGCGTGGTGGAGCGCGGACGCAGATAGAAAAAGCCCTCTGGCGCGCGAATTAATTCGACGTTATAGCGGGCGTAAAACTCTTCCAGAAAGGTCTGGTAGTCCATCAGAAAAGCGTGCTGGTCCAGCTCTTCGATGCCGATATGGCGACCGGCGCGCAGCTGGCTGTCGAGCGCGGGGAAAATCGGGTTCGCCAGTGCCTGCGCCAGCTTAAGCGGCATCACTTGTTCAATATTTGTCGATGACATGTGCCTGCACCTTGGCTCCGTAATCATTAATGGCCTGCCACTGCGCGGGCAGACCGGCTAAATCGGCTTCCGCCACGCCGAGACGCACCGCCTGATCGACGACGATACGCGCCAGGTCAAAGTGGCGCGCGCGCGGATACTGGGCTAAATAGTCGCGCATCACCGTGGCGAGGTTGAGCGGTTTCTGTTCAGATTTGTAGCTCAGCAGCGCCTCTTCAATCATCGCCGCCAGCTGTTCGCGGATCTCGTTGAACTCTTCATATTCCAGCTCGGCAGGCAGTTCGCCCATCACCTCGTCGTTGCGCAGCGTCAGATCCTCGTCGCGCATATCAAACAGGCGATCGGCGCTGGCGTAGGTCAGCACCCACGGCTGGTCGAAGTAGTTCTGCACCGACTGGCGCAAGCGCTGCGCAAAGACGCGGTTCTTGTCCAGATCAATGGCGGTGCGAATGAATTTGTGGACGTGGCGGTCGTAGCCGATCCACAGGTCGATCGCCTGCTGACCCCAGCTGATAATGCGGTCCAGCTTGTTTTGCAGGTCGAACACCAGCTTATCGACAAAGCCAAGATCGGGGCTGCTGAGCGTGGCGTCCTGGATACGCAGCAGATTGGCCTGCAGCTTATCGCCTGCCGCCTCCAGCGTATCCTGCAGCTCGCGCAGCGTGCCGGAGGTCTCCGACAGCAGCATTTCGCAACTGGAGATCGCGGCGCGCCAGTCTTTGTTCAGCAGATCGGCGATATCGTTCTTGACCGCCTGCTGCTGTTCATCCATCAGGCGCTGCGTCATATCGATGCTGTCGAAGATCTCCGCCACGGAATATTTCAGCGGCGCGAAGACGTTGCGATGCCAGTGGAACTCGTCGCCATCCTCTTCCGCCGCATCGGCGGCGCGCTTTAGCTCGCCCGCCACAATCGACAGCTGCATCGAGAGGCGCAGCGTCGAGAATTCGCGCTGGCGGATGTAGTAGTCGGTGATGCCGATCGCCAGCGGCGTCAGACGATAAATAGCATGTCCTTCCGTCATCTCGCTGGTGAAGCGGTTGATCAGGCGCTGGCGCACCATATCGTTGATGGCGTTGTTAGCGCGCACCACGACGGTTTCATGGGTTTGCTCAAAGGCTTTGCTGACGTGCTGAAAAGCGTCGATCAGCTCGCCCTCACTCATTTCGCCATCCATTCGCTCGCCGTTCAGGGTGGCGATGGCCAGCAAAAAAGCCAGACGATCGACCGGCAGCGCAAGGGAAAAGTCATTCTTGCGCGCCCAGCTGACCAGCTCGGGTACCGTCTGGGAAAATTCACTCATAGTTCGTCCTTCTGCCCTGGTTTACGCGCGGTCACGTGGATGTAGCGTCCCAGGCTTAAAAAGGGTTCCTGGCGACAGTAGCGTCGCTCCATCTCAAGAATGCTCGCGTCGCCTCCGCCGTCCGCCGGCGGGGCTTTCATATAGTCGCTGAAGACGCGCACGCCCGTGCGCTGCTCGATCTCAAAGCCGCACGCGGCGAGCCAGCGGTAGACATCTTCCGGATCGCGCGGGTAATCCGGCGACAGGGAGCGCTTCTTCTGCTTCGCCATATTGACGCGCAGATAGCCAAAGTTCCCCAGCGTCAGGTTGCGAAATACCAGGCTGTGGCGGTTAAAAAACATCAGCGACATCACGCCGCCGGGCCGCAGCGCGTCAAACAGCGCCTGCAGCGCTTTTTCAGGCTCTGCGACCCACTCAAGCACAGCGTGAAACAATACCAGATCCACCGGCGTATCCAAATGCTCGCCCACCTGCTGCACGGCGATTTGTCTGAATTGCATGTTGTGGCTCACCTGCTGCGCCTCGGCATGCTGCTGCGCCCGGCGCAGCATCTCCGCCGAGAGATCGCACAGCAGGATCTGATGGCCGCGCTGCGCCAGCCCGCTGGAGATTTGCCCCAGCCCGCCGCCGGCATCCAGCACGCGCAGCGGCGCCGCGCCGAGCGTCGGCAGAATCGCCTCAAGCTCGTCCCAGAGGATCGCCTGACGCACGATCCCTTTGGTGGTGCCGTAAATGTTTTGCGAAAATTTTTCCGCGAGATCGTCGAAGTTACGATCCTGCATGGCGTGGGCTCCGGTATGCTGCGCTCAGACTTGTGCTATTTTGTCACAGGCTCATGAAGAATGAACCTTTCATCCCCTTCTTCCTTTCCAGCTGCTGTTTTTTCGGACAACAAGGAGTTTTTTTGATGTTTTTTGGGCTGAAAAAACTGGTGGGCGGTCTGTTGATGCCTTTACCGCTGCTGCTGCTGATGATGGCAGCAAGTATTTTACTGCTTTGGTTTAGTCGCTGGCATAAAAGCGGCAAAATTTTAGTCTCGCTGAGCTGGGCGCTGCTCCTGCTGCTGAGCCTGCAGCCGGTCGCCGATCGCCTGCTGCTGCCGCTGGAGTCACGATACTCTACCTGGAACGGCAGCGAGAAGGTCGATTTTATCGTAGTGCTGGGCGGTGGCTATACCTTTAACCCCGACTGGGCACCCAGCTCGAACCTGATCGGCAACAGTCTGCCGCGCGTCGCCGAAGGCGTGCGCCAGTGGCGGCGCAACCCGCAGGCGACGATGATCTTCACCGGCGCCGCTGCCGGGCAGAATCCTGTCAGCAATGCGCAGGTCGCCGCCTCGGTCGCGCTGAGCCTGGGCGTGCCGCCGGATCGTATTCAGGTACTGGATCGGCCAAAAGATACCGAGCAGGAGGCGCGTGCGGTGCGCGGCGTCGTTGGTCAGCACTCCCTCCTGCTGGTTACCTCCGCCAATCATATGGCGCGCGCCCTGAATTTCTTTCACGACGCCGGCTTAACGCCGCTTGCCGCGCCCGCCAATCAGCTGGCGATCGTTTCGCCGCTCAACTGGTGGGAGCGCGCAATTCCTTCGCCGCTCTGGCTGAGCCACAGCGATCGGGTCGTCTATGAAACGCTGGGACAGGCGTGGCAGTGGCTGAAAGGCGGCGACGCGCCCTCAGCCGAGCCAGGGCAGTAGCTGCGCATGGGCGTAATCGAAGCGCGCCCGGTCGAATTCGCCGTACTGCACCAGCCCGTCGATGCAGTCCCAAAGCTGATAAAGCCAGCGCCGCCAGAGAAAGCCTTCGGAGACCGGCGCGCACTGGAGATAGCGCGTCATCAGCGCCTGCTCAGCCGGACTTTCGCCCAGCTGCATCAGCTCATATTCGCGCGGCCCCCACAAAATAGCGCCCGGCTGGGTCATCGCCAGCAGCTGATCGCTGCGCGCATTTTTGACGATGCTGGTCAGACGCAGATTGCCATGCAGCATTACACAGGGATCGTCGAAGTCGCGAAAGAGGTGCGCCAGCTGCTCGCGGCTGCGAAACAGCACCTGGCGATCGGCATGGGTGAACGCGGGCGGCTGCAGGTAGCTGAGCGTGGACCAGAGCACTTCGACGCGCTGATGAAACCAGGCAGGCCAGCTGTTTTGCTGGGTGCTGTCCACGGTGCCGACCAGACCATGTCCGCTGATGCGATGCCAGGCGAGCAGCCCTTCCACCACCTCTTCGCACAGCTGCTGCCAGCGCGCGCCGTCGCGGGTCGGCGCCTCGGCAGAGACGCCGTTCAGGCGCGCCATCAGCAGCATTTCATGCGCGGGTGGCTGCTGGCTCAGCACCAGACCATAGACCGCCGGCACGGCGATCAGCCCTTCATGGCCAAGCAGCGCCAGCTTTTTCGCCTCCAGCGCGGCGCGCCCCTGATGACGGAAATATTTCGCCACCAGCGGCATCGGCTTGTCCTGACGATCGTAGAGCGCATAGAGCCGCGTCGGCGGCTGTTCGCTGATGGTTTCGAGCCGGCCGATCGTCTCGCCCAGCACCAGCGAGAGTTCAGATTTGAGACTTTCCATGCATCCTCCTCAAGGAAAAGGTCACACCATCCTGGAGGCCTCAGCGGGCAAAAAAGCAGAAACAGATCAATAAAAGCGTCGGGGATAGCTCCCCGACACCGTCAGCCCTGCAGCGCGGCGCGCACGCGCGCCAGATCTTCCGGCGTATCCACGCCCGTACCCGGCACGGTTTCCGCGACGGCGACATGGATCTTTTCGCCGTACCAGAGCACGCGAAGCTGCTCGAGCAGTTCGATCCGCTCCAGCGGGCAAGGCGCCCAGGAGACATAGCGACGAATAAAGCCAGCGCGATAGGCGTAGATACCGATATGGCGCAGCAGCGTATCGCCGATCTCCTCGCGGGACGCAGCGTAACGCTCGCGATCCCAGGGAATGGTGGCGCGAGAGAAATAGAGCGCGTAGCCCTGCGCATCCATCACCACCTTCACCGCGTTAGGGTTAAATGCCTCTTCCGCGTCATGAATCGGCACCGCCAGCGTCGCCATGCCCGCCTGCGCGCCTGCCAGATTCGCCGCCACCTGGCGGACGATTTCCGGTGGGATCAGCGGCTCATCGCCCTGCACGTTGACGATAATCTCATCGTCGGCAAATCCGCAGGTTTCGATCACCTCCGCCAGCCGCTCCGTGCCTGACTGGTGGTCGGCGCGCGTCATGCAGACTTCGCCGCCCGCCGCTTCAACCGCCGTTTTCACGTCCGGATGATCGGTGGCGACAATCACACGGCTGGCGCCAGAGGCGCGCGCGCGCTCCATCACGTGAACGATCATCGGCTTTCCGGCGATATCGACCAGCGGTTTGCCGGGCAGGCGCGTCGAGGCGTAGCGCGCGGGAATAATCGCCGTGAAGCTCATGGATGAATCTCTTCCACGGCGAGCGTGCGCGCTTCGTTTTCCAGCAGCACCGGAATACCGTCGCGTACCGGAAAGGCGAGCGCGTCAGGTTTGCAGATTAGCTCCTGCTGGGCGTTGTTGTAGTAAAGCTTGCCGTTGCATACCGGGCAGGCAACGATTTCGAGTAAGCGGTGATCCATATGTCCTCCATTGCGGACCGATTGCATAAGGCGCTAAGGATACCATAGCGCAGGGTTTCAGCGTGCGCGGAAAGCGGCCGCGAAACTGCGGCGCAGACCGCAAAGCTCAGGAATCGAGCCTCCAGACGTCAGGCCAGTGCGCTCGCAGCGCGGCGGGCATCTGTTCAAACAGCACGCTCTCCGCATCCTGCCAGGCCGCAAAGCGTTCAATCGCCTGGCGAACATCCCTGACGAATGCGGCGGTGACGCGCGCGTCCGACTCCAGCCAAAAATTCTTGATCACCAGCTGCCGCGCCTGGCGCTGCATGCGGGCGTCCAGCCTGGCCTTGATCGCGCCGCGATGCAGCACCGGCAGGACGAAATAGCCATATTTGCGCTTCGCCTCTGGCGTATAGCATTCGAGGCGGTAGTCGAACTGGAACAGCGCCAGCGCGCGCCGCCGATCCCAGACTAGCGGATCGAAAGGCGACAGAATGGCGCTGTGCGTGGCGTTAAGCGGCGCGTCGAGCAGCGGCAGCAGATCGCGATGCAGCCACATCTCGCCGAGCCCAGCCACCTCGACCGGCGTAATCTCCCCCATCTGCTGCGCTTTTTCCAGGTAAGGCTTCAGCGCAACGCGTTTAAGACGGTAGTAATCCGGCAGCCAGGCTGCGCGAAAAATGCCCAGGCTGCGCGCGCTGTTGCGCAGCATTTCCTCCTGCGCCTCCGCTTCGCTGAGGGCGTGCAGCGCATCCTGCCACTCCGGCAGCACCCGCGCACGCAGATCGTAAACCCGCTGAAAATTGCGCCGCTCGCTGACCATCAGCTCGCCCGCGCTGAACAGATTTTCCAGATGTCGCTTGTGCGGCTTCCAGGCCCACCAGCCAGGTTTGTGGTCGGCGCCGCTGGCGAAATCGGCGGCGCGTACCGCTCCTTTTTCAGCAATATGCTGCAGCAGGTCAGCAATCTCCTGCTGATGCTCCTGCATCCACCGGGCGTTATATTTCCAGCCAAGACGCTCGGGTTCAAGCATGCGGTGGCGCAGCAGTCGATAATCTTCGCGGGGAATAAAGCAGGCTTCATGCGCCCAGTATTCAAACAGCTCCCCCTACGCCAGTGCCTCCTCCAGCCAGCGCGACGGGTAGCTGCCCAGGCGGCTGAACAGCACCAGATAGGGACTGCGCGCGACGACGTGGATGGTATCGATTTGCAGCAGCGACATGCGCCGCACCGCGGCGAGCAAATCCGCATAGCGTGCGCGTTTCGACGGCGCGCGCAGCAGACCCTGCGCCGCCAGATGAAGGTTTCGTGCCTGTTGAAGCGAAAGCGAAAGCGTGGTGTTCATTCCCTTCCTGCATTCGGCGAGAGGTTAGTCGGCGGCCCTGCCTGCGCGCTGCTGGACCAGACGTTCAATGTCGTCCAGTAGCGGCGCGACGGCGCTGCCGCTCAGCTCAGCTTCGACCGGCAGATACCACCAGTTGGGCTCGGCGAAGCGACGGCATTTCACCGCGTCTTTTTCGGTCATCAGCAGGGTCTGGCCTCGGGCAACTAAGCCAGCCAGTTCCGCCTGACTATAGGCATGATGATCGGCGAAGGCGATCTCAGCGATCGGCGTGACGCCATGCTGGTTAAGGGTAGCGAAAAAGCGCGGCGGATGCCCGATACCGGCCATCGCTACCACACTTTCCAGCGCGGCAAGCGGCGCGCGCTGCTGCGTTTGCAGGTTGACGGCATCGCCCGGCCGTAGCGACATCGCAATTTCACCCGCTTCCGCGCGGTCGCCATTAATAATAACGGCGTCCACCTGCTGCAGACGCGAAGCGCGCTCACGCATCGGCCCGGCGGGCAGCCACCAGCCGTTGCCGAAGCGGCGGACGCCGTCGACCACCACGATTTCGCAATCGCGCTGCAGCGCGTAGTGCTGAAGACCATCGTCGGTAATGATGAGATCGAGGGGCTGGCTGGCGAGCAGCGCTTCAACCGCGGCGCGACGCTTCGGCGCCACCGCGACCGGCGCGCCGGTGCGCTGGGCGATCAGCACCGGTTCGTCGCCCGCCTGCTCGGTGGGCGTATCGGCATTGACCAGCAGCGGGTAGCGATCCGCTTTGCCGCCGTAGCCGCGCGAAACCACGCCGACGCGAAGGCCGCGGCGCTGTAACGCCTGCACCAGCCAGATTGCGACCGGCGTTTTGCCGTTGCCGCCTGCGGTGAGATTGCCGACCACCACCACCGGAACCGGCGCGCGCCAGCTTTTACGCCAGCCGCGCTGATAGCTGAGACGAATCAGAGAGGAGACCGCGCCGTAGATCAGGCTAAGCGGCCACAGCAGCAGCCACAGCGGCGAGCGCCCACTCCAGATACGCTCGATCATTGTCCAAACTGCATCTTATGCAGCTGGGCGTAGGCGCCCCGCTGAGCCAGCAGATCGGCGTGGGTACCGCGCTCAACGATACGGCCATCTTCCACCACCACGATTTCATCGGCTTTTTCGATGGTCGACAGACGGTGAGCGATAACCAGCGAGGTGCGGTTTTTCTGCAGCTCGTCCAGCGCCGACTGGATGGCGCGCTCCGACTCGGTATCAAGCGCGGAGGTCGCTTCATCCAGGATCAGGATCGGACAGTCGCGCAGCAGCGCGCGCGCAATAGCGATACGCTGGCGCTGGCCGCCGGAGAGCAGCACTCCGTTTTCGCCAATCACCGTATCCAGCCCGTTATCCATCTTGTTTATGAAGTCCATTGCGTGCGCCATCGTCGCGGCGCGCTCGATTTCGGCGCGGCTATACTGCTCACTGCGCGCATAGGCGATATTGTTGGCGATAGTGTCGTTGAACAGGTGAACATTCTGCGAGACCAGCGCGACCTGATTGCGCAGCGAACGCAGCGTGTATTCACGCAGCTCGTGCCCGTCCAGCAGAATTTCGCCCTGCTGAATGTCGTAAAAGCGCGTCAGCAGACTGGCCAGCGTCGACTTGCCTGAGCCGGAGCGCCCTACCAGCGCCACGGTTTTGCCTTCCGGCAGCGCCAGGTTGATGTCGCGCAGCGCCGGCGTATCGCGGCCAGGATAAGTAAAGGTGACATTGCGGAACTCCACGTCGCCTTTGGCGCGCTCAATTTCGCGCGTGCCGGTGTCCACTTCCTGCTCGCTGTCGAGGATAGAGAAAAGCGTCTGGCACGCCGCCATACCGCGCTGGAACTGCGCG
Source organism: Enterobacter sp. BRE11 (assembly GCF_031844285.1). NCBI lineage: Bacteria > Pseudomonadati > Pseudomonadota > Gammaproteobacteria > Enterobacterales > Enterobacteriaceae > Enterobacter > Enterobacter sp. BRE11. The sequence continues at coordinate 279,669 of NZ_JAUZUX010000004.1, forward strand.
TTGACGTTAGTCAGGGATTTTAGCGGACGCATCAGCGCGATCATCGATGAGAAGACCACGGTGATGGTGCCTGCGGTCAGCGTATCCATCACGCTGGGAAAGCTGGCGGCATAAAGCACAAACGCCAGCGCCAGCGAGGCGATCAACTGGATCACCGGATCGGAGATGGATGAGGCTGATACCAGCTTCATGCCCTGCTGACGCATGCGGTTGCTGACGCGGGCGAAACGCTCCGACTCCACTTCCTGACCGCCGAAAATCAGCACTTCTTTGTGCCCTTTCAGCATCTGCTCGGCGCTGGTGGTGACCTGCCCCATGGTGTTCTGCATGGTTTTGCTAATGCTGCGAAAACGCTTAGAAACCGAGCGAATGGCCAGAGAGACAATTGGCGCCAGAACAATCAGGATGAGCGACAGCTGCCAGCTGTAGTAGAACATCATGATAAACAGGCCAATAATCGACGCTCCCTCGCGCACTACGGTAACCAGTGCGCCAGATGAGGAGGAGGCGACCTGCTCGGAATCGTAGGTAATACGCGACAGCAGCGTGCCGGTTGACTGCTGGTCGAAAAATGAGACCGGCATGCCCATCATATGGCTGAAGAGGCGACGACGCATATTCATTACGACATTGCCAGAAACCCAGGAGATGCAGTAGCTGGAAATATAGCTGGTAACGCCGCGAATCAGCATAAGTCCAATCACAGCCAGCGGCATCCAAATCAGCACCGACTTATCCGCTTTGCCAAACCCATCATCCAGTAAAGGCTTCAACAGGGAGAGCATGAGCGTGTCGCCCGCGGCGTTAAGTATCAGGGCCACAGCGGCCACGCATAAGCCCGCTTTATGGGGCGAGATCATCGGCCAGAGTCGACGAAATGTCTGCCACGTTGAGAGATCTTTATCTTGATGCATTATTTATTCACGCTGTTTGAAATAGCCGCTCATTCTACCTGGATTACCGTTTGACGCCAAACCACTGATGGTACCAGCGGGGCGAAATTTGCTTCCTCAGCGATGAAACGTTTAATTTCCCATCATTTATAGCAATGCTGATCTGCCCCAACTGCGCGGTGTCGTACCAGGCGAAGCCCGCACGGCGGTAGTTTTCCAGCACGCTGTTGACCGGCATGCGCCAGGCGTTGTAGCGTGCCATTGAGGCGATCGCGATACGTCCGCCGACGTTGCGCAGCAGCAGCGGCGTTGAGGAGGTACGGCTGCCGTGGTGGGGTACCTGGATGATATCGGCTCTGAGCCCCCTTTTTTCGAGTGCCACCAGCTGCCGCTCCGCGGGTGCCTCCAGATCGCCCATGAGCAGCAGCCGCGTGACGCCATCGTCAACGCGCAGCACGCAAGAGTCATTATTGTTACTGACCGCCGAGCGTGCTGGTGGCCACAGCGCTTCGATATTTAAGGCTCCCCACCGCCAGCGCACGCCGCGTGCGCAGGGCAAATGATCGGTCTCAAGCGTAGCGCTGCGTATCGGTACCTCGGGCCAGCGCCGTCTTATCGCCTGGAGGCCGCCGCTGTGATCGAGATGGCGATGGCTGAGCACCACTGTTTTGAGGCGCAACCCTTGTCGCGTTAGCCAGGGAATAATGTGCCGCGCGCCGGCGTTGCCGTTTTCCCACGCGGGACCGGTATCATAGAGCATCGCTTCCCTGCCCTGACGAATAACCACGCTCAGCCCCTGTCCGACATCCAGCATATCGATATGCCAGCCCGGCTCGTCGTGTGGCCAGCGCCAGACCAGCAGCGCCGCAATGACGGCGGCGCAGCTGACCGGCGCCGCGTAAAACAGCGCGCCGCGCCAGATAATCAGGCCGCCCCACAGCAGCAGCGCCAGCGTGCCGGCGTCATGGAATGCCCACCAGCCGTGCGGCAAAGCCTCTAGCGCCCTCATCAGCCAGATAACAGAGAAGTCAGCCAGTCGCCACAGTGTGGCGCAGACAGCACTGACCGGCGTCAATATCGCCAGCAAAATGAGGGGCACGCTGATAAACGTGATGACCGGTATGGCTAGCATATTTGCCGCCAGCGCCGAGAGGCTGATGCCTTCGAACAGCATGACCTGAAGCGGCGCCATCAGCAGCATCATGCCGAGCTGAAGGTGTAGCAGCTGAACCGGCAGCCAGCGCCAGCCGCGGCGGCAGCGCACCGGCAGGGGAAACCAGCGATACCAGGTGAGCAAAGTGGCAACGGCCAGCGCTGAAAGCCAGAAGCTCTCTGAAAGTACGTTAAGCGGATCGAACAGCAGTAGCCCACCGACGCACAGGCTCCAGACCTGCCAGCCGCTGAGCTGTACACCTCTAACGCGGAAAGCCCCCCACAGCGTCAGGCCAAACAGCGTCCGCTGAGCGGGCGCACCGCTGCCGGAGATCCAGGTATAGAGCGCTGCTGCCAGCCAGTTCATCAGCAAGGGAAACTGATAGCCGATAAGGCGCGCGGGCAGCGCCAGCTGAACCGCGCGCGCCATTAACCAGCCGCTGCTGGCGGCCAGCGCGATATGCATGCCTGAAATCGCCATCAGATGCGCCGTGCCGGTTTGCCGCAGTAGCTGACGCAGCGCGTCGCTCATTTCCGCCCGCTCCCCGAAGGCCAGCGCCTCGATAACGGCGCGCTGCTCCAGCGTGTTAATTGTCGGCAGGTCGCGCAGGATCAGCCGCCAGCGCCAGCTACAGGCCAGGGATTCAGGCTGCTGCTGCTGAATGCGCCCTCGCAGCCCCATGTGATTCGCCAGCGCAAAACGCTGCGCATCGAACTCGCCTTCATTAAGCTTAGCGTGTACGGGCCGCAGGCTGAGCTGCATCGACCAGCGCTGACCGGGACACCAGACCTGCTCGCTCTCTCCGAGCGACAGCCAGGCGAAACGCGGCGGAAACAGATAGCGCCCTTCTCGCTTTAGCAGCTGCACCTTAATTTGTCGTCTCTCTTGCTGAACCTCATCAATGCGCACGCTATAAGTGGCAGGCGCGGCGCTAGCGGTTTCTATCGCAGTGACGGCTGAGCGCGCAGCTCCCAGCATCCAGCTGCATAGCAGCAGCGCGATCGCCGCCATGCGCAGCCAGGCGGACGGCGACCACAGCAGCAGCATGCCTGTGCAGGCGAGCGCCGTGATGCCTGTTGCTGATGGAAGCTGGGGAAGAAACAGCAGCGGCAGCGCGGCAAGAGTGGCGATTCTGGCAATAAGCGTCGCTGTCATCTTGCTCTCGTCCCGGTTTAACACGCTGAGAGTATGCAGATAATGCGGCGCGCGGTCAGGCGCAGGCTGGCGCGCTTTAGCGCGGCGCTGCAAAAAAAGTGGGAGATTTCAGTACGAATACAGAGAGTGTCAGGCTGGCTCGCAAAGAAACGGCGGGCAAAAAAAAACGACATCCTGAGATGTCGTTTCTGCGTTCGATTACGGCTTAACCGTAAATGTTTGCACGGTCTCGCAGCTCTTTGCCCGGCTTAAAGTGGGGAACGTATTTACCTTCCAGTTCCACTTTGTCGCCCGTTTTCGGGTTACGGCCCGTACGCGGTGCGCGGTAATGCAAAGAAAAGCTGCCGAATCCCCGGATTTCAATGCGTTCGCCCTGGGCCAGCGTAGTGGCCATGTGCTCCAGCATCTCTTTTACAGCATCCTCAACGACTTTCGCCGGAATATGAGTCTGCTGGCCAGCAAGTCTTTCAATCAGTTCTGACTTGGTCATGTAACCTCCGGTTAATCCTTGTGGGAAAGGTATGACAGCTTGCTACCGTAACCGGGCAGATTTTCCTGCCCGGTCGCTTCGGGTCGATTACTCGCCTTTAGCTGCTTTGAACGCTTCAGCCATAGCATTGGAGAAATTGCTTTCTTCCTGCTTGTTGTTCACAGTCGCGATGGCATCTTTCTCGTCAGCTTCGTCTTTCGCACGGACAGACAGGCTAACAACGCGGTTTTTACGATCAACGCCGGTGAATTTAGCTTCAACATCGTCGCCAACATTCAGAACCAGAGTTGCGTCTTCAACGCGGTCACGTGAAGCTTCAGAAGCGCGCAGGTAACCTTCAACGCCGTCTGCCAGTTCAACTGTAGCACCTTTAGCGTCAACTGCCGTTACTTTACCAGTAACGATGGCGCCTTTCTTGTTTAGGGTGATGTAGTTGTTGAACGGATCTTCAGCCAGCTGTTTCACGCCCAGAGAGATGCGCTCACGCTCTGCGTCAACCTGCAGTACAACGGCAGCGATTTCGTCGCCTTTTTTGTACTCACGAACGGCTTCTTCGCCAGTCGCGTTCCAGGAGATGTCAGACAGGTGAACCAGGCCGTCGATGCCGCCGTCCAGGCCGATGAAGATACCGAAGTCAGTGATTGACTTGATTTTACCTTCAACGCGATCGCCCTTGTTGTGGGTCTCAGCAAACTGCTGCCACGGGTTGGCTTTGCACTGCTTCAGGCCCAGGGAGATACGACGACGCTCTTCGTCGATGTCCAGAACCATAACTTCAACCACGTCGCCCACGTTAACAACTTTAGACGGGTGGATGTTTTTGTTGGTCCAGTCCATTTCAGAAACGTGTACCAGGCCTTCAACGCCTTCTTCGATTTCCACGAAGCAGCCGTAATCAGTCAGGTTGGTTACACGACCGGTCAGGCGAGTGCCTTCCGGGTAGCGCTTAGCGATAGCCACCCACGGATCTTCGCCCAGCTGTTTCAGGCCCAGAGATACACGGGTACGCTCGCGGTCGAACTTCAGCACTTTAACAGTGATTTCGTCGCCCACGTTGACGATTTCGCTCGGATGCTTAACGCGTTTCCACGCCATGTCGGTGATGTGCAGCAGGCCGTCGACGCCGCCCAGATCAACGAATGCGCCGTAGTCAGTGAGGTTCTTAACGATACCTTTGACTTCCATGCCTTCCTGCAGGTTTTCCAGCAGCTGATCGCGCTCAGCGCTGTTTTCAGATTCGATAACTGCGCGGCGTGAAACCACGACGTTGTTACGCTTCTGATCGAGCTTGATTACTTTAAATTCAAGCTCTTTGCCTTCCAGGTGCAGCGTGTCGCGTACCGGACGCACGTCAACCAGTGAACCTGGCAGGAACGCACGAATACCGTTCAGCTCAACTGTGAAGCCACCTTTAACTTTGCCGTTGATAACACCGGTAACAGTTTCAGCGTCTTCGTAAGCTTTTTCCAGCGTGATCCAGGCTTCATGACGTTTAGCTTTCTCACGGGACAGCAGGGTTTCACCGAAGCCGTCTTCCACTGCATCCAGGGCAACGTCAACTTCGTCACCAACCTGAATTTCCAGTTCGCCGGCTGCGTTCTTGAACTGCTCTGCCGGAATGGCAGACTCAGATTTCAGACCCGCATCAACCAGAACGACGTCTTTGTCGATAGAGACAACAACGCCACGAACGATGGAACCCGGGCGGGTTTCGATTTCTTTCAGGGACTCTTCAAAGAGTTGAGCAAAAGATTCAGTCATATTGATAATCTTAGGATTCTTCAATTTAACGTCCACCTGACGTCATTGTCGGATGGGGTTGTTTCACATGCCCTGCGCGCTTTCCCTGGCACAGGGTTACTGCAATTCTGTTTGGCCGAAAAGATTAAATGCCCAGCGTTGTGCGGGCATATTCCAGCGCCTGATCAATGACTTGTTCGATGGACAACTGCGTTGAATCCAGAACCAGCGCATCGGCGGCGGGGACTAAAGGCGCAATGGCGCGGTTGCGATCGCGGTCATCACGTTCTTTTATCTCGGCTAAAAGGCGATCAAAGTTAACACTAAAGCCGCTTTCCTGCAACTGTAGCATACGGCGCTGGGCGCGCTCTTCCGGGCTGGCGTCGAGGAAAATTTTTACCGGCGCGTCAGGGAAAACCACCGTGCCCATATCGCGGCCGTCGGCGATTAAGCCAGGCTCGTCGCGAAAGGCGCGCTGACGGCGCAGCAGCGCTTCACGCACGCGGGGAAAAGCGGCGATGCGCGACGCGGTGTTGCTGACTTCCTGCGTGCGGATTTCGCCAGTGACCTCTTCGCCCTCCAGGATGACCCGCAGTTCGCCCTCTTGCGAGACAAAACGCACGTCCAGATGAGCCGCCAGCGGCACCAGCGCCTCTTCAGCTTCAATATCCACCTGATGGTGCAGCGCAGCCAGCGCCAGAACGCGATAGATAGCGCCGGAATCGAGAAGATGCCACTGCAGCGCCTCCGCCATCGCTTTGCACAACGTGCCTTTGCCTGCGCCACTGGGTCCATCGACAGTTATAACCGGGGCAGTTGCCGTCATTATTCTCTCCTGTTGCTGCGCGAAATAGTCCAGCCTTCAGGCTGTTCAGAACAGGAAGCATTATACGCGGCCCAGGCTAATGTCGTTACCTTTTAGCGGAGACATCGCTATAAATTGCAGCAGATTCAGAACATATCTTGGTCAGTAAGGCCAGAGGCAGTGAGATTGCCGGAAAGCCTCGCTCTCCGGCACGGTGAAAATCAGGCGTTCTGGCTGATTTTAGCCAGCTGCTGAAAATAGTCGGGGAAGGTTTTCGCCGTACAGCCGGGATCGAGAATAGTCACGGGCGTATCAGAGAGCGCCACCAGCGAGAAGCACATCGCCATGCGGTGATCGTTATAGGTGCCGATCTCCGCGTGACGCAGTTTTTCCGGCGGCGTGATGCGGATAAAATCATGCCCCTCTTCCACTTCCGCGCCGACTTTTCGCAGCTCGGTTGCCATCGCGGCCAGGCGATCGGTCTCTTTTACGCGCCAGTTATAGATATTGCGCAGCAGCGTCGGGCCTTTCGCGAACAGCGCCGCCGTGGCGATGGTCATCGCGGCGTCGGGAATATGGTTCATATCCATATCGATGCCGTTAAGCTCGCCGGCGGTACAGGCGATGTAGTCGCAGCCCCACTCAACGGTCGCGCCCATTTTTTCCAGCACGTCGGCGAAGCGGATATCGCCCTGCACGCTGTCGCGACCGATGCCGGTGACGCGCACGGTTCCGCCTTTAATAGCGGCGGCAGCCAGAAAATAGGAGGCGGAAGAGGCGTCGCCCTCCACCAGATAGTCGCCTGGCGACTGATACTGCTGCTGGCCTTTAATGATAAACCGCTGGTATTGCTGGTTTTCGACGTCGACGCCGAAGCAGCGCATCAGATGCAGCGTAATATCGATATAAGGTCTGGAAACCAGTTCGCCTTTAATGGCGATGCGGGTATCGCGCTCCGCCAGCGGCGCGGTCATCAGCAGCGCGGTCAGAAACTGGCTGGAGACGCTGCCGTCCACGCTGACGTCGCCGCCGGTAAAGCCGCCTTTCAGGCGCAGCGGCGGATAGTCGCTGTTCTCCAGATACTCAATCTGCGCGCCACCCTGACGCAGCGCGTCGACCAGATGTCCGATTGGACGCTCTTTCATGCGCGGTTCACCGGTCAGAATAACATCCTGCTCGCCGAGACAGAGCGCCGCCGCCAGCGGGCGCATCGCCGTGCCCGCATTGCCAAGAAAAAGCTCCAGCGGCTGAGAGGCGCGCAGCGCCCCCGCCTGCCCCACAACCTCGCACTGCGTGCGGTCGGCGGAGAGGGTAAAATCGACGCCCAACGCCTTAAGGGCGTTCAGCATATGTTTAACGTCATCGCTATCCAGCAGGTTCGTCAGACGCGTGGTGCCTTTCGCCAGCGCAGCCAGCAATAGTGCGCGGTTAGAAACGCTTTTTGAACCCGGCAGGTTAACGGTGCCGTCAACGCGTGCAATCGGTTGTAAAGTCAGGGAGTCCTGCATGTGAAACCAAATCTCCAGAAAAGGACAAAACCCCGCCGCGAGACGGGGTCTGAAGTCGGCGCAAGCGCCAACGCTACAGCTCAGGCTTAACCGTGGCGACGTGCAAAGTCGGCCATAAAGTCGGTCAGCGCTTTGACGCCTTCCAGCGGCATCGCATTGTAGATCGATGCGCGCATGCCGCCTACTACGCGGTGACCTTTCAGGGCATGCAGACCCGCGTTGAACGACTCTTCCAGGAAAAGCTTGTCCAGCGCAGCGTCCGCTAGCTGGAACGGCACGTTCATACGCGAACGGTTTTCCGCCGCGACGTCGTTGCGGTAAAACGGGTTGCTATCGATCAGACCGTAGAGCAGATCGGCTTTAGCCTGATTAATTTTGTCGATTTCGCTGACGCCGCCTTTCTCTTTCAGCCACTTAAACACCAGGCCAGAGAGATACCAGGCGAAGGTGGGCGGCGTATTGAACATAGAGTCGTTCTCCGCCAGCACCTGATAGTCGAGAATAGAGGGAACGGACTGGCGGGCCTTGCCCAGCAGATCGTCGCGCACGATAACAATGGTCAACCCAGCCGGACCGATGTTCTTCTGCGCGCCGGCGTAGATCACGCCGTAGCGGTTGATGTCCAGCGGCCGCGACAGAATAGTAGAGGAGAGATCGGCGACGACGATTTTGTCGCCGAAGTCGGGCTGTTCGTCGATCGCGATACCGTCGATGGTTTCGTTCGGGCAGTAGTGCACGTAAGCGGCATCGCTGCTCAGCGCCCACTGGCTCATCGGCAGGATAGCGCGCTTGCCGTCACGGGTGGTTTTGACGTCCAGGGTACGCGGCGTGCAATATTTTTCCGCTTCCTTTATGGCGCTGTGCGCCCAGTAACCGCCCTCAACATAATCCGCTGTGGTCGCCTCGCCCAGCAGATTGCCCGGCACCGCAGCAAACTGCGCGCGCGCGCCGCCGTGGCAGAATAAAACTTTGTAATTAGCCGGGATTTTCAGAAGATCGCGCAAGTCCTGCTCCGCCTCTTCCGCTACTTTGAGAAACTCTTTGCTGCGATGGCTGATCTCCATAACGGAGGTCCCCAGACCGTGCCAGTTTGTCAGTTCTTGTTCTGCACGACGGAGCACTTCAACCGGCAGCATCGCTGGACCGGAACTAAAATTATAAATCTGCGTCATTTCCCCTCACCACGGTTATCCAGAACGGTTATGAATTGCTTACCGGTTTTATCACTGCCTTATGGCGCCTGCAATGATAAATCAGGAAGGGATCACATTTTCTGACTTTGTCGCGCCGCAGCTTATGTTACGAATGTAAGACAGCACGAAATTTTGTGAGGCAGCTCGCCCAGGGAGAAAAGTGAGACCTTTTGGTTCGCCGCTTTCAGGATAATGCCGGGGAGAAATTTATCTCGTCTTCATAGCGCCACGGCGGCAAAGTCCGTATCATTGCGCGCTTTACGCCCACTATATATGAGAGAGCGGTCCCATGACGCAAACCTTTATTCCCGGTAAAGACGCAGCACTGGAAGATTCCATCGCGCGCTTCCAGCAAAAGCTGACCGACCTTGGCTTTAATATTGAAGAAGCCTCCTGGCTTAATCCGGTTCCTCACGTCTGGTCCGTGCATATTCGCGACCGCGATTGTCCGCTCTGCTTTACCAACGGCAAAGGCGCCAGCAAGAAAGCCGCGCTGGCGTCGGCGCTGGGCGAATATTTCGAGCGTCTCTCGACTAACTACTTCTTTGCCGACTTCTGGCTGGGCAAATCGATCGCCAGCGGTGATTTCGTTCACTATCCGGACGAGAAATGGTTCCCAATCCCGGCAGATGGCTCACTGCCGGAAGGCATTCTGGATGCGCGCCTGCGCGCGTTTTACGATCCTGACGACGCGCTGACTGCGCCGGAGCTCGTGGATCTGCAGTCCGGCAACGCCGAGCGCGGCATCTGCGGTCTGCCGTTTACCCGTCAGTCAGACCAGCAGACCGTCTATATCCCGATGAACATTATCGGCAACCTGTACGTCTCTAACGGCATGTCGGCGGGCAATACCGCCAACGAAGCCCGCGTACAGGGTCTCTCCGAGGTGTTTGAACGCTATATCAAAAACCGCATTATCGCCGAAGCGATCAGCCTGCCGACGATTCCTGAGAGCGTGATGCAGCGCTATCCTGGCGTGGTGGAGGCAATTGCGCGCCTCGAAGCGGAAGGCTTCCCGATTTTTGCCTACGACGCCTCGCTGGGCGGCAAATATCCGGTGATTTGTGTGGTGCTGTTCAACCCGCAAAACGGCACCTGTTTCGCCTCTTTCGGCGCGCATCCCGATTTTGGCGTCGCCCTTGAGCGTACCGTTACCGAACTGCTGCAGGGCCGCAGCCTGAAAGACCTCGACGTCTTTACGCCGCCCACCTTCGACGATGAAGAAGTCGCCGAGCATGCCAACCTTGAGACGCACTTTATCGACTCCAGCGGTCTCATCTCCTGGGATCTCTTCAAAGAGAAAGCGGACTATCCCTTTGTCGACTGGTCGTTCAGCGGCACGACCCAGGAAGAATTCGCCACCCTGATGGCGATCTTCCGCGAGGAAGGGCAGGAAGTTTATATCGCGGATTACGATCATCTGGGCGTTTACGCCTGCCGCATTATCGTGCCAGGCATGTCCGATATTTATCCGGCGGAAGATCTGCTGCTGGCGAATAACAATATGGGCGCGGGCCTGCGCGACACGCTGCTGGCGCTGCCTGCCAGCAACTGGAATCCGGAGGAGTATCTCGACCTGATTGCCCAACTGGATGAGGAAGGTCATGACGACTTTACCCGCGTGCGCGAACTGCTGGGCCTGGCGAGCGGTAAGGATAACGGCTGGTATACGCTGCGCATCGGCGAGCTGAAGGCAATGCTGGCGCTGGCCGGTGGCGACCTGGATCAGGCGCTGATCTGGACCGAATGGACCATGGAGTTCAACGGTTCAATCTTTTCGCCAGAACGCGCCAACTACTACCGCTGTCTGCAAACCCTGCTGCTGCTGGCGATGGAAGATGAGCGCGATCCCCTGCAGTATCATCACGCCTTCACGCGCATGTACGGTGCAGAGACGCTGGAAGCGGCGTCAGCGGCCCTAAGCGGTGAAGCGCCCTTCTACGGTCTGCAGGCCGTCGACGAGGATCTCAAAGCTTTCCCGGCGCATCAGGCGCTGCTGCAGGCTTATGAAAAACTTCAGGCGGCAAAACGTCGTTTCTGGAAAAAGTAATTACCTGTTCAGCTGCAAAAGGCTGAATTGAATAGCCAGGGCGTCAATACCATTGACGCCTTTTTATTACGAGCGATATTAATCATTATTTCT
>NZ_JAUZUX010000005.1:0-245273 GCF_031844285.1 Enterobacter sp. BRE11
CAGCCTGTGGGCTGCCCTTTTTGTTTTCTGGGCGGGCGTTGTTTATCGCTTAGATGCCAGCACGCGTAAAGGTGCCAGCACGGCAGGCTGTCGCGTTTACCACGTTTTTGTCCTGTCGCGGGAGGCTTTGCTCTCTGGCTTCAGCCCCTTACCGTTAAAGAAGAGACTTTACGCGTATAGCTGTGTTTTAGTGCTGATGTCTGCTTTGTGCCAAAAGCGGACGTTGCAAACATCTGCATGTAATAATCTACGGGGAGCAGGTCACCGACCATAAAGCAGCTCAGACTGAATAACGGTAAGTCCGTTTTTGTTCTTCTGCTTAAGAATAATCTCTAAACATAAAACAGAGCGGTATTAAAGAATAAAGCCAATTTACGGCTCGCTAGCTAATGTCATAACATTTTTGTTAATTGACTTCTCAACTAATATAAACAGGGCGCTTGGGCTCAAGCCGCCAGGGGGAAACATGCGTGCTGTTATAACTGGAGCGCTAATTGCAATCACGAGTGGGCTTACGGGAGCTGCGCTTACTAATAATCATTTTCTATTCAATACTCTGCCTGATTCTTCTGTCAGCGTTTCAAAAGAGCAACCTGCTGGCTTTTGGGAGACGCCAGCGGTGAAAGGCTATGGCGAAATTCACTATGACCGCAGTGCTGCCTTTCAGCCTACTCCAGACCTGAGTAATAAAATTGTTTTCAAAGTGGGCAAGGCCGGAGCTAACGCCTCATTGCCGAATCCGGCACTGGAAAAAGTTGCGCAGGTGGTTAACCTCTATGTGGCAGCTGGGGTTCCAGTAAACAAACTCAATTTTGTCGTTGCGGTGAACGGCGGAGCAACGCCGGCGATGCTTGATAATGTTTATTATCAAAAAATATTTGGCACTGACAATCCAAACCTCAAGCTCATTTCGGCACTTCAAAGCCAGGGCGTTAAGGTGAGTATATGCGATCAGGCTATCGCCTGGCATCATTATAGAAAGGACTGGATCGCTGGTTCGGTTATACATACGCCTTCCGCACTGACCACAGTAACAACTCTACAAAACAGCGGTTATGCCTACCTGGAAATGTAAAGCGAGCTTCATTGTGGGCTGGAGAGCGTTGAAAGCGGGTTGCTTGCTGAAATGAATCCGCTCACCCGTAACGCTTGATACCGAACGATGACATTACGTCCGCTTTTCGCTCATAACGGATATCGGCCTGCGTGCCCCCCTTAGCGCCAGTAGCGGTGCTTGCGCCCTGATCATCCTTTACTCCTTTAAAATGCCTTAACTGCGCTGGCGAACCGTTCTGGCTGATCAAGCATCACAAAGTGAAAACTGTCATCGATGCGCGTGAAGCGGCTATCAGATGCGGAGGCAGAGGCCCGACGGTAGATCGCCTCTACGCTGGTTGCCGGTATCCCAGATAAGGTGTCATATGCGTAGACGAACGCCATCTGCGAATTACTCCGGCGTCTGCAGCAGCCAGTCCCGCATAGGGGCGGCGTGCCGCATAGCTGTCAAAGGTGAATCCTGCTGCATAATTGCAAGGTTAACTATTTGTTACTCTTGGTTTCATAATTGTAAAGTGCAATGGTGAGCTTAATCACATTATTCGCGCCTCGCTCAGGCTAAAACGGAGAAAAAACGCAGGAAGCCACTATGAGTCACACTCCGTCTTTACAAAAGCCTCAGGGCAGCGCCCGAACTATCTTCAACGTTACCAGCGGTAACTTCCTTGAAATGTATGACTTTATGGTGTTTGGCTACTATGCCACCGCCATCGCGAAAACCTTCTTCCCTGGCGACGATCCATTCGCCTCGCTAATGCTGACCCTGATGACCTTCGGCGCCGGATTCCTGATGCGGCCGTTAGGGGCGATCGTGCTGGGCGCCTATATCGACCACCATGGCCGCCGCAAGGGGCTGCTGCTGACGTTAGGGCTGATGGCGATCGGCACGCTCACTATCGCGCTGGTGCCGGGCTACGCCACGCTGGGCGCCGCCGCGCCGATTCTGATCCTGCTTGGCCGCCTGCTGCAGGGCTTCTCCGCCGGCGTCGAGCTGGGCGGCGTCTCCGTCTATCTGGCCGAGGTGGCGCCAAAAGGGCGCAAAGGCTTTTTCGTTAGCTGGCAGTCGGGCAGCCAGCAAATTGCGGTAATCTTCGCCGCGCTGCTCGGCCTGCTGCTTAACCATCTGCTGGCGAAAGAAGCGGTGACGGAGTGGGGCTGGCGTATACCCTTTGTCGTGGGCTGTATGATCGTGCCCTTTCTGTTCTGGGTGCGCCGCATGCTGGAGGAGACCGAAGCCTTCAGCCAGCGCAAACAGCATCCGACCATGCGGCAGATTATGCGTTCACTGGCGAACAGCTGGGCGCTGGTGCTGGCAGGCATGCTGATGGTGGTCACCACCACCGTGATGTTCTACATGATCACCGCCTTTACGCCCACCTTCGGCAAAACCGTGCTGATGATGAGCGATAAAGAGAGCTTTCTGGTAACGCTGTGCGTCGGCCTATCCAACCTGATCTGGCTGCCGCTAATGGGCGCGCTGTCGGATCGTATCGGCCGCCGCCCGCTGCTGATTACCTTTACGCTGCTGATGATTGTTACTACCTGGCCGGTGCTGCACTGGCTGGTGGGAACGCCAACCTTCGCCCATCTGATGGAGGCGGAGCTCTGGCTCTCGTTCCTCTACGCCAGCTATAACGGCGCGATGGTGGTCTATCTGGCGGAAATCATGCCCGCCGAAGTGCGCGCCTCCGGCTTCTCACTCGCCTACAGCCTGGCGACCGCCTTGTTCGGCGGCTTTACGCCCGCCATCTCCAGCTACCTGATCCACGCCACCGGCGACAAAGCGATGCCCGGCGTCTGGCTCACCTTCGCCGCCGTTTGCGGCCTGATCGGCACGCTGCTGATTGGCCGCATGGTCAGGCAGTACCGCGCGCGCCACAGCGGCGCGACCGCTGGCGCCGCCATCTAAAACGACAGGTCCACCACCACGCTGTCCGTGTAGTTCCCCGCGGGCGGCGTGTTTTGCGTGGTGAGGATGCGCGCCGTATAGCTGTAGCCGCGCGTCAGCCCGTCCGCGCTGACGCTGGTGGAGCTGGCGCTGCTGTAGCGCTCGGTGCCGCTCGGCCCCCAGCGGTTGCTGCTGGTTCCCTTGTAAATCTCATAGCTTAAGCGGTTCGCGCCGCTCGCCATCTGACGCTGCGTGCCGCTGAGGTAGTTACCATTGCTTAACCCTACCATGTAGGTGCTGCCTTTGCTGCACACCACGTTAATCGTCTGCGACACGGCGGAGAAGCTGCCCACCAGCGGCGCGCTGCCGAAGCTGATATTGGGGGAGGTTATGGTGGTGCAGTCGTTGGTAACCACCATGGTGACGCTAATGGGGATCACGCCGCTGCCGGTCTGCGGCGACAGGCAAAGATTACCGACGCCTATGCTGGTGCAGATGTTATAGGTCACCGCCAGGTTAAGCGTAGAGGTATAGGTGCCGGCGGCCACCGTCTGGCCCGGCACGCTGCGCAGGTAGACCGGAATGGCAAAGTTAAGGCTGCCTAGCAGGCCGGCGAGGTTGACCAGCACCGACTGGCTGATGACGTAGGGGGCAGCGCCGATAGTCAGCTCGGTGGCGCAGGCGCTGTCGATGCAGAGCCGCACCGGAATATTATCGCTGCCGGTATCGCCGCTGCGCTTGAGCGTGCCGCGCGTGCCGCTGACGTTGGTGGCACCGGTGAGCTGAAAGGTGATCTGGTTATTGCCCAGCAGCGAGAGCGCGGAGCCGGAGCCGCAGTTGACGTTAGCGTTGGTTGACGTCGGCTGCAGCGTGCTGTTGACCACGAAAGTCGACACCGAACCAAAGCTGGCGGTAGAGGCGGGCAGGGCGCAGGCGGCGCGCGACAGTGCGGGGAAAAGCGCCATCAGCGCCAGCAGCAGCAGGATTTTTTTCATGGCGTAATCCCTGAGGTAGAGTTATCGGTACCGGGCGTCGGCGCGCCCGCTGGACGCGGCGGCAGCGGACAGATAATGGGCCCATAGGTTTTCAGCGCCTGCGGCTGGCCGCTGGCGATGGTCAGCTCGGCGTTGCAGGTCCGCCCGTCCGGCGTAGCGACGCGCATCGGGTTGCTGGCGCGCAGGTTTTCCAGCCAGGCGATGCCGTCCCAGCCAACATAGGTGGTCGCCTGGCCCTCGCGCAGCACCTGGCTGGAGACCGGCAGCGGCTGGCCGTCGGCATCCTGCAGGATGACGCTGGCGGCGCGCAGCTTCTCCACCGGAAAATGCAGCAGATAGCCGCTCTGGCGTTTCACCGCGAAACGCTGCTCGACGCTGGACGTTGTCATATCGGCGGGCAGATCGAGCGTGTCGATATCGTACTTCGCCGGATAGTAGCTGCTGATTGAGGGCACCAGCAGATAGCCGTTGCGGTCGGTGCGCCCCATCGACTGGTTTTCATAGCGCACGTTGACGTCGGGATAGCTGGTTTTCACCACCACGAAGGCGTCGTTGATGGCGTTGGCGGCGAAGGTCTGGCTGTCCATCAGCACCAGGGAACCGGTGAGATCCGCCCACTGGGTGTTGTAGTCGTCGTCGCCGTAGAAGCCCGCCGAGGTGTCGATTTTGTTATTACGCCAGCGCAGGCTGCCCTGGCGGTAGTCGCCGCTGTTGCCGCCCTGGTTGGCCCAGGAGGCGTCCCAGGCGAAGCCGCCGTCGCTCGGCATTGAGCGCGAGAGGTAGAGCCGCTGATTATTCTCGCCCTGCTGGTCGCGCTCCATGCTCACCGAGGCGCTGCCGTGCTCGCCAAACGGGATCACCAGCGAAATCGCGCCGCTCCATGCGCCCTGCTGCTGGTCGCGGCTGGCGGAGACGTAGAGGCTCGAGCTGCCCCACAGGGTTTTGCTCCAGGAGAGATTGAGCAGCCGGGTGTGCTGGCCGTCGCCGCCGCTGATATCGATATAAGCGGCGCCGAGGCTGCCGAACTGGCTCAGCGGCAGGCTGGCGTTGTACTGGGCGCTGCGGCGCGCCAGGCTATAGGTGGTATTGCTGGTGTCGCTGTTGCCGGTGCGGCTGCTGAGCAGCGCGAGATTGCCGAAATCGCGGCTGCGCAGAATATGCTGCGTGCCGATGCTGAACCAGCTGTTGTTGTACTGGTAGCCCCAGCTGTACTGCGTTCCGGCGGCACCGCTCATCTGGCTTTGCGCCGCCGCGGCGTTCAGCACGCCGAGGCTGCCGACGCGAAACATCGCACCCGCGCCGCCCATTGCCAGACTGTCGCTGCCTTCGGCGTGGGTTTCCAGCGTCAGCCAGTCGGTGGCACCGTAGCGCAGCGACCCGCTCGCCGCCGCCTCGCCGTAATCGGCATTGCGAATGCCGTAGTTGTTGCGAAACGCCCCAGCGGAAAAAGAGTAGTCGCTCAGGCCCGCTTTCAGCAGCGTGCTGGAGACGTAAAACGGCAGCGTCGTGGTGATCTGACGTCCCACCGCGTCGGTGGTGGTGATCACCGCATCGCCTGCCCCGTTGACGAAAGGCACGTTGGTCAGCGACCAGGGACCCGGCTGCACGTTCGCCTGGCTGGATCGGTAGCCGTTGATAAAGAGATCGACGGTGGAGGGCACCGCCGCCTGGCCGGAGAAGGCGGGCAGCGGATAGGTCACCAGATCGGGCCGCACGCTAAAATCGCGGCCGACCTGTATCCCGCCGAGGCGCACGCTGTTGCTCCAGCTCAGCGCGTCGGTGGTGAGATCGCCGACGCGCCAGCTGATGACGTTGTTCTCATCCTCGCTGCTCCACCAGGTATCGTAGCGGATATAGCCATCCTCCTGCGCGGGGGCAGGGCCCTCTATCTGCTGCTGCCAGACGCCGTTGCTGGAAAACTGGCCGGCGGCACCAAAGAGGCGCAGCTCGTTCCAGGCAGAGAGTCGGGTGCCCGCGCGGGTGGTGCGCGTGGCGTAGAGATCGTAATTGAACAACGCGCCGGTGGTGGCGCGGCCAGGATAGCGCGGCCCGTTCTGCGCCTCGCCGATCACCTGGCCGGGGAGCCAGGCGGGCGGCACCGTCAGCAGCAGCCGCTGCCGCCGATCGTCGTAATCCGCTTTTACTCCGGGCCACTGGCTGACGTCGACCTGCTGCGGATCGGGCAATTTCTCCACGGGAATGCCGAGGCGCTGCAGATCGCCGGCGCGCACCAGCAGGCGGCCGTCGCGCCGATCTACCGGCACGATAACGCCGCTTTCGCGCTGGTTGATCACCAGCTCCAGCATATAGCGCTGACTCTCACCGCTGCTCTCCAGCGACGGCGGCGGCGGCAGCGACGAAAAGGTCTCCGCCAGCGCGGTGACTGGCGTCAGAGAGGCGCAGACGCTGGCCACCGCCAGCGCGCAGGGGGAGAGAGCGCGCGGCATTTAGCGGCCGGGCGCGCTGCGCCACGCGCCGGCGTTGGTCTCTGCCGTCAGCTGGCCGCTGACCGCATTTTTCAGCGGCCAGCGATTTTCGCTGTGCGCCAGCACGTAGCCGAACAGGCCGTCGCCCAGCTTGCGCCCGCCAACGGTAACGTTGCTGAGACGCGCATGGCCGCTGCCGCGATTGGCAATCAGCAGCCAGGACCGGCCGCCTTCGCTCACCTGCTGCCAGCTCAGATCCGGCTTCGCCCCGTCGCGCGTCAGCCCGTCGCCGTAGACGAACAGCGGGACCGAGTAGCGCATCTGAAAATTCAGGCCCGCCTGGTTTTCGCCCGGCGTGCGCGGCGTCGGGATCTCATCGAGCACCACGCGGTACGCCCGCTCCTGGCCCGCGGCGGGCGGTGTCTGCTTAATCAGGCGCACCAGCTGTTTTTTCCCCGGCTCAATGCGCACCAGCGGCGGGCTGGCAACGACGCTCTGCTGCGTGGCGTACTGCTCTTTGCCGCCAACCTGCTGCCAGCTAAAGATACGCACCTGCATCAGCGTGGTGACGCTGCCGCGATTTTCCAGCCACAGCTCGCTCGCTTTCTCCTCCGGATTGATGGCGGGATCGATTGGCCAGATCATCAGCGAGTTCGCCGCCTGGGCGCTGGCCGTCAGCAGGGAAACAAAGAACAACAGGGCGCGCATCATCAACTTTCTCCTTTAAGCATGCGGCTACCAGCTCAGCGTCGCGGTCAGCGTGTCGGTGTAGACGCCGGCACGCGTCGGACCGGGCAGTTTCAGCAGGCCGTAAATCGGCAACGTAATGTTATTGGCATTGCTGTAGCTCAGCGCGACGGCGCTGTTCACCGGGATCGCGGTGGTAAGGCTGGCGTTGGTATAGAGGGTGTAGGGCACGGTATTGGTATTGCTGGTGTGCTTCAGGTTACGCGTCGTGGTGTAGTTGCTGCCGCCGCTGATGCTCATGCTCAGCGGCGTGCCAGGGGTACAGGCAAGCGTAATGGTGCTGCTCTGCACAAAACTGGTGCTGACGCTGTTGCTGGCGACCCCCGACTGCGAGCCGAAATTAAGCGTGCCAAAGACGCCGGTATTGGTCCCGGAGACGACGCAACCCGCCACAATGGAAGCTGAGACTTGAAACGTGCTGGTGGGCAGGCTCCAGGCGCTAAGACTTCCTGTCAGCAGGGGCAGCGCGCAGATCAGCCCGCGCGTAGTGCGCGGCGCAGCCACCCAAATCCTCCTGACCGCGCGATCAGTAATTCACGGCAACGTTAATGGTGTCGGTATAGGTGCCAGCCGGAATCAGCGGGTTAAATCCGCCGCCCACGACGCGGCCGTAAATCGCGTAGTTGGTGCCCAGCGTTTCATCGGTGGTGCCGCTGGCGGCGATATTGGTGTTATTGGCGATAGCGGTGGTAAAGGCGGCGTCGCTGTAGAGGGTATAGGCGATCCCTTGCGTGTTGTTGGAGCCGAGAATCAGGTAGCGCGGCTGGCCGGAAACCGTGCCGAACACCGTTGCCGGTGCCGCGTTGCTGCTGGTCACCTGCACGTTGTAGGTCTGACCGGTGGTGCAGCGCACGTAGATGCCGTTACCCGAGGCACCGACCAGCGTGGCGTTGAGGGTATCGAAAGTCGCTGCGCTGCTGCCGAAGTTCAGGGTACCGAAGTTAACGCCGGTCGTGGCGGACTGGCCGTTCACCAGGCAGCCGGTGGTCAGCGTCAGGGTGGCGTTGATTGTCCCTGTGGTTGTCGCCGCAAAGGTTACAGCAGGGAGTGCTGAGGTCAGGCCTGCAGCGGCAAACAGAAAAAGCTTGAGTTTCATAATTAATCCTTACCGATTAGTCAGAGTCAGTGCTTTTTCGCCCGGTGATTAATGATGAAAACCAATAAAATCTGGTGACTGCCGCACCGACTAAACCGGAAAGGGCATCTTATTATGAGAATAATCTTAGTTTTGGCTAAGGGGTTTTTATAAATTTTACTTAATATAGAACGGCGCGCAAGCGTCGGGGAAGCAATAGCAAAATTTATCCTTAATCAATGGATGTTTCAGGCTGATAAACCTGCAAACCAATATGTTGGGTTAAAGAAAAAAAAGCAAAGCTCCGGGTGTTTTGCCCTCTACCGCCGCCTCATTAACAGTGATATGTTCATACATTAATCAGGCCCAGTTACCCTTTCAGTTACTATGCCAGGAAAAGTCTCAATCACGCCCCGCTAGCGTCGGAACCGCGCTGAACGATCCTGAAAATAACAAACTGCACGGCTGACCACCTTTTTATCCGACTGTTTTTTAAAATATTTGTTGATTACGACACAGTGCCTGCCCACAGGTGGACTGTGGGGAGTTGCACATGCTGTTGGTCACCTGGGATAGCGTCCTGGTCAGCGTTTCGCTGATGGTCGCTTTTATCGCCGCGTTTACTGCGCTGGACACGGCAGGGCGCGTCGCGGTGTCGCACGGCTGGATGGCGCGTCTATGGCTGCTGGCTGGCGGCATGGCGATGGGCATCGGCATCTGGGCGATGCACTTTATCGGCATGCTGGCGATGATGATGCCAACGCGCTACGACATGCGCCTGACGGTGCTGTCGCTGCTGGCGGCCTGCGTTGCCTGTATGCTGGCGTTCGCGCAGATCCGACACGGGCATTTTAGCCGGCGACGCTGGCTGGCGGGGAGCGCCATGCTCGGCAGCGGCATCGTGGCGATGCACTATACCGGCATGCATGCGCTGCTGATTTCGCCCGCGCCGCACTGGCGCTTTTCGCTGGTGGCGCTCTCTGTCGTTATCGCTTACCTCGCCTCCGCCGCCGCGCTCTGGCTGGCGTTTTGTCTGCGCCAGGGCGAAAAATATCTGCTGATGAGGCGCGCGCTCGGTGCGCTGGTGATGGGCATCGCCGTCGCTGGCATGCACTACACCGGCATGGCGGCGGCGCAGTTCGACCGCCACAGCATGCCGATGGCGCAGGGCGTTAGCGGCCAGGGGCTGGCGGTGTGGGTCGCGCTCGGCACCCTCTCAATCCTCGGTTTTACGCTGCTCGCCTCAATGCTTGACGCCCAGCTGCGCGCCTCGCGTCTGGCGCAGCGCCTTAATCAGGCGAATCAGGAGCTGCATCAGCTGGCGATGCACGACAATCTCACCGCGCTGCCCAATCGCGTGATGCTGGAGCAGCGGCTGGACGCTGCGCTCAGCCAGACAACGCGCGATACGGCGGGCTTTACCCTGATGTATATGGACCTTGACGGCTTCAAGGCGGTCAATGACACCTGGGGCCACTTCGTCGGCGATCGCCTGTTGATCGTGGTCGCCGACCGGCTGCGCCGCCAGCTCAGCGACGACAGTACGCTGCTGGTGCGCCTCGGCGGTGATGAGTTTGTGCTGCTGGCGCAGGGCAATGAGGGCCGTCAGGCGGCGGCGCTGGCGCAGCGGCTGGTCAACGCCATAGACGAGCCCTTTGAGCTGGATCGCTACCTGCTGCGCGTCTCGCTCAGCGTCGGCGTCGCGCTCTACCCGCAGCACGGCCGCAGCAAGCAGGAGCTGATGTTCAACGCCGATTCGGCGATGTACCACATCAAGCAGAGCGGGCGTAACGGCTACTGCCTGTTTGAGCCGGCGATGAGCGCCAGCGCGCAGCATCAGCTGGCGCTGGCCAACGACCTGTGGCAGGCGCTGGAGCGTCAGGAGATGCTGCTGTTCTACCAGCCGAAGTTCCGCTCCAGCAGCAGCGAACTGATCGGCTTTGAAGCGCTGCTGCGCTGGCAGCACCCGACGCGCGGCCTGCTGATGCCCGATGTTTTTCTGCCGCGGGCCGAGAAGACCGGGCAGATTGTCGCGCTGGGCAACTGGGTCATTAACGAAGCCTGCCGCCAGCTCAAACAGTGGCACAGCAATGGCCATCCGCACTGGACGGTCTCCGTTAACCTCTCTGCCCTGCAGTTTCACCAGCGCGATCTGCTGGAGACGGTGCGTCAGGCGCTGCTGCGCCATCAGCTGCCGGGCCATTCGCTGACGCTGGAGATTACCGAAAGCATCGCGATGCGCGATCCGCAGTTTAGCCAGCAGCGCATCAGCGAACTGCAAAAAATCGAGGTCAGAGTGGCGATCGATAATTTCGGCATCGGCTACGCCAATCTGCTGCACCTGAAGCACCTTGACGCCAGCGAGCTAAAAATTGATCGCAGCTTTATCAACAGCCTGCGCGCCGACAGCCAGGACGCCACCGTGGTGAGCGCGATGCTGGCGCTGGCGCAAACGCTGAACCTGCAGATGGTGGCGGAAGGGGTTGAAACCGAAGAGCAGCAGACGCTGCTGACCCGGCTCGGCTTTGACGCTTTGCAGGGCTACCTGCTGGGCAAACCCACGCCGGCCGATCGCATCGCCGACTTCGCCACCGTCTGACGATTGGTTTTAACGCTTGCAGGCATCGGAAGCTTTTATGGTGGCAGGCTAATTCCCCTCCGCCTTCTGCCGATAACCTGAGCGAATAATTCATCCTTGTGACTTTTTCATTACAACACTATGGCTGCAATTTTGCGCTTTAACGGGACTTCACTATGTTAGTGACCTCATACGATTCGTTTACCGTCATCGTTTCCATTCTCGTCGCGATGCTGGCGTCCTTTACCGCGCTGGATATGGCAGGCCGCGTCGCCACCTCGACAGGAAAAGTCGCGCTGATATGGCTGTTCGGCGGCGGTTTTGCCATGGGCGTCGGCATCTGGGCGATGCACTTTATCGGTATGCTGTCGATGACCATGGAGATGGTGGTGAGCTACGACGCGTCGCTCACCGGCGTCTCAATGGCAATTGCCGTTATTGCTTCTGTTTTCGCGCTCTGGTTGGTCTGTCAGGGGGAGCTGCCGCTGAAAAAACTGCTGGGCGGCGCGCTGGTGCTGGGCAGCGGCGTGGTGGCGATGCACTACACCGGCATGGCGGCGCTGATGTTTTCGCCCGGCATTAGCTGGAACTGGAGCTGGATTGCGCTCTCGGTGGTGATTGCGCTGGTGGCGTCGGGCGCGGCGCTGTGGCTGGCGTTCAACCTGCGCGACGGCACCACCGGCCGCACCACGCTGCTGCGCGTCGGCGCCTCGGTAGTGATGGGCTGCGCCATCGCGGGCATGCACTATACCGGCATGGCGGCGGCCAGCTTTCCGGCGCACAGTCACGCCAGCACGATGGGCGTCAACAGCAACTGGCTGGCGATTCTGGTGACGGTAGTGACGCTGGCGATCCTCGGCATTACGCTGCTGGTGTCGATGCTTGACGCGCGCATGCAGGCGCGCACCGCCATTCTGGCGCGCTCGCTGGCGGAGGCGAACCGCGAACTGGCGCAGCTGGCGCTGCACGACAACCTGACGCGCCTGCCGAACCGCATTCTGCTGGAAGATCGCCTGGAGCAGGCGATCAATAAAGCCAATCGCGAACGCACCCAGTTTGCGCTGATGTTTATGGATCTCGACGGCTTCAAGGCGGTCAACGACGCCTTTGGCCACCACGTCGGCGACAACCTGCTGATCGCCGTTACCGAGCGCATGAGCGAGCAGATGAAGGGCTACTACACCCTGGCGCGCATGGGCGGCGATGAGTTTGTGCTGCTGATTGAGATCAACGATCCCAACGACGCCGCGACGGTGGCGGACTCGCTGGTAAAGGCTATCGAGCGTCCGTTCGAGATCTCCCGCTACGAGCTGATGGTGTCGCTGAGCATCGGCATCGCCGTCTACCCGGGCGACGGCAACAACGAGCGCGAGCTGATGTTTAACGCCGACGCCGCCATGTACCACACCAAGAACAACGGCCGCAATGGGCATCACTTTTTCCAGCCCTCGATGAATACCCTGGCGCAGAGCCAGCTCCAGCTGAATAACGACCTGTGGCACGCCCTGGAAAATCAGGAGCTGCGGCTGTTTTACCAGCCGAAATATTGCGCGCCGCGCGGCCCGATTATCGGCTTTGAAGCGCTGCTGCGCTGGCAGCATCCGACGCGCGGCCTGCTGACGCCCGACATCTTCCTGCCGCTGGCGGAGAAGACCGGTATGATCCTCACTATCGGCTGTTGGGTGATCAATGAAGCCTGTCGCCAGCTGCATGAATGGCGCCAGCAGGGGCATACCCACTGGTCGGTGGCGGTCAATCTGTCGGCGCTGCAGTTTGAGCAGAGCAATCTGGTGGAGACGGTGACCGAGGCGCTGGCGGCGCACACCATTCCGCCCGAGCTGCTGACGCTGGAGGTGACGGAAACCACCGCGATGCGCAATCCGGACGAAAGCGTGCGCATCCTGACCGAGCTGACGCGGCTGGGTGTCAAAGCCTCAATTGATGATTTTGGAACCGGCTATTCAAGCCTGCTCTATCTTAAGCGCCTGCCCGCCAACGAGCTCAAGATTGACCGCGCGTTCATCAACGAGCTGCAGCACCAGAGCGAAGATGCCACCATCGTTTCCGCCATCGTCGCGCTGGCGCAGTCGCTGGATCTCAAAGTGGTAGCGGAAGGGGTAGAGACCGCCGAGCAGCAGGCTTTTTTAACCGGCCTGGGCTGCCATACCCTGCAGGGATATCTGCTGGGCAAGCCTGTTCCGCCGGAAAAGGTCGAACAGCTGCCCGATTTCGCCTTAGAACCGGAACAGAAAAAAGGGGTTTTGTCGCCGCCGGCGCTCAGCGCGGCGCTGCCGGGATAAGCTGACCGCACAAAGTAACAGGATTGTTGCTTTGTTATTTGTGTTTGGTTAGCAAAAACATGCTTTTATAGCGGATCTGCTGGCGAGCGCACATTGCAACAGCCCGCAGGTTTGCCACAATGAGCAGAAAGCTACCCGGAGAACCTGTATGACTGCCTCTTCTTCCAGTCTGTTGTTGCTGATGTCCTTCGCGGCGGGCACCTTTGCCGCTGGCTCGTCAAATAATCCGCAGCATCTGATGCTCGCCAGCCCGTCGGGCGGCGTGCCCAACAATCCTCTGCCCCTTATTATCTGGCCGCGCGTGGCGCTGGATGAATTACCGGAGGAGGAGGAGGAACCCGATCTCGCTGGCTGGTTCGAGCAAACTTTTGCGCGCAACGGCTGGCCGCCCTCATGGCGTTACGACATTTTTCCCTATACCCACTACCACCCTAATACGCATGAGCTGCTGGGCGTGGCGCAGGGCTGGGCGGAAATCCTGTTTGGCGGCGATACCGGCCGTATGGTGACCCTGCGTGCGGGCGATGCGGTGCTGATCCCGGCGGGCGTCGGCCATAAGCAGGTCTATGCCAGCGAGGACTTTATGGTGGTCGGCGCCTACCCGGAAGGCTTTGCGCCGGAGACCAACCGCGATGAGCCGGCAAAACTACAGGCGGCGGAAGAGCAGGTTAAGCAGGTGCCGCTGCCGACGCGCGATCCCTTCACCGGCACAGCAGGCGCGCTGACCGAGATCTGGACGCCGATCGCCGACCATTTCTGACCTGCACCGCGTCATAAATTTGAAAACATCCGACCTTATTTTTGGCGTCATCATCGTCGAAAATAAGGCGCGTTATGTTCTCTGTCGATCAGGTTGTCGAACGCTTCTGGCCGCAGGCTCAGCCCGCAGGCTGGCAGCGTCGGGTGCTGCGCTGGGCGCTGCATGAAGAGGAATTTCAGCGCTTCGCCGCGCGCTATCCGCATCTGAAAGGGCTCGATATGGTCGAGCAGATACTGGAGCACCTCGATGTGCGCTGCGAGCTGAGCGAGCGCGATCTAGAGCAGATCCCGTCACGTGGGCCGGTGGTAATCGTCGCCAACCATCCGCTGGGCGCGCTCGACGGACTGGCGCTGCTGTCGGCGGTGGCGCAGGTGCGGCGCGATGTGAAAATTGTCGCCAACCGCATGCTGATGATGCTGGAACCGCTCAGTACGCTGATGCTGCCAGTGGACAACATGGGCAACCGCACCAGCCGCGACCAGCTCCAGCGTATGCAGCAGCACCTTAGCAACGACGGGGTGCTGATTATTTTCCCGGCGGGCGAAGTCTCGCGCCTCGGCAGCCGCGGCGTGCGCGATGGCCGCTGGCATCACACCTTTCTGCGCCTGGCGGCGCGCGCCCGTGCGCCGCTGGTGCCGGTTTTCGTCGACGGGCGCAACAGCAGCCTGTTCTACGCGGCGGCTAAAATCGCCCAGCCGCTGGCGCTGCTGATGCTGGTGCGCGAGATGTTCCGCCAGCGCGGCTCGCGCATCAAGCTGCATATCGGCGCGCAGATCCCTTTCGCCCACTGGCATGACGGCCATACGCCGGGCAGAGCGCTGGCGAAGCGGCTGCGCAAACACCTCTATCGCATCGGCCAGCAGCGTCCCGGCCTGTTCCAGACGGAAAAAGCGATTGCGCGCGCCGAAGATCGCGGTGAGCTGAAGCGGGCGCTGCGCGAGAGCGAGCATCTCGGCACCACCGGCGACGGCAAGCAGATCTACCTGTGGCGGCGTAACGGGGCGACCTGGGTGCCACTGCTGCGCGAGCTGGGAAGATTGCGGGAGATCGCTTTTCGCGCGGTAGGCGAGGGCAGCGGCGGCCGCCGCGACCTGGATAACTACGACGATGACTATTACCACCTGATCCTGTGGGACGATGCGCAGCTGGAGATTGTCGGCGCCTATCGCTTTATTCCCGGCGACGAGCAGCTCGCCAGGCGCGGACTGGAAGGCTTTTACAGCCACAGCCTGTTCCACTACGACGCGCGCATGATGCCGATTTTGCAGCAGAGCATCGAGCTGGGCCGCAGCTTTATTCAGCCCGCCTATTGGGGCAAGCGCGGGCTCGACTACCTTTGGCTCGGCATCGGCGCCTATTTAGCGCGTTATCCGCAGACGCGCTACCTGTTCGGCCCGGTCTCTATCTCCGGCGGCATGCCGCTGGCGGCGCGCGATCTGCTGGTGGCCTTCTACCGCCTCTATTTTCCCACCGGGCTGCCGCTGGCGACGTCGCGCCAGCCTTATCCCGCTTCGCTGCCGGACGTGCTGGCGCAGTTTAGCGGCGACGATTACCAGGCGGATCTGCGCAGGCTCAAGCTGCTGCTGAGCAACCTTGGCTGCGCCATCCCGACGCTCTATAAGCAATATTCCGAGCTGTGCGAGCCCGGCGGCGTGCAGTTTATCGATTTCGGCTGCGATCCCGACTTCAATCACTGCATCGACGGGCTGGTGCTGGTGGATCTGACGCGGCTAAAAGCGTCGCGCTACGAGCGCTATATCGCGGTGCATCAGCAAGCGACGCAGCAGGCGTCAGGCTAAAACAGGCGTCGCAGGCCGGCACCTGACGCCGCACCGCCGTAGCGCGCTGCCCGACGCCATTAAGCCCGGCTTTAGTGTCGGGCTTTGCGTGCATTTTGATTTTTGACTGCTTATCCTTCACCGCCAAATTTCCTGCATTACCATAAGCGCATTTACAGTTGAACATTTTCTCGCCTCTGCCGATAACTCACCTACTAACTTTCGTTTTCCGCGCATTTATTCTTGTCAAAGCAGGTGGATTCCGATGTAGTCGAGTCGTCATTAAGATCATTCTTAAATTTTTGGGGCAATTTCAGACAGCGCAGCAACAGGCTAATAACAATGGATAAAAATGCTGATGTTATGTATCGGTTACTGGTACAGAGCGTGATCGACTACGCCATCTATATGCTGAAACCAGACGGCACGGTCGCTAACTGGAACGCGGGCGCGCAGCGGGCGAAAGGCTACACGCCGGATGAGATTGTAGGTAAGCATTTTTCGCTGTTTTACAGCGAAAGCGACCGCGAAAAGGGCGTGCCGCAGCGCGGTCTGGAGACCGCCGCCCGCACCGGCAGCTTTGAAACCGAAGGCTGGCGCTACCGCAAAGACGGCAGCGCATTCTGGGCCCATGTGGTTATCGACGCCATTCGCGACCCGCACGGCGAGCTGATCGGCTTCGCCAAGATTACGCGCGACTGCACCGAGCAGCAGGCGCAGCAGCGTAAAGTGCGCGAGCAGGAAGCGCGCTTCCGCCTGCTGGTGGAAGGCGTCACCGACTACGCCATCTATATGCTGGATCACGATGGGCTGGTGGTGAACTGGAACGCTGGCGCGCAGCGCGCCAAAGGCTATGTGGCGGAAGAGATCGTCGGCCAGCACTTCTCCCGCTTCTACAGCGCCCGGGATCGACAGGCGCATATCCCGGAAAAAAACCTGCAAACGGCGTATCGCACCGGCCGTTTCGAAGACGAGGGCTGGCGCTACCGCAAAGACGGCAGCGCCTTCTGGGCGCACGTCATTATTGACGCAGTGCGCGACGACGGCGGCAAGCTGATCGGCTACGCCAAGATTACGCGCGACTGCACCGAACAGCAGGCGATGCTGCGCGCGCAGCGCGAGCAGGAGCAGCGTTTCCGCCTGCTGGTAGAAGGCGTGACCGACTACGCTATCTATATGCTGGATCTGCAGGGCTGCGTGGTGAACTGGAACGCCGGGGCGCAGCGCGCCAAAGGCTACCTTGCCGAAGAGATTGTCGGAGAGCATTTCTCCCTATTCTACAGCGCGCAGGAGCGCCTGCTGGGCGCGCCGGACGCTAACCTGGCGATTGCGCTGGCAAACGGCCGCTTCGAAGATGAAGGCTGGCGCTACCGCAAAGACGGCAGCGCCTTCTGGGCGCACGTGGTGATTGACGCCATCCATAACGACGAAGGAGAGCTGATCGGCTTCGCCAAAATCACCCGCGACATCACCGAACGCCGTGAGCAGGAGCAGAAGCTGCTGCGCGCCAAAGATCTGGCCGAAGCGCAGGGCGCGAAAATGTCGGCGCTGTCGAAATTCCTCGACAATATCATCGCCAATATTCCCTCCTGCGTGGTGGTGGAAGACGCCGTTACGCGCGAAATCCTGCTGGTCAACAACCGGTCGGAAAAGCTGTTCGGCGTCTCGAAGGCGCAGCTGGTCAACAAAAAGCCGCACGAATGCATGTCAGTCGAACTCAGCGACTACTTTAACAGCATGGCGGATATCGCGCTGCGCAGCGAAGGCATCCACCAGCGCGAACAGCAGCTGCTTACCGCCAGCGGCGAACGCATCCTCAACACCCGCGCCACCATCATTCGCGGTCAGGACGCGCGCCAGAACTACATTATGCTGCTCGTCGAGGATGTGACCGACCAGCGCGCCGCCGACGCGCGCATCCACCATATGGCGCATCACGACAACCTCACCAGCCTGCCAAACCGTATTCTGTTTCGTCAGCGGCTGAGCGAGGCGCTGCGCGGCGACGCCCAGAGCGGCCGATACACCGCCACGCTCTGCCTGGATCTCGACAACTTTAAGAACGTTAACGACGCGCTTGGCCACCAGATTGGCGACGAACTGCTGCGAGCGGTGGCTAAACGCCTGCGCGCCGCGCTGCGCGACCGCGACACGCTGGCGCGCATCGGCGGCGACGAGTTCGCCATCGTGCTGCCCGCTGTCGGCAGCGAGGAAGAGGCGGCGCTGGTCGCCCAGCGGCTGATTGAGGCGATACGGCCGCCGGTCAATATCGAAGGCCATAATCTGAGCGTTGGCCTCAGCATCGGCATCGCGCTGAGCGCGACCCTTACCAATACGCCGGAGCAGATGCTGCGCTGCGCCGATATGGCGCTCTATGAGGCGAAGCGCAACGGGCGCAACCGCTACGAGCACTTTACGCTGGAAATGGACAACGTGGCGCGCAGCCGCCGTGCAATCGAGAACGATCTGCGCGAGGCGATCGGCAGCAAGCAGCTCAAGCTCTATTACCAGCCGATTACCGACGGCGAAGCGGTGCAGTCGATTATCGGCTACGAGGCGCTGATGCGCTGGCACCATCCGGTGAAAGGGCTGATTATGCCGAACGACTTTATTCCCATCGCGGAAGAGAGCGGGCTGATCCATATGCTTGGCGCCTATGCGCTGTTCGAAGCCTGCCGCGAGGCGACCACCTGGGACGGCAAGCAGTCGGTGTCGGTCAACCTGTCGCCGCTGCAGTTTAAAAACAGCTCGCTGGTCTCGGTGGTGGAGGCCGCGCTGCGCGACTCCGGGCTGGAGCCGAGCCGGCTGGAGGTGGAGATCACCGAGTCGGTGCTGCTCGACGACTCGCTCGGCAATATCCGCACGCTGGAGAGCCTGAAGAAACTCGGCGTGCAGATCGCGCTGGACGACTTCGGCACCGGCTACTCGTCGCTCAGCTATCTGCGCTCTTTTCCCTTCGACAAGATCAAAATCGACAAATCCTTTATCAGCGATATGGGCGACAGCCGCGAGGCGCTGGCGATTATCCGCGCCATTACCGGCATGAGCCGCAGCCTGGATATTCAGATCACCGCCGAAGGGGTGGAGAGCAGCGAGCAATTTGCGAAGCTGCGCGAAGAGGGCTGCACCCTGTTCCAGGGCTACTACTTTGGCCGCCCGCAGCCGTCGGAGCTGCGGCTGAAGGCGCTCTCCGATCCGAGCTAATCGTAGAGGCCGTGCTGCTGCACCGGCGCGTGGCTGAGGTTGTCGCGGATGCGGCGCACCGACTCGCGCACCACCAGCTTGCCGTGCAGCAGCAGGGTGCCGGGCAGCGTCTGCGCGTTCAGGCGCATGCTCTGCACCATGCGCACCGCCTCTGCGCCAAGCTCGTCGCGCGGCACCTGCACGGAGGTGAGCGGAATATCGTGAATGGCGGCGAGATTGAAGCCGTCCATGCTCATCACCGACACATCCTGCGGCACGCGCAGCCCGGCCTGCTGCAGCGCTTCCACCGCGCCAGCGGCGATATAGTCGCCGCTGGCCAGGATCGCGGTAGGGCGCTGGGTGAGGGGGCAGTGCTTCAGGTATTCGCTCAGTCTCTCCGCCGCCTCGATCCGGCTAAAGCTGGTGAGCGTCAGCAGATGCTGGCGGCTGTCGAAGCGCAGATTCATTGCGTGCCAGGCATCGCGCACGCCCTGCAGACGCTGCTCCATGGTGTAGCGGCGCAGGCAGTGCAGCGACAAAATCTGGCGGTGCCCCTGCTCAAACAGATAGCGGGCGGCGCTTTCGCCAATCAGCTGATGATGCGGCGAGACCGAAGAGAGCCGCATGCGGCGATCCCTCGCGTTGATCAACACACAGGGCTTAGCGATCTCCGCCGCGAGCTGGTGGATATGATCGTCGTCGATCCCAACCAGCAGCGCGGCGTCGGTTTGCTGCATCTTCTCCAGAAACAGCGACGTGTCGCTCTCATTCTCCTCCAGCGCGCAGTAGCGCAAACGCACCTCGTGCGGGGCGATCGCCTGCGCGATGCCCTGAATCACCTTGTAGTAAAAGATATCGCTGCGCACGTCGAACGCGCGCGGCGGGGCGAACACCATCAAGTTATTCAGCAGCAGGCGGCCGCTGTGCAGGTTATCCAGCACGCCCTGCTGCTGCGCCACCGCCAGCACTTTATCGCGCGTGCTGGCGCGGGTATTGGCTTTGCCGGCCAGCACGCGCGATACGGTGCTGATCGAGACGCCGCTCAGCGCCGCAATTTCGCTGATTTTCAGCCTTTGTTTCATTTTGTGATCGTCCTCAAATCTGCTGATGAAAAAATTTTCATTGCGTGCTGAATCGCGTCAGATAAGGCAGAGAAGCCGCTTTAAACGCGCCAAAAAGTTTGCCATGAAAAGAGTTGCAAAAAAGAGGCTATACCGATGTTTCGCGCTTTTTTAAGGTGCCAGACAGGTTCACGCAGTACGCCGAAGGGCGGTGTGAAGGATCAAACCGGCCGTTAAAAGCCTGCACAGGAGCTGACAAATGAGCGTTGAATCAACGACTAAGCCAATCGGCAGCGCGCGAACGCTGCGCGCCGTAAAAAATCTCCGCTGGTGGATGCTGGGACTCTTTCTGCTGGGCGTGACGGTAAACTACGTGACGCGCAACTCGCTCGGCATTCTGGCGCCGGAGCTGAAAACCAGCCTCAATATGAGCACCGAGCACTACTCCTGGGTGGTGGCGGCGTTTCAGCTCGCCTATACCCTGTTCCAGCCGCTCTGCGGCTGGCTGATCGACGTCATTGGCCTGAAGATGGGCTTCCTGATCTGCGCGCTTATCTGGTCGGTGACCTGTCTGCTGCACGCCGGCGCGGGAAGCTGGCTGCATCTGGCGCTGCTGCGCTTTGTGATGGGGGCGTCAGAGGCGGCAGCGACGCCCGCCAACGCCAAGGCGATCGGCGACTGGTTCCCGAAAAAAGAGCGTCCGGTCGCCGCAGGCTGGGCGGGCGTCGGCTTTTCGGTCGGCGCGATGCTGGCGCCGCCGATCATCTATGTGGCGCATATTAGCTTCGGCTGGCAGGGGGCGTTTCTGCTCACCGGCGGCCTGGGGCTGCTGTGGGTCGGCCTCTGGTGGTGTGGCTACCAGTCGCCAGAAAAGCATGCCCGCCTTTCTGACGAAGAGCGCGCCTGGATTACGCAGGACAACGAAGCCGTGGGCGAAAAGCTGCCGTTCTTTCAGGCGCTGAAAACCATCGGCAAAGAGAAGAAGTTTTACGGCATCGCCATTCCGGCGTTTCTCGCCGAGCCCGCCTGGGCGGTGCTGAGCTTCTGGGTGCCGCTCTATCTGGCTAACGAGCGCGGCATGGATCTTAAGCAGATTGTGATGTTCGCCTGGCTGCCGTTTCTCGCCGCCGATCTCGGCAGCGTCGCCAGCGGCTACCTGACCAAAATCTATGTGAAGTGGTTCGGCCTGACGCGCGTTAACTCTATCGTCGCCAGCTCGATCACCGGCGCTGTGCTGATGATCTCGCTGGCGCTAATGACCCTGGTAAAAGATCCCTATCTGGCGATCGCCCTGATATCGATCGGCGGCTTCGGCCATCAGGTGATCTCCTGCATGCTCAGCGCGCTGGTAGTGGAGCGTTTTGATCGTCGCCAGATGGCCACGGTTAACGGCATGCGCGGATCCTGCGCCTGGATCGCCAGCTTTATCTTCTCTCTGATTATCGGCGTCACCGCCGACACCATTGGTTTTAATCCGCTGTTCGTCGCCATGGGCTTTTTCGACCTGGTGGGCGCGATTTTCCTGGTGATGTTTATCGCCGAACGTCGTCAGCGCAGCGCGGAACAATAAGGACACCGTTATGAAAACCCTGAAGAACTGGACGCTGAGTCAGCACGCCGATCACTTTGTCGAGCTGAAGGTGGATAACCGCCATCTGCTGCGCCTGTATGTGCTGGAGTCAGGTCTGATGCGCGTGCTGCTGAAGCGCGACGGCGAGCTGGCTCTGAACCGGACCTGGAGCATCGCACCAGGGGACGACGTGCCCTGGGAGGGACGCGAGCGCGAATCCCTCGACGGGTTCGGGCTGCCGGGCTTTCAGCTGGAGCACGAGGCGAACCAGCTGCGCATCAGCACCGACCGGCTGCGCGTAACGGTGCATCATCCGCTCTGCCTGAGCTGGGAGCATTATCACCAGGGGCAGTGGCAGCCGCTGGCGGCCGATCGCCACACCGGCGCCTATCTGCTGAACGCGCACGGCGACGGCGTGGAGCACTATCAGCGCCGTCAGCCGCAGGATCGCGTCTACGGCCTCGGCGAAAAGAGCGGTGACTTGAACCGCAGCGGCCGTCGCTTTGAGATGCGCAACCTCGATGCGATGGGCTATAACGCCGCCAGCACCGATCCGCTCTATAAGCATATTCCCTTTACCCTGACGCAGCGCGACGGCGTGAGCTTTGGCCTGTTTTACGACAACCTGAGCAGCAGCTGGCTCGATCTCGGCAACGAGCTGGACAACTACCATCTGCCCTATCGCCGCTACCGCGCTGAGGCGGGCGATCTCGACTACTACCTGATGCTGGGGCCGAAGCTACTGGATGTGACGAAGGCCTTTGTGCGCCTGACCGGCCGCACTATTTTTCAGCCTAAGTGGAGCCTGGGCTACAGCGGCTCGACCATGCACTACACCGACGCGCCGGATGCGCAGCAGCAGCTACAGGGCTTCATCCGCCTCTGCCGCGAGCATGAGATCCCCTGCGACTCGTTTCAGCTCTCCTCGGGCTACACCTCAATCAACAACAAGCGCTATGTCTTTAACTGGAACTACGACAAGGTGCCGAATCCCAACGGCATGAGCGAGGCGTTCCACGCGGCAGGCATGAAGCTGGCGGCCAATATCAAACCCTGCCTGCTGCAGGATCATCCGCGCTATCAGGAAGTGGCGTCGCAGGGGCTGTTTATTCGCGACTCGGAGCAGGATCGCCCCGAGCGTTCGGTGTTCTGGGACGATGAGGGATCGCACCTCGACTTTACGCATCCGCAGGCGGTGCGCTGGTGGCAGGAGAACGTGACCGCACAGCTGCTGGAGAAGGGCATCGACGCGACCTGGAACGATAACAACGAATATGAAGTGTGGGACGGCGAAGCGCGCTGCCACGGGTTCGGGCAGACCATCGCCATCAAACACATTCGCCCGGTGATGCCGCTGCTGATGATGCGCGCCTCGCTGGAGGCGCAGCAGCGCTTCGCGCCGGAGAAGCGGCCCTATCTGATCTCCCGTTCCGGCTGTGCCGGGATGCAGCGCTACGTGCAGACGTGGAGCGGAGATAACCGCACCAGCTGGCAGACGCTGCGCTACAACATCCGCATGGGACTGGGCATGAGCCTTTCGGGCCTGTTTAACGTCGGTCACGACGTCGGCGGCTTCTCCGGCGACAAGCCGGATGCCGAACTCTTTGTGCGCTGGGTGCAGAACGGCGTGATGCATCCGCGCTTCACCATCCACTCCTGGAACGACGATCACACCGTGAACGAACCCTGGATGTATCCGGAGGTGACGCCGCTGATCCGCGAGGCGATCCGTCTGCGCTACCGCCTGATGCCCTATCTCTACACCCTGCTGTGGCAGGCGAGCGCGCAGGATGAGCCGATGCTGCGTCCCACTTTCCTCGATCACGAAGAGGACAGTGAGACGTACCGGGAAAACGACGACTTTCTGCTGGGGCGCGATCTGCTGGTGGCCAGCGTGGTGGAGGAGGGCAGCCGCGCACGCGAGGTCTATCTGCCGCGCAACGCCCACGGCTGGTATGACTGGCACAGCGGCCAGTGGCTGGCGGGCGGCCAGACCGTGACGCTGGACGCGCCGCTCGATCGCTTGCCGCTGCTGGCGCGCGCCGGTTCCGCCATTCCGCTGGGACGCTGCGAAAGCACCACCGATGCGCGGCTCGACAGCGTGCGCGAACTGCAGCTGTGGCCTGCGCCGGGCGAAGCGCACACTGAAGGGGAGTTTTTCGACGACGACGGCGAGAGTCACGGCTGGCGGCAGGGCAATGCGCTCTGGATGCGCTGGGCGCTGCGCAGCAGCGGCGATCGTCTTGAGCTGACGCTGGAGAAGCGCGGCGACTATCAGCCAGCGTGGCGTGAGATTGAGGTGTCGCTGCCTGCTGACGAGCGGCGCGAGCTGTGGATCAACGGCGAGAAGGGCGAGCGGTTTAGCTTGTAATCTTTAACAACGGTGGGGCGATCATGGCAAACCGCACTGCACCTAAAGCGCGGGCAGGATGGCCCGAAGAGCAAAGCGTCCCGCGCCATGGACGGCGCGGGCCGAGCGAGCATGGATGCCTTGAGCGACTTTGCGATCGGGCCATCCTGCCCGCGCAGGCGCCTCAGCCATTAGCGCCGTGGCTTTCCGCATTCATACGCGCCAGATCTTTATCGACCAGGAACAGGCCTTCGCCTTTGTGGCCCACCAGCGCCAGCTTATCCAGCACGGTTTTGAACAGCTTCTCTTCTTCGTGCTGCTCAGCCACGTACCACTGCAGGAAATTAAAGGTGGAGTAGTCGAGGGAAGTAATGGCCGCATGCGCCAGCTCATTGATTTTGCGCGTGATCAGCTTCTCGTGCTCCAGCGCCTGCTCCAGCAGCTCCGGCAGGGAGTTATAGGCGACCGGCGGCGCGGCGATAGAGCCCAGCACCGGCATCGCGCCCGTATCGCTCAGATAGTCGAACAGGCGCTGCATATGCTCCATCTCTTCACGAGAGTGCTCTTTCAGAAACGCCGCTGCGCCTTCCAGACCTTTATCGCTGCACCACGCGCTCATCTGCAAATAGAGATTCGCGGAGAAAAATTCGAGGTTAAGTTGATCGTTAAGACGCGCGGTCATTTCAGCAGTCAGCATAAGCGGTTCCTTTATAGAGGCAAAATAAGTAAACAGGTGATAAGTGATGAATTATGCACCATAAAGCGCGGTGAAAGATAGTTTTTTACGAAAAAATCACATTTTATCTCATTGATTTAAATAGAATTATTTAGCTATTTGAATGCGAGCGATTATCATTCCTTGACCCGTTATGCTTCGCACTACGTTAGTGCAAAGCTGATGCGTATTAATGGTGCAGAGCGGCTTACTTCCTGTGCGAAGTTGGAAAAAGGGCAATATTCGCTTCGCCAGCCTGGCGCGGATAAATATAAAGCGATGCAGATTTGACCAGTTATTTATTTAAAAGCGAAAGCGAGGAAAACTTTATTTTCAAAAGAGACGTTATGCGACGGCTGGCATAAATCCTGCAACCGTCAGAGTTCCATATACCGCAACTGATAAACTAGTCGCAGGGAATAACCATGTCTGAAGAAAAAATAACGCTGACAGGCGAACGGGTTTCAGCCAGCAAAGGAAGTTATCTGGCGCTGATTGTGGCTATCCTCTTTTTTTCAGGATTGCTGTACCAGGTCGAGGGCTTTCACTGGCTGGGTGCCTTTGACTTCACCACGCTGGGCGGCAGCTTCGGCACCATGAAGGATCCCGCCAGCAATACCTTTCTCGGCGCGGGCGGACTGAGCGCCAAAGCGGGCTTTCTCTTTGCGCTCTCGCTGACGCCGACCGTCATGCTGGCGCTGGGCGTGCTGGAAATTTTTACCCACTACGGCGCGATGCGCGCGGCGCACAAGCTGCTGACGCCGCTGCTGCAGCCGCTGATGGGGCTGCCGGGGCGCTGCGGGCTGGCGCTGATCACCGATCTGCAAAGCACCGATGCGGGCGCCGCGCTGACCAAAGAGATGTATGACCGCGGTCAGGTAACGAAAAAAGATATTGTGGTGATGAGCGCCTGGCAATATTCCGGCGCAGGATTGATCAATAACTATTTTGCTATCGGGTCGGCGCTGTTCTCCTCAATGACGCTGCCGATTATTATTCCGCTCGCCTTGATGTTCGTTCTTAAATTTGTCGGTGCGGCGCTGACGCGTTGTGTGTTAAACAGTGTTTATAAGAAGGATTTCAGCGATGGAAAATAACGGCGCGGTAAAAAGCAGTCAGAACCCTTTTGATATTTTTGTCGCTGGCGCGCGCAAAGGTTTCCATATTGCCATTCATAACCTGATGCCGAACGTGGTGATGGCCTATGTACTGGCGGAGGTGCTTAATTTACTCGGCATTATGCCGTTTCTCGGCCAGCTGTTCGCGCCGGTAATGGGGCTGTTTGGCCTGCCGGGCGAAGCGATTACCGTACTGCTGACCGCCTGGCTCTCCTCTTCAGCCGGTACCGGCGTAGCGGTGAGCCTGCTGACCAAAGGGATAGTGACCGGCGCGGATATCACTATTCTGGCGCCCGCCATTTTTTTGATGGGGTCGCAGCTGCAGTACATGGGCCGCCTGCTGGGTGTGGCCGACGTGCCGAAAAAATACTGGCCGCTGCTGATGCTGGTAAGCGTCATCAATGCGGCGATCGCGATGTTCGTTATGCGTCTTTTTGTTTAGGAGAGAAGCGGTGTCAAAGGTCTTAGAGCACTATCACTATCTGCATGAGATTCCAGAGCTGGGCTTTCAGGAGGTTAAAACCTCCGCCTATATTGCCGGGCAGCTGGAGAAAGCCGGGCTGAAGGTGACGCGTAATATCAATCAGACCACCGGCATCGTGGCGGAGATTGACAGCGGCGTACCGGGTCCGGTGCTGGCGCTGCGCGCCGACATGGACGCGCTCGGCCATATCATCGACGGCGTTGCCTGCGCGCGCCACACCTGCGGCCATGATGGCCACGCTTCTGTGGTGCTGACTGCCGCGCAGGAGCTGCTGGCGGAGGGGGCGGTGAAAAAAGGGCGGCTGAAAATTCTGTTCCAGCCAGCCGAAGAGCTGGGCGCTGGCGCGCTGGCGATGGTAGAGGGCGGCGCGCTGGATGACGTGGAGATGATCTTCGGTTTCCATTTGCGGCCGCTGGAGGAGTGCGTGGTGGGGCAGGCGACGCCAGCGGTGCTCTACTCCGCCTGCTCGACGCTGGAGGCCACCATTAAAGGCGCGCCCGCGCACGCCGCGCGTCCGCATCTCGGCATTAACGCGCTGGATGCGGCGGTGCAGGCGGTCAATGCCGTCAACGCCATTCATCTCTCGCCGGGGCTGAACTGGAGCGTAAAAGCGACGCGCTTTCTCTGCGACGCTGGCGTCACTAACTCGGTGCCCGACGAAGCGCGCGTGGTCTGGGATCTGCGTTCGCAGGAGAACGCGCCGATGGCGATGCTGAAGGAGAAGGTCACACAGGCGATCCAGCACAGCGTCGCGGCGCTGGGCGCGACGGCGCAGGTGAGGGTGCTGAAAGAGATGCCGGCGGCGGAGATCCATGATGACGCGACGGCGGTGATCCGCGCGGCGATTACCGAGGTGCTGGGCGCAGAGGGATTGCTGGAGGCGAAAACCACGCCGGGCAGCGAAGATTTCTTTTTCTATCCGGTCAAGCGCCCGCACGTCAAGGCGGGCTTCTGGGGACTCGGCACCAACCTGACGCCGGGCCTGCACCATCCCGACATGCGCTTCGATCTCAACGCGCTGGAGATCGGGGTGAATATCTTTAAATCCTGCGTAAAAAGCGTGCTGGGGTAAATAAGCGGCTGCCCGCATGACTGCGGGCAGCCGCCGAAATTTTACCGGCCCTGTTCGCCGCCGCGCGCAAAATATTGTATGCTATGCCGCCTTAACGAAGACTGGGTAACCGGAATCGCCGCCAATGTAGAACGCGCATCAACCACCGCCTTCTGACGCCGTTGCGTCACGCCTGGCTCCGTTTACCTGCCGGATTTCCGGCCATCATGATTACTCTGCAGCGTCCCCCTGTGTGACGTTGCCTCGATGAGAAGAACTCACTCATGTCTAATTTCATGCAAGAGGTGGCGCGCCGCCGCACCTTTGCGATCATTTCGCACCCCGATGCCGGTAAAACCACCATCACTGAAAAAGTGCTGCTGTTCGGACAGGCTATCCAGACCGCCGGTACGGTAAAAGGTCGCGGCTCCAGCCAGCACGCCAAATCGGACTGGATGGAGATGGAGAAGCAGCGCGGTATCTCTATTACCACCTCCGTTATGCAGTTCCCCTACCGCGAGAGCCTGGTCAACCTGCTCGATACGCCGGGGCACGAAGACTTCTCGGAAGATACCTACCGTACCCTGACGGCGGTGGACTGCTGCCTGATGGTGATCGACGCGGCCAAAGGCGTCGAGGATCGTACCCGTAAGCTGATGGAGGTCACCCGTCTGCGCGACACGCCGATCCTGACCTTTATGAACAAGCTCGACCGCGACATCCGCGATCCGATGGAACTGCTGGATGAAGTGGAGAGCGAGCTGAAAATCGCCTGCGCGCCGATTACCTGGCCGATCGGCTGCGGCAAACTGTTCAAAGGCGTTTACCACCTCTATAACGACGAAACCTATCTCTACCAGACGGGCAAGGGCCACACCATTCAGGAAGTGCGCATCGTCAAAGGGCTGGATAACCCTGAGCTGGACAGCGCGGTCGGCGAAGAGCTGGCGGCGCAGCTGCGCGAAGAGCTGGAGCTGGTTAAAGGCGCGTCGCACGAGTTCGATCGCGAGCTGTTCCTGAGCGGCGAGATCACGCCGGTCTTTTTCGGCACCGCGCT
Source organism: Enterobacter sp. BRE11 (assembly GCF_031844285.1). Lineage (NCBI taxonomy): Bacteria > Pseudomonadati > Pseudomonadota > Gammaproteobacteria > Enterobacterales > Enterobacteriaceae > Enterobacter > Enterobacter sp. BRE11. Next base: position 28,193 of record NZ_JAUZUX010000005.1, read on the forward strand.
GGGCAACTTCGGCGTCGATCATATGCTCGACGGTCTGGTCTCCTGGGCACCCGCGCCGATGCCCCGCGCGACTGACCTGCGTACCGTGAGCGCGCAGGAAGAGAAGTTCAGCGGTTTCGTATTCAAAATTCAGGCAAACATGGACCCGAAACACCGCGACCGCGTCGCCTTTATGCGCGTGGTGTCCGGTAAATATGAAAAGGGCATGAAGCTGCGTCAGGTGCGCACCGGCAAAGATGTGGTGATCTCCGACGCGCTGACCTTTATGGCGGGCGACCGTTCGCACGTGGAAGAGGCCTGGCCGGGCGACATCATCGGTCTGCACAACCACGGCACCATTCAGATCGGCGACACCTTTACCCAGGGCGAGAACATGAAGTTTACCGGCATTCCGAACTTCGCCCCGGAGCTGTTCCGTCGCATCCGCCTGCGCGATCCGCTCAAGCAGAAACAGCTGCTGAAAGGGCTGGTGCAGCTGTCGGAAGAGGGCGCGGTGCAGGTGTTCCGCCCGGTGCACAACAACGATCTGATCGTGGGTGCGGTGGGCGTGCTGCAGTTTGACGTCGTCGTGGCGCGTCTGAAAAGTGAATACAACGTCGAAGCGATCTACGAAGCGATCAACGTTTCGACGGCGCGCTGGGTTGAGTGCAGCGATGCGAAGAAATTCGAAGAGTTCCAGCGTAAAAACGAGGTGAACCTCGCGCTGGACGGCGGCGATAATCTGACCTACATCGCACCGACCATGGTTAACCTCAATATCACGCAAGAGCGCTATCCTGACGTGATTTTCCGCAAAACCCGCGAGCATTAATCCACGTTACAACAGGGCCGACCAGCTTTGGCTGGCCCTGTTCTTCCTCTCCAGACTCCTCCTAAAAATCCTGTTTTTCCGCTTAACTGGCGTGCTATCAACCAGTTATTCAGGCAAAACGCCAAACACCGACTATGATTATTCTGTCGGACGGCAAAAGAGAAATAGCTTCTCGCTTACGTCCAGCGATGCAGCAGCGCCGTTTGCTGCTGTTGCGCCCACGGTTGTGGGTGAGCTCACTGACAGAAGGAAGATATCGATGAATAAGACTAAGATTGCCCAAACGCTGATGGCGGTAATGGTTGGTTCCGCCCTGTTAAGCGGCAGCGCCCTGGCTGATGACTCGCTGACGCAAAAAGCGCAGCAAAGCGCGGATAACGCCGGTGCGAAAATCAATAGTTCTATGAAAAAAGTCGATGGATTTATGGATGACAGCGCCGTCACTGCAAAAGCCAAAGCGGCTCTGGTAGATGACGAGGCGATAAAAAGTACGGATATCTCCGTGAAAACCCATGATGGCGTGGTAACCCTGAGCGGTTTTGTCACCTCGCAGGACCAGGCTGAAAAAGCCGTCGCCGTTGTGAAAAACGTGGAAGGTGTTAAATCCGTCAGCGACAAACTGCACGTTAAAGACAGCAAATCACAAAGTATGAAGGGATATGCCGGAGATGCGGCAACGACGAGCGAAATTAAAGCTAAACTATTAGCAGATGACATCGTTCCGTCGCGTCACGTTAAGGTAGAAACCACTGACGGCGTGGTTCAGCTTTCAGGGACCGTCGCGACTAAAGCGCAGTCAGATCGCGCTGAAAGTATCGCGAAAGCGATCGAAGGCGTTAAAAGCGTTAAGAATGACCTGACCGTGAAGTCTTAACGTCGTGAGCGCGGCGTCCCTGCGACGCCGTGCTGACAAAACAAAACCCAAACTGGGAAGAAACGAGCAGTTCGATTTCACTATGGTAAGGAGAGGCTTATGTTTCGTTGGGGTATTATTTTTCTGGTAATTGCACTGATCGCGGCGGCGTTAGGATTTGGCGGCCTGGCCGGTACGGCAGCATGGGCGGCTAAAGTTGTCTTCGTCGTTGGTATTATCCTGTTCCTCGTGAGCCTGTTTACCGGCCGCAAACGACTCTGACCGGTTGTGTCATTCTGATTTTCGCAACGAGCATGCATAAAGCGGAGACCAGCCAGCCGCCGCGCCGCGTAAAGGAAACGCACCAGGCGCGACGGCCGCTGCCAGAGGTTGTGGCGGCAGGTCAGGAGTAAAACATGGCTGGTTCTCCGGGATGCTGTCAACCTGAAGCGGATAAACGCAACGGCAAACCTCAGAACCTTTTCTGAGGAACAGAAGTGGGTATCCGGATCCCTGTCACGCTGGGCGCAATTGAACCCTTAGCCCTTTCCCCGTTTAAAGCGCGAAAAATCGCCCTTGTGTGCGAAGGCGGCGGTCAGCGCGGCATTTTCACCGCAGGCGTACTGGATGAGTTTCAGCGGGCCAAATTCAATCCTTTCGATCTTTTTATCGGCACCTCAGCTGGCGCGCAGAATCTCTCTGCTTTTGTCTGCGGACAGCAGGGCTACGCGCGGCGCGTCATTACCCGCTACACCACCAGCAAACTCTTTTTCGATCCGCTGCGTTTCGTGCGCGGCGGCAACCTGATCGATCTCGACTGGCTAATCGACGTAACCCAGCGCGAACTGCCGCTGGCGCTGGAGAGCGCTAAACTGCTGTTCGACAGTGGACGCGAGTTTTATATGTGCGCCTGCCGCAGCGACGACTACTCGCCTGGCTACTTTGCGCCGACCCGCGCCAACTGGCACGATCTGATTAAGGCGTCGAGCGCCATTCCCGGCTTTTACCGCCTTGGCGTCGATCTGGAAGGCATCAGCTATCTCGACGGCGGTATCAGCGACGCCATTCCCGTGCGCGAAGCGGCGCGGCGCGGCGCCGACACCATCGTGGTGATCCGCACCGTCCCGTCGCAGATGTTCTATACGCCAAAATGGATGAAGCGCATGGAGCGCTGGCTTAACGCCAGTGCGCTGCAGCCGATGATCAATATCCTGCATCATCATGAAGCGAGCTACCGTGAGATTCAGCAGTTTATCGAGCAGCCTCCCGGCGACCTGCGCATCATCGAAATCTACCCGCCGCACGTGCTGGCGAGCATGGCGCTGGGCAGCCGCGTCGCCGCGTTAAATCAGGATTATCACCTGGGACGGCGCTGCGGCCGCTACTTCCTCGCCACGCTGGGGCAGTGGCTCAGCGACGCCGAGCCGTTTGTGCGCTATACCACCGTTACGCCGCCCGCGCCGGTCGCCAACGCGCCCGACAACCGGCCGATTATGACGCCGCCGGTGGCGGGCAATGACGCAGACTATGATGAGGATTCGCTGGCATGAGATTTATCGATACCCACTGCCATTTCGATTTTCCGCCCTTTGTCGACGATGAGCCTGCCAGCATCGCGCGCGCCGCCGAAGCGGGCGTGGAGCGTATTATCGTGCCAGCAGTAGAGGCGAGCCGCTTTGCGCGCGTCGTGTCGCTGGCGGCACACTACCCCGCGCTCTACGCCGCGCTCGGCCTGCATCCCATCTTTGTTGAGCGCCACGAGGATGCCCATCTTGAGCAGCTGGAAAACTGGCTGCGGCAGCGACCGGCGAAGCTGACGGCGATAGGGGAGATCGGCCTCGACCTCTATAGGGAGAATCCGCAGTTTGCGCGCCAGGAGTTTTTGCTCGACGCGCAGCTGCGGCTGGCGAAGCAGTATGATTTGCCGGTGCTCCTGCATTCGCGTCGCACCCACGACAAGCTGGCGCTGCATCTGCGCCGCCACAACTTGCCGCGGCGCGGCGTGGTGCACGGCTTTGCGGGGAGCCTGCAGCAGGCGCAGGCCTTTATCAAACTCGGCTATGCGATCGGCGTTGGCGGCACCCTGACCTATGAACGCGCCAGCAAAACTCGCAACACCCTGGCGCAGCTGCCGCTCGAGGCGCTGCTGCTGGAGACCGACGCGCCCGATATGCCGCTGCACGGCTTCCAGGGCGAGCCGAACCGGCCGGAGCGGGCGCGTCTGGTATGGCAAACCCTGTGCGAATTGCGCCCCGAACCGCCACAGGTTATCGCCGAAGCGCTGTGGCGCAATACGTGTGTGCTGTTCAACCTGCCTGACTGATCTCTCCTGATGTGATAATAGTAACATTGCGCCTCTCTGCGTTATAATGACGCTATTGCTAACAGCTACTGGCGGCGGTGTGATGAAATACACATTATCTGCCGCTTTATGTTGTTATAATTATCACATTACACCGGCGCCTCGGCGTCTGTTTGTTATCTGGAGAACAACATGACTGACATTACCGCCGCTGCGCAGCGCGCGCTGCAACTGATGGACCTGACGACCCTGAACGAAGACGATACCGATGAGAAGGTGATCGCGCTCTGCCGTCAGGCAAAATCACCGGCGGGCAACACCGCCGCGATCTGCATCTATCCACGCTTTATTACGGTTGCGCGCAAAGCGCTGCGCGAGCAGGGCACGCCTGAGATCCGCATCGCCACCGTTACTAACTTCCCGCACGGCAACGATGATATCGATATTGCGCTGGCGGAAACCCGCGCCGCCATCGCCTACGGCGCGGATGAAGTCGATGTGGTCTTCCCTTATCGCGCGCTGATCGCCGGCAACGCGCAGATCGGTTTTGATCTGGTGAAGGCCTGCAAAGCGGCGTGCGCAGAAGCTAATGTGCTGTTGAAGGTGATCATCGAAAGCGGCGAGCTGAAAGAGGAGGCGCTGATCCGTCAGGCTTCTGAGATCGCCATTGACGCTGGCGCGGACTTTATCAAGACCTCTACCGGCAAGGTGCCGGTCAACGCCACGCCGGAAGTGGCGCAGATCATGATGAGCGTGATCCGCGACAAAGGTGTGAAAGAGAAGGTGGGCTTTAAGCCAGCGGGTGGCGTGCGCACGGCGGATGATGCGGCTATCTACCTCAGGCTGGCGGACGATATCCTTGGCGAAGGCTGGGCCGACGCGCGCCACTTCCGCTTCGGCGCGTCCAGCCTGTTAGCCAGCCTGCTGAACGCGCTGGGCCATCAGACCGCCACCAGCAAAACCGGCTACTGATTGCGTGACGGCGGCCGCTGGCCGCCATTCTCATCTCAACCCTGATCATGGGGGCGACTGTGTTTCTGCCGCAAGAAATTATCCGTAAAAAACGCGATGGCCAGACGCTGAGCGAAGAGGAAATTCGCTTCTTCATCAACGGCGTGCGCGATAACAGCGTTTCCGAAGGTCAGATCGCCGCGCTGGCGATGACCATCTTTTTTCACGATATGTCGCTGCCGGAGCGCGTGGCGCTCACCATGGCGATGCGCGACTCCGGCACCGTGCTGAACTGGCAGGCGCTGGACCTCAACGGGCCGGTGGTCGATAAGCACTCCACCGGCGGCGTCGGTGACGTCACCTCGCTGATGCTGGGGCCGATGGTAGCCGCCTGCGGCGGCTATGTGCCGATGATCTCCGGGCGCGGCCTCGGCCATACCGGCGGCACGCTGGACAAGCTGGAGGCGATCCCGGGCTTCGATATTTTCCCGGAGGACGATCGTTTTCGCCAGATTATCAAACAGGTCGGGGTGGCGATTATCGGCCAGACCCGCTCGCTGGCGCCGGCGGATAAGCGCTTCTACGCCACACGCGATATCACCGCCACCGTAGATTCTGTTCCGCTGATCACCGCCTCGATTCTGGCGAAAAAGCTGGCCGAAGGGCTGGATGCGCTGGTAATGGACGTTAAAGTTGGCTCCGGCGCCTTTATGCCGAACTTCGAGGCGTCGCTCGACCTGGCGCAGGCGATCGTCGGCGTGGCCAACGGTGCGGGCTGCACCACCACCGCGCTGCTCACCGATATGAACCAGGTGCTCGCCTCCAGCGCCGGCAACGCGCTGGAAGTGCGTGAAGCGGTGCGCTTCCTGACCGGCGCAGAGCGCAATCCGCGCCTGCTGGAGGTAACGCTGGCGCTCTGCAGCGAGATGCTGATTTCCGGCAGGCTGGCGGCCAGCGAAGCAGAGGCGCGCGGCAAGCTGCAGCAGGTGCTGGATAACGGCCAGGCGGCCGAGGTATTCGCGCGTATGGTCGCCGCGCAGGGCGGCCCCGCCGATTTCGTCGAACGGCACGAGGCTTATCTGCCCCAGCCGACGCTCAGCAAGCCGGTCTACGCCGATCGTCCCGGCATCGTCAGCAGCATGGACACGCGCGCGCTGGGTATGGCGGTGGTGGCGATGGGCGGCGGACGCCAGCGCTCCAGCGACGCTATCGACTACAGCGTTGGGCTGAGCGAGATGATTACGCTGGGCGAACGCGCCGATGGGCAACGTCCGCTGGCGATGGTGCACGCCAGCAGCGAGGCGAGCTGGCAGCAGGCGGCGGCGGCGATAAAAGCCGCCGTAACGCTGAGCGACAGCGCGCCGGCAGCGACCCCGGTGGTTTATCGCAGGGTCAGCGCCAGCGACGCCTGAGCGTAAGCGCATAACAGCAGCCGAGCGAGCAGCGAGCCTCGGCTGCCGAACCTCTGCTGTCGTTCACGACGCCGCCGCAAAAAAGCCGCAAATCTGCGGCTTTATGCTGCCGTTGAGCAGGCATTCGGGTATACTGATCTGATCGCTTTTTTTTGACTTGTCACGCGCGCAGGCGCAGGAGACTTGCATGAAACGTGCTTTTATTATGGTGCTCGATTCCTTTGGAATCGGCTCAAGCAAAGACGCCGACAAATTTGGCGACGCAGGCTCGGACACGCTCGGCCATATCGCCGAGGCGTGCTTTAACGGCAAAGCGGATCAGGGGCGCAAAGGCCCGCTGCATCTGCCGAACCTGACCGCGCTGGGGCTGGGTAAAGCCGCCGAGCTCTCTACTGGCCGCTTCCCGCTGGGCCTCGATCCCGATGCGGAAATCACCGGCGCCTACGCCTACGCCAGCGAAATTTCATCCGGCAAAGACACGCCGTCTGGCCACTGGGAGATCGCTGGCGTGCCGGTGCTGTTCGACTGGGGCTACTTCAGCGACAAAGAGAACAGCTTCCCGCAGGAATTGCTCGACAAGCTGGTCGAGCGCGCGAAGCTGCCGGGCTATCTCGGCAACTGCCACTCCTCCGGCACGGTGATCCTCGACCAGCTGGGCGAAGAGCATATGAAAACCGGCAAGCCGATTTTCTACACCTCGGCGGACTCGGTGTTCCAGATCGCCTGTCACGAAGAGACCTTTGGCCTCGATCGCCTCTATGAGCTGTGCGAAATCGCTCGTGAAGAGCTGACCGAAGGCGGCTACAACATCGGCCGCGTCATCGCGCGTCCGTTTGTCGGCGACAAAGCGGGCCATTTCGAACGTACCGGCAACCGTCACGATCTGGCGGTAGAACCGCCTTCACCGACCATGCTGAAAAAGCTGGTGGATGAAAAGGGCGGCGAAGTGATTTCGGTGGGGAAAATCGCCGATATCTATGCCCAGCAGGGCATCACGCAGAAGGTGAAAGCGACCGGCCTGGATGCGCTGTTCGACGCCACCATCGAGCAGATGAAGAAGGCGCCCGACCAGTCGATCGTCTTTACCAACTTTGTTGATTTCGACTCGACCTGGGGACACCGCCGCGACGTCGCTGGCTACGCGGGCGGGCTGGAGCTGTTCGATCGTCGTTTGCCAGAGCTGATGGCGCTGGTGAAAGAGGATGACATCTTGATCCTCACCGCCGATCACGGCTGCGATCCGACCTGGCAGGGCACCGAGCACACGCGCGAGCATATTCCGATTCTGATCTACGGCCCGAAAGTAAAACCCGGCTCGCTGGGCTATCGCGAAACCTTCGCCGACATCGGTCAGACGATTGCGCACTATTTTGGCCTGTCCGATATGGACTACGGCAAGAGCATGCTGTAAACAGAGCCGCTGAATTTAAAAAGGATAAACAACAATGGCAACTCCTCACATTAATGCAGAAATGGGCGACTTCGCCGACGTGGTACTGATGCCGGGCGATCCGCTGCGCGCGAAGCACATTGCGGAAACCTTTCTGGAAAATCCGGTAGAAGTTAACAACGTGCGCGGCATGCTGGGCTACACCGGCACCTACAAGGGGCGCAAAATCTCCGTAATGGGCCACGGCATGGGCATCCCGTCCTGCTCCATCTACACCAAAGAGCTGATCACCGACTTTGGCGTGAAAAAGATCATCCGCGTCGGATCCTGCGGCGCGGTGCGCGCCGACGTGAAGCTGCGCGACATCGTCATCGGCATGGGCGCCTGCACCGACTCTAAAGTCAACCGCATGCGCTTCAAGGATCACGATTTCGCGGCGATCGCCGACTTCGATATGGTGCGCAACGCGGTTGACGCGGCGAAAGCGCTGGGCGTGGACGCGCGCGTCGGCAACATCTTCTCTGCCGATCTCTTCTATACCCCGGATCCGCAGATGTTCGACGTGATGGAGAAGTACGGCATCCTCGGCGTGGAGATGGAAGCGGCGGGCATCTACGGCGTGGCGGCGGAGTTTGGCGCGAAAGCGCTGACCATCTGCACCGTGTCTGACCATATCCGCACCCATGAGCAGACGACCTCTGCCGAGCGCCAGACCACCTTCAACGATATGATTAAGATCGCGCTGGAGTCGGTGCTGCTGGGCGACTAAGCCTGCGCTTGCCTGTTCCCCGTCTTGTGCCTTGCTGCATAAGGCGGGGAGTCTTACAGGCCTTTCGTAACATTCTCACTAAATGACACACTTTTCCCGACTCCTGTGCATCTTCCTGCTGGCGCCGATCGCTTAGCTCCCTATCATTAGCGCGACATCAAAAAAATAACCTGTCCGCCAATGCCGCCTAATGAATTTTCGTAATTTCGAAGCTGAAGAAAAGCTCTTCGCGCGCCGCGCGCTGGTCGCCTTTGCGCTGGTCGTTATCTGTTTCACTATTCTCGGCGTCAATCTCTACCGTTTGCAGGTGCGCGATCACGGCTATTACCAGACGCGCTCGAACCAGAACGACATCAAAATGATCCCTATCGCGCCGACGCGCGGGCTGATCTTCGATCGCAACGGCATTCCGCTGGTGCATAACGTGACCTGGTACGACATTACGCTGACGCCGTACAAAATCGACGATATGCAGGCGACCCTGAAGGCGCTGACGCCGATCGTCGATCTGACGCCCGACGAGATCGACGCCTTTACCCGCACGCTCAAGCAGAGCAGCCGCTACAAGCCGGTGGTGCTGAAAGAGGAGTTGACCGACGAAGAGGTGGCACGCTTCTCGGTGAACCAGTATCGCTTCACTGGCGTCAGCGTGGAGAGCTATCAGGATCGCGACTATCCCTACGGCGCCGACCTGGCGCACGTCGTCGGCTACGTCTCGAAAATCAACGATAACGACTACAAGCGCCTCAACGCCGCGGGCATCGCCGAGAACTACGCCGCCGACCACAATATCGGCAAGCAGGGCATTGAGGGCTACTACGAGTCGCTGCTGCACGGCAAGCCGGGCTACCAGGAGGTGGAGGTGGATAACCACGGCCGCATCGTGCGCGTGCTGAAAGAGGTGCCACCGGTAGCGGGTAAAAATATTACCCTGACCCTCGATCTGCATCTGCAGCAGTACATAGAGAGCCTGCTAGCCGGGCAGCGCGCGGCGGTACTGGTGGAGGATCCGCACGACGGTTCAGTGCTGGCGATGGTCTCCAGCCCGAGCTACGATCCCAATCCCTTCGTCAAGGGCATCAGCTATCAGGCCTATAAGACCCTGCTTCAGGACAAGAATCTGCCGCTAATCAATCGCGTTACTCAGGGGCTTTACCCGCCTGCCTCGACGGTGAAGCCCTATATGGCGATGTCGGCGCTGCTGACCGGCGTCATCACGCCGCAGACCCATTTCTACGGCGCGCCGACCTGGACCCTGCCGGGCACCGATCGCCGCTATCGCGACTGGAAAAAAAGCGGCCACGGCATGCTGGACGTTACCAAAGCGATTGAGGAGTCTGCCGACACCTTCTTCTATCAGGTGGCCTTTATGATGGGCATCGACCGTATTCACAGCATGCTTAGCCAGTTTGGCTACGGCAAATCCACCGGCATCGATCTTAACGAAGAGTACAGCGGCCTGCTGCCGAGCCGCGAATGGAAGCTCAAGGTGCATAAAAAAGGCTGGTATCAGGGCGATACGGTCTCGGTGGGCATCGGGCAGGGCTACTGGATCGCCACGCCGATTCAGATGGTGAAGGCGATGGTGGCGCTGATCAACAACGGCAAGGTCATTGCGCCGCATCTGCTGGCGAAAGCCGAGCGCGGCAAATTCGTAGAGCCCTATCAGCCGACGCTGCCGCAGCCGCAGATCGGCGACGCCCGTTCGCCTTACTGGGCGCTGGTGCGCCGCGCCATGTTCGGCATGGCCAACGCGCCGAACGGCACCGGCTATAAATATTTTCACACCGCGCCTTACGGCATTGCGGCGAAGAGCGGCACCTCGCAGGTGTTTAGCCTGAAGCAGAACCAGACCTATAACGCGAAGATGATCCCGGTGCGCCTGCGCGACCATATCTTCTATACCGCATTCGCGCCGTTTAACAACCCGAAGGTGGCGGTGGCGCTGATACTGGAGAACGGCGGCAACGAAGGCGTGACCGCCGCGCCGGTGATGCGGCAGATCCTCGACCATATCTTCCTGCCGACAACGCCGACGCCGCCGGTCGAGATGGCGCGGCAGCCGTAAAAAACGGCTACAGCAGGGCGGTTGCTGCGAAAAAACCGGCGCAGGGCCGGCCTTGCGCGCTACTCCTGGCTTAAGGTCTGGGTAACGTGGCTGATGGCGCGCACGACCTCTGACGAGCTGTCGCGCAGCTCGCCGATCACGCCGCCCGCCTGCTGGGCCAGCTCGACGCCGTGATCGGCGCGCTTCATGTTGGAAGCTATGCCTTTCAGCGCCTTGGACGCCAGCAGATGATTCTGCCGCACCCGATTTTCAATCTCGCTGGTGGCCTGATTGATATTGGCCGCCAGCGTGCGCACCTCATTGGCCACGACGGCGAAGCTGCGGCCGTGTGTGCCGGCACGTGCCGCCTCAACCGCGGCGTTAAGCGCGATCAGGTTGGTCTGATCGGCGATGCGGCGGATGCTGGCGACAATGGCGCCGATGCGGTCGGAGGAGTCGCTGAGATCGGCGATATCGTCCGAAATGCCGTGCAGCTCGCCCGCCAGCGCGTTAATGGTCTGCACGCTCTCTTCAATTACGCTGGCGCCGTGGCGGGTGCTTTCGCTGGTTTGCAGCGCGGTCTGATAGGCCTGCTGCGCCGCGTCGCGCTCCTGCTGGTTCTTCTCTACCTGCGCCGTTACGTCAGTGGCAAACTTCACCACCTTATAGAGCTTGCCTTCATCATCAAACACTGGGTTATAGGTGGCGCGCAGCCAGATGGTGCGGCCCTGTTTATTCACCCGCTGGAACTGGCCGGAGATAAACTCGCCGCGGTTGAGCTTTTCCCAGAACGCTTTGTATTCGTCGCTCTGACGCAGCGCTTCGGAGCAGAAGCGGCTGTGCGGCAGGCCGATCACCTCCTTGGCGCGGTAGCCCATGGTTTTGAGGAAGTTGGCGTTCGCCTTGAGCACTTCACCTTTGAGGTTAAAGGCGATAACCGCCATCGACCGCTCAATGGCGGTGGTCATGGCGCGCTGCTCCTGGGCGTCGATGATACGCGCGGTAATATCGGTCGCCAGCTTGACGATTTTCACCACGCGGCCGTGGCGATCCTGTACCGGCACATAGTTAGCCTCCAGCCAGACCGGACGGCTGTGTTTCGCCAGACGCAGGAATTTATCGCTAAAGCTTTCGCCACGCTTCAGGCGCAGCCAGAAGTCGCGATAGTGCGACGACTGCGCAAAGTCGGGGGTGCAAAACAGACTGTGATGCTTACCGACGATGTCGTTCAGCGTATAGCCCATGCGCTCCAGAAATAGCGGGTTAGCGTTAAGGATGATGCCGTCAGGCGTAAACTCAATCATCGCGATAGCGTCGTTGAGCGAGTTAAGCGTCGCCGCAGGGCGCGTTTGTTTTTGCCACGCAAGGCGTGACAGCAGACCTGATGAAATAGTGGAAAACATGGTGCACCTTATTATGGGTATGAAGTGTCGCTATCGTTATCGGCCAGGGAGGCGAAAAAGTAAGCGCAGCGCGACGAGGTTGCCGCTTTTTTTACCAGTTATTCTGGTGATTGCTATAAAACGCAGCAGTCAGTACGCGACTGGATGAAAAGCGTTTGACGCTGTGCAGCCGTTAAGGTTTAATGCGCCCCGTTGCCCGAATAGCTCAGTCGGTAGAGCAGGGGATTGAAAATCCCCGTGTCCCTGGTTCGATTCCGGGTTCGGGCACCAAAATTAAAGAACCCAGCCTTATGGCTGGGTTTTTGCTTTTGTGCGGAACCCGTTCTTCCGATTAGAGACTGCGTTCTCGCGGCGGTAGCGCCATCAGCGCCAGCGCCAGCGCGGCAAACCCCAGCAGCGCCGTGCCTGCCCCCAGGCCCGCATAGGCCGCGCCAAACAGCGCCGATCCGGCAACCTGACCCGCCGCCAGCATAAAGAACGCCACGCTTACGCCTGCCGCCGCTGAAGCTGGCGTGGCGGCCGCGCCATACACCAGCAGCACGCCGGAAAGCGTCACGTAGCCCGCCCCGCCCAGCGCTACGGCGGGAAACAGCCACCATGAAAAGCCCTCCAGGCTCGCCAGCAGCAGCAGCGGCAGCGCCAGGCAGAGCTGCGACAGCCGATAGATCTGCGCCAGGCTAAGGGCGCGCCGCGCCGCACCGGTCAGCGCGCCCGCAATGCCCGCGCCGCCGCCGGTCAGCCACAGCAGGCTGCTGGCGCGCGCGTCGAGATGCAGATGATTACGCAGAATATCGGGGCCGAAGCTCCACCAGGCGGCGCTGGCGGATCCGCTAATAAAAGCAACAAGCGCCAGCCGGAGCAGCGATCGCTGCCGCATCAGAACGCGCCAGCGGGGGCGATCGGCATCGTGCCCACGGCGATCTTCAGGCAAATAGCGTCGCGCCAGCAGCAGGCACAGTAAAGCCAGCAGCGCAAAGGCAACGCAGGCGGCACGCCAGCCGCCGGGCAGCAGCATCAGCACGGGCACGGAGAGCATAATGCCCGCGCTGGTGCCGGCATTGATGGCGGTATTGGCGGAATCCTGCTGCGCAGGCGGCACGCCGGTGCTGACCGCGCTGGCGATAGCAGGCGAGGCGAGGCCGGCACTCAGTCCAGCGATAAACAGCCCGCCAGCGAGCATTAGCGGCGCAAAAGCGCAGGCAAGCAGCAGTAATCCGCCTGCGGCGCAGAGCGCGGCAAGGTAAGCCGTTTTTCGGGCACCAAACCGCGCCACTAGCCCGGGGGCTGCGGCGGTAGCAAGACAATAAGAGAGGTAGCTGCAGGCGGTAATGATCCCGGCAAGATGAACATCAAACGGCACTTCCTGCCTTGCCGCCGGCATCATCAGCCCCCACGCAAAGCGTGCCATGCCGTAGGTGACGGCAATCAGCGAAAAGCCAGTGACACCCAGCGCAGTCGCCGTTCTCATGGTCGCACCTCAGTCGGCAGCATCAGCCGTGCGGCGGCGTCGCCCGCATGGTTCGCCGCATCCGCGCCGAGCATCAGCGCCGAGATGACCGCGCCCTCAAACAGCATCCACACCGCGTTCGCCAGGCGCTCATCTGCCACGCAGTCGCCGATATAGCGGCGCAGCGCATAGCGATAGTCGAGCGCGTGCGCCGCCAGCATCGCGTCTTTCTCCGCATATTCGCCCCAGGCTTTGATAAAAAAGCAGCCTTGCGCGCCATACTGCTCTGTCCATTCCCCCAGCGTCTCAAACAGCCGCCGCAGCGCCTGCGGATGCTGCGCAGGCAGCAGGTCGGCAAAAAATCGCGTCCGGCGCGCCGCCATCACGCTGATGGTCAGCGCTTCGCGCGAGGAAAAGTGATGATAGAGCGTGCGCGTGGAGACGCCCGCTTCCCGGCAAATCTGGTCAGTGCTGGTGGCATGAAAGCCGTTGTTGTAGAACAGCCTTTCGGCCGCCTGCAAAATATCGTCGCGTTTGTTCATCTTTTAAAGGTAAACCGATCGTTTTACTTTTGCGTAATGGCGGCGGCGATTTATTTTTTCCGACAGGGCCAGATTACGCCAGGCAGCGCAGATAACGCGCCCCGGATTGCCTCACGATGGCCTTCGCCTGCTGGATGATATCCTGGCCTTCGAAGGCGCCGTAAAGCCGGGAAAAGGCCAGCGCGTCGCAGCGGCGCAGCATCTCGCTTACCGTTGCGGCGGAGAGCGGCAGCATATTGGGATAGCTCCACATAAAGGAGACTGCATCTTTGCCTGGCGTGACCTGAAGAATATCGCCCGCCAGCATCACGCCGCCGTTGGCTTTCCAGTGCAGCACGCAGCCGCCGGCGAAATGGCCGCCGAGGCGCACGATATCGACCTCGCTGTTTAGCGGCAGCGTCTCGCCCTGCCAGAAATGAATGGCGTCGCTGTCGCGCATCACCCATTGACGATCGTCGGCGTGCAGATAGATCGGCGCGCTAAACTCCTCCGCCCACGCCTGCATCGTGGTGTAGTAGTGCGGATGCGAAATAGCGATAGCTGAAAGCCCGCCGATCGCATGGATCAGCTGGACGGTGGCGGGATCCAGGTTGGCGATGCAGTCCCAGAGAATATTGCCGCCGCCGCTGCGCAGCAGCAGCGCGCGCTGGCCAATGGCGAAGTTCGGCACGGTTTTGATGCCGAGCAGGCCCGGCTCAAGCTGCTGCCATTTGTTCTGATGGCTGCGGGTAAGCGCGGCAAAATCGATCCACTGCTGTCCGGCGGCGGGCACCCACTGCCGCTCGTCCTGGCAGATTTTACAGCGCTGCGGCGAAACCTCAGCGTAGGCGGTGCCGCAGGTGGCGCAAAGTTGCATGCTTTTCTTCTCCGGAATAAAGGTTACTCTGACTATACCCGTTGAGCGCGCAGGCGAAGGATCGCCCTGCAAGAGGCAGATTTCGCGCGCGCTGCCGCTGACTATGCGGAAAGCGTGATTTAAACCGGATAAAATCTTGCGCTTAAGCCGATAAAGCGCGGCTGATCACGTTTCCAGCGCCTCTCTTTACAGAAATATCCGCACAGGCAAAATACATCTTATTTCTTAACCTCCGCGTGCCATGTCTGACGAAGCGCTGCGCCAGCAGATACAGATTTTGAAAAAGCATAATGCGCGACTCAAGCGTATAGCGCACGACGCCCGCAGCAAACTCGACGCGGCGCTGGATGGCACCGGCCTTTGCCTGTGGCAGCTGGATATTCCCTCGGGCAAGCTGGTGATCTTCAACCGGCGCTGGGGGGCGATGCTGGGCTATCAGCCGAAAGAGAGCAGGGCGCTGTTCTCCGAATGGCGAGAGAGCCTGCATCCCGACGATGCCGACGAGGTGCTGAAAGCGTTTTATGACCATCTCGAAGGCAAGGCGCCTTACTATGAGGCGCTGCACCGGATGATCGCCAAAAACGGCGGCGTCACCTGGGTGCTGGATCGCGGCCGCATCAGCGAGTGGGATGAGCAGGGCAGACCGCTGAAGGTCACCGGCACCCATATCGACATGACCAAAGAGAAGCAGTACGAATCACAGCTGGCGATGCTGGCGAATCACGATCCCCTGACGCAGCTCGCCAACCGTCACGCCTTGCGCAACGCCTTCAGCCAGATGCGCAGCGCGTGCGCGCTCTGCGTCGCCTTTATCGATCTCGATGATTTCAAGCATGTGAACGACACCTTCGGCCATCGCAGCGGTGACCGCCTGCTGATCCAGCTCAGCCAGCGCCTGAGCGCGGTGTGCCCTGAGCCAATCCTGGCGGGGCGGCTGGGCGGCGACGAGTTTGTGCTGCTGATGCCGTACGGTCAGGACGATCCGCGGGTTGAGCAGGTAAGCCGCGCCTGCCTGCAGGCGGCGCTGGCCCCGTTTGAGCTGGAGAACGGCACGGCGACCATTGGCGCTTCGATCGGCATCGTACAGGCGCAGCCGCAGGAGGGATTCAGCGCGGCGGTGAGCCGCGCCGACGAGGCGATGTATCGCATTAAGCGTAACGGGAAAAACGGCATCGGGCTGGGCTAATCCGCCAGACTCCACGCCTATCCTCGCGGCAGCAGCCAGTTTTTAAACAAGCGCGTCAGCAGCGGCATCCACAGCCAGACCACCAGCGCGACCACGGTCGCATCGCCTAGAAAATGTCCCCATAGCGTGCCGCGGCTGGCGGGTATTAGCGCGGCCCAGAGCGGCGGGATCAGCAGGGTCGAGGGGAAAATCACGGCTAACGTCAGCAGATACTGTTTCCACTTCGCCGGACGCGGCGTCGCCTTTCTGGCGGGCGTGAACCAGAATGCGGCGCCGGGGCGCACGTCGATATGCTCCGGGCCGGAGAGCAGCTGCGGCAGTTCGGCAATCAGCTTCTTGCGTGCCTCGGACTGGCTCCAGTTGAATAAGTTATCGAGGCTGTCGAAGCGGATCAGCACGGTATAGACGCTTTCGCCGTGCACCGGACGCAGCACGTTCACCCCCAGATGGCCAGGAAGCTGTGCCGCCTGCGGCATGATCTGTTCCAGCCACTGCTCGTAAGCCTGCTCTTTCTCCGCCTGAACGCTATGAGTGATCACCAGCGTAACGTGACTGGCCTGATAATTATTCATATCGCCTCCCGGCGCGTTGAAAGTGATTTACAGCAGTAGCGCTGTTGGATACAAAAATAGGAGATGAGAACTTTTATTGTTAGCGGAATGATTTTGGGTTGTTGTTCAACAATTTTTGGGGAGAGCTGAGGCATGCGATTAAACCTCGAGGCGCTGCTGATTCTGGATGCGCTCGACCGTCACGGCACCTTCGCCGCTGCGGCGGCGCGGCTGTTTAAAACCGCGTCGGCGCTGAGCTATACGGTGCAGAAGATGGAAGCGGACATGAAGATCACGCTGCTCGATCGCTCGGGTCACCGCGCCACTTTTACCCCAACCGGACGGCTAATGCTGGAAAAAGGGCGCACGCTGCTGCGCGCCGTCAACGAACTCCATACGCAACTGCAGTTTCGTCAGGACGTGCTGGCGGGCTGCTGGGAGGCGCTGAGCTACGACGAGGCGGATCTGGTGTTCGGCGCGGTGCAGGAGCCCGCGACACGCAAAGATATCGGCTGCGTGGCGCTGGGCTGGCTCGACTATGTTTTTGCCGTCGCACCAGACCATCCGCTGGCGCAGATGCCGGAGCCGCTGCTGCGCGAGCAGATACGCCAGTATCGCGCCGTGACGGTGCACGACTCCTCGCGCCACGGCGCCGGCGTCGATCTGCGCGTGCTGGATGAACAGAAGACGCTGAGCGTGCACGACTTTCATGCCAAGCTGCAGGCGCAGCTGGCGGGCCTGGGTTGCGGCTATCTGCCGAGCTACCTCGCTGCGCCGCACCTGGCGGACGGCACGCTGGTGGCGCGCCGGCTCGACAGCGAAACGCGGCGCGATATGGGTTATATGGCATGGAATGAGCGCGCCAGCGGCAATGCGGCGCGCTGGTGGCGCGAAAGGCTGCAAACCCTGGAGGGGCTGCGCGACATCTACGCCGCGCCCTGAGCGCAAAGCGCGTCTGAGGCTAGAGCGAGATAAAATGGTGCGCTTTCGGCGCGCCTTCGTCCTGATGGAACGCCAGCACCGCCGCCTGCAGCGCCGCGTCCGCTTTTGATACGCGCTGATGCTGACGCAGATGCTCCTGCCAGGATTCCACTAAAAACCACTCCTGAATCCACGCCGCGTCTTCCGTATGCGACATTACGCCCCAGGCGTAAGCGCCATCGCGGCGACGCGCCAGCGCCAGCTTATTGATGGCCGCCAGGAAGGCGGGGCGATCCTCTTCCGCCACGCGGTAGTGAATCTGCACCATCACCGGGCCGCGATGCGCGTCGATGCTTTGCGCCACCGCCGGTTCCTGCCAGTGCAGCGCGGGCTGCAGATCCGCCTCGCCCTGCGGCAGCGTTTTGCGACGCAGCAGCAGCGCGCTCAGCATCAGCGCTGCCGCCGCCACCACCAGCGTCGCGACGACGCCCGCCTGCTGCGCCACCAGGCCCCACAGCAGGCTGCCGCCCGCCAGCGCGCCGTTAAACACCATCAGATAGACCGCCAGCCCGCGGCCGCGCACCCAGTCCGGCAGCACCGCCAGGGCGACGCCGTTCAGCGTGGTCAGCGCCACGATCCAGCCGCTGCCCAGTACCAGCATCAGCACCAGCGCCAGCCACTGCGGCGGCGTCAGCGCTAAGCCGAGCATCACCAGCCCGTTGATGGCGGCGGCGAGCAGCAGCAGCGCATCGGCGCTCATACTGGCGCGCAGACGCGGCAGCAATAGCGCTCCGGCAATCGCGCCGGTGCCCACCGCGCCGAGCATCATGCCATAAAACCCCGCCGTGCCCTGCAGCAGCTGGCGCGCCACCAGCGGCAGCAGCGCCCAGAGCGCGCTGGCGAAGATAAAGAACATCGCGGCGCGAAACAGCACGCGGTGCAGCTCGCGACTCGCTTTGACGTAGCGCAATCCGGCGCGAAAGGCGCCGAAGAAGTGCTCGTTCAGCGCATCCTGCGCTTTCGCCGGGCGTTGCCAGCACAGCAGGGCGGCGATAACGATAAAGTAGCTGGCGACATCTGCGCCGTAGGCCGCTATCGCGCCAAGGCTCGCCAGCAGCAGCCCGCCAGTCGCTGGACCGATGGCGCGCGCGATATTGATACCGAGCGAATTAAGCGCGACCGCGTTTTTCATCTCCTGGCGCGGCACCAGTTCCGGCACGATCGCCTGCCAGGCTGGCCCGAACAGTGCCGCGCCGATGCCGCCGACGAAGGTCAGCCCAATCAGCCACTCCGCCGTGAGCCAGTTGTTGTGGGAGAGGATCAGCAGCGCGCCGCTGACGCTGGCCATCAGTATTTGAATCGCAATCAGCAGGCGGCGACGGTCAAAAATATCGGACAGCACGCCCGCCGGCAGCGCCAGCAAAAACACCGGCAGCGTGGCGGCGGTCTGCATCAGCGCCACCGCGGCGGGATTATCTGACAGGCCGGTAATCAGCCAGGAGCTGGCGACGTCGCGGATAAAACTGCCGGTATTACCCAGCACCGAAGCGCTCCATATCAGGGCGAACATGGCGTAGCGAAAAGGGGAGAAAGCGCCGCCCGCAGGCGTAGGGATCATATTCTGGCTCATCTTCTGTCTCCGGCCGCGCGGGGTGGCGCAGCGTGATTAAGTGGCGATAGCTGGAACATTACGGGCGCTCAGCCAGGCGTGATAGCGGAATATCTGCGGCAACTTGCCCAGGATTTTTGCACAACCTCAGTCGCTAAAATTATTTAACGACTTATTAAAATTTCTGCTTTAGGTTTTATGGTACGTCCAGGTTAGCTTGATTAGCGAGACACAACCTCACTGATAACGGAGACCCGATATGAGCACCTTCACGACGAAAGATGGCGTAAGCATTTACTTCAAAGATTACGGCAAAGGGCAGCCGGTGCTGTTTAGCCACGGCTGGCCGCTCGATGCTGATATGTGGGAGAGCCAGCTGGTCCACCTGGCCGAAAATGGCTACCGTGCGATTGCTTTCGACCGTCGTGGTTTTGGTCGTTCCGATCAGCCGTGGGAAGGATATGACTACGATACCTTTGCCGAGGATATTCACGGCCTGATTGAACATCTGGGGCTGAGCGACGTGACGCTGGTGGGCTTCTCTATGGGCGGCGGCGACGTGACGCGCTATATCGGCCGTTACGGCACGGAGAAAGTGAAAAGCCTGGTGCTGCTCGGCGCGGTCACACCGATCTTCTGTCAAACCGTCGATCACCCGGAAGGGCCGGAAAAAGCGGTGTTCGACGGCATCGCCGCCGCGCTGCGGAAAGATCGCGCGCAATTTATCAAAGAGTTCGCCACGCCTTTTTATGGGCTTAACGCTGGGCAGACCGTTTCCGATGGCGTGCTGACGCAGACGTTGAATATTGCGCTGCTGGCGTCGCTGAAGGGCACTCTCGACTGCGTTACCGCCTTCTCGCAAACCGATTTCCGCGGCGACGTGGCGAAAGTAGACGTGCCGACGCTGATTATTCACGGCAGCAACGACCAGATCGTGCCGTTTGAAGCGACCGGCAAGCTGGCGCACGAGCTGATCGCCGGATCGGAGCTCAAGGTTTACGACAACGGCCCGCACGGTTTCGCCGCAACGCATCAGGATCAGCTTAATCAGGACCTGCTGGCGTTTCTACAGCAGCATTAATCACACTTTCTGTAAATCTGACGCTAAACGCCCGTACGGGCGTTTTTTATTTACGCTTCGCTTAACGCGCGTGCGCTAAATAAAGTTCAGGAAACCGCAACTTCAATAAGCTAAAGGTCAGGTTGTTTATTGATCGTTTTTAATTCTCTAACAGAGGCTACGGCTTTTTATACCGCTTCGCTTTATTCCCTTTTACGCCTCACCTGTTGAGTGAGGAATTATCTTATTTTTATACGAAAAATGATCATTTTATGATCAACCGTCTCGCTTAAATAAGCTCAGCTCCTCTGTTTCACGCTTCGCTTAACTAATGCCATTTCTCCAGAGCGAAAGTTAAATAGCGCTGCTTTTCGCCTTTATAAAGCTGAATAACCGAAAGGAAACGAGAATTTTTTCACGCTAATAACGGGGAAACACGATTTCATCAAGAAACAGTTGGCACGTTGATTTGTTTGTTGTTGCCGACAACTTTTTGTTATTCGCTGGCAAGCAGTACTTGATCCATTATTTTTAAAAGCTACATTTAACCCTGCGCCATCGACGCTGATGAAGCGTAGGCTGTGATATTTTTATTATTAATCCTTAAGAGGAACACAGTATGTCTCAATATCGTGGTGGAGCCGGGAACTTTGCGGTAGATCGTGAGCGTGCAGCAGAAGCAGGTAGAAAAGGCGGTCAGAAGAGCGGCGGCAATTTCAAAAATAACCCTGAGCGCGCAATCGAAGCCGGTCGGAAAGGAGGTAAGATTAGCCGTCGTAGCTGAAATATCAGTAAGTTAGATGTGATAGCTGTCAGCATCTGACCGCGGGTGACTCATCTTTTTTCTCTTTTAGTTCTCCTTGCGAAACACATTTGACAAGAGCATATTCCTGCCTTTCTTTGAGAATCAGGATCGCCATAATTAAACCGGACTCGGTCTTTTCCCTGTCCGGTTTTTTATTATTTTTTTGTCAAGCTGGCGCAGCAGTAAAGTTAACTTTCACACTGACATGGCGCTGCGCGACTGATAACGTTTATTCAAAAACCGCTTTAATTTATACAAGCTCCTGCAGCTTGTACAATTATGCGTGAGAGAGTGACGTTTAACTGCTGCAGCAGGAGAGAAAGTAAATTTAGCTAACTCCTTGCTGTAGATAGAAAAATGTATTCTGTATGCCACTTTTGCTTAATAGCGCTTTCATTTTTTATAAAATTGTGGCGAGGAAACCGACGCATTTTATCGCGATAAAATGAAGGCCGCGGCTCTTATGGAAACTCTCGCCTTCACGCAGAAAAAAAGATTCAGCCGCAGCGGATAACGGCCAGCCTGTACAGCGCGAGGTCGCAGACTGTTTGATTAGGTTTTGCCTGAAAGAGAGGCCCATTAACATCAGCTCGATGTCAGTGACTGAGAGTAGGGTAATGGCGTTAACCGCCATATTTTAAATATCGCTGGTGTAGCGCGAAAAGCGATCTGGATAAGAAGCAAGAAAGTAAACTAAATAAAATTTGCGTCTCAATCCAGATATATCAAGCTTTTTATCGAAAGTATGTACTTACTATCTGTTATGGATGGCAGGCTAAGGGTGCTGGCTCGACTGAGCCAGCGAAAAGATCAGGGCGCTGCGGGCTGCCAGACGTCTGGCGCCTGCGCATCAATGCGCGTTGGCAGCAGCTTCGCATTGTAGAAGGCATCGGCGATGATCTGCTGCTCCGCCAGATCGCTTTTTTTCACCGGCTCAACCTGGTAGCTGCGCTGGGCATTTGCCTTCTCAATCGTCGCAGCAGGCAGTTTGCCCCACAGCGGCGAAAGCTGTGCCGCCGCCTGGGCAGGATTCGCTTTCAGCCAGGCGGCTTCCTGTTTAAGCGCCTGATAAACGCTGTTCAGTACCTGCGGATGTGCGCTGGCGTAGGGCGTTGACGCAAGATAGTAGCGCTGATAGTTCGCCAGCCCGTTGCCGCTGGCGAGCACGCGTGCGTGCTGTTCTACCTGAGCGCTGGTGACGTAGGGCTCCCAGGTAACCCAGGCAGCAACGCTGCCGTTCTCCAGCGCCGCGCGTCCGTCAGCGGGCGTCAGCCAGGCGGGCGAAACCTCGCTGACGCTCAGCCCTGCTTTCTTAAGGGCGGCAATCAGCAGGTAGTGGCTGCCCGCCGCTTTGGTCACGGCGATCTTTTTTCCCTTTAAATCCTGTAGCCTGTTTATTGGCGAATCGGCAGGCACCAGAATCGCCTGCGCTGCCGGCGATGCTGTTTCACGCGCATAGTAGGTGAGCTTCGCGCCCGCCGCCTGGGCGAACAGCGGCACGGTGTCGGCAACGTCGGCGGAAAGATCGACGTTGTTGAGATTGAGCGCCTCCAGCAGCGGCAGTCCGCTGGAGAATTCATGCCAGCTTACTTTTATACCCTGCGCCGCCAGGGCTTTGTCGAGATCGCCGCGCTGCTTGATCAGCGTCAGCAGGGTAGAGGATTTCTGATACCCGATACGAAGGGTTTCATCTGCGTGCGTAGAGAATGAGAAAAGGGCGGTGAGCAACAGCGCACCGCCCAGTAAGGGACGAAAAGGTTTCATGGGCGTTCCTGTGAGAGAGGGATCATCAGACTGATGATAAAAGCGCGTCAGGGACGCGCTAAACGCCTTTTTCGCATAAGCTTTGCGCCAGCGCGGAAATACGCTAATCGGCCATCAGATGGCCATACATCGTCATCAGACGACGCGTGACGCCGTTGGTCCAGCCAAAGCCGTCCTGCAGCGGATATTCGCCGCCGCCGCCGGGACGGGCGCGATCGCCGCTGATGTCATATTTCTCTACCAGCTTATGGTGCAGCTGATAGAAGTTGTTCACCGTGGTAAGCCAGTTGACGGCAATCTCTGTCGCCAGCATCTCTTCGCCATACTGGTTGAGCCCGATAACTGCCATCCACTGCAGCGGTGCCCAGCCGTTGGGTTTGTCCCACTGCTCGCCGCTTTCGACCATTGAAGCGACCAGTCCGCCACTGGTCAGCAGCAGCTGACGCAGCGCGATAGCCTGCAGGTGCGCCTGTTTCGGCGTTGCCAGGCCAACAAACAGCGGCACCACAGCGGCAGCAGTAAAGGCGCCGAAGCGCTCGCGGCGCCAGTCGTAGTCGCGGTAGACACCTGCCGTGCTGTCCCACAGGTAGCGGTTGATTGCGCGTTTGCGCGTTTCCGCTTTCTTCTGCCATGCCAGCGCGGTTAGCTCTTCGCCTTTCGCGTGGGAAAGCGTGGCGATCATCAGCTCCAGCTTGTAGAGAAACGCGTTCAGATCGATCGGGATGAACTGCGTGGTGCGAATGCTGGCCAGACGTTTAGGATCGCGCAGCCAGCGGGAGGAGTAGTCCCAGCCGGATGCCGCGCCCGCGCGCAGATCGCGATAGACTTCATTCGCCGGTCGGCTGGAGTGGCGCGCCGTCTCGACATCTTCGATCCAGGACTCATCACGCGGCGTATCGCGGTCGTCCCAGTAGCGGTTCAGCAGCGAGCCGTCAGCCATACGCACCACGTGGCGATAAGCCTGACGCGGCATCAGCGAGCCGGCCCCATCCATCCAGAACTGATACTCTTTCATCAGTTGGTCGAGATAACGCTT
This sequence comes from Enterobacter sp. BRE11, assembly GCF_031844285.1. Lineage (NCBI taxonomy): Bacteria > Pseudomonadati > Pseudomonadota > Gammaproteobacteria > Enterobacterales > Enterobacteriaceae > Enterobacter > Enterobacter sp. BRE11. Next base: position 51,908 of record NZ_JAUZUX010000005.1, read on the forward strand.
CGCGCCGCGCACGCCATCTTCTTCAAACAGCTCGACCATCAGCGCGAAGACCGGCGGCTGTGAGCGGCTCAGGTAGTAGGTGCGGTTGCCGTTGGGAATATGGCCGTAGTTATCGATCAGCCATGCGAAATTGTCCGCCATATGGCGCAGCAAATCGTCGCGTCCGCTCTCCGCCAGGCCGAGCATGGTGAAGTAGGAGTCCCAGTAGTAGGTCTCGCCAAAGCGGCCGCCTGGCACCACGTAAGGTTTTGGCAGCGGCAGCAGCGACGAGTGCGGCAAATGCTGCTGCGGCATTTTGGTTAACACCGGCCATAGCGCATCGATATGCTCGTTCAGGGTTTTATCTGGATTCGAAACATAAAAACTTTCGTTTATCGCCGGCAAATAAAAATGGTCCGCCACAAAACGCGCCAGATCGAAATCACGGCTGCGTTTCTGACGACGATAGCGCATTAACACATCCAGCGGATCGTATTTAGGCGAGCAGTCCGGAAAGGTTTTGCTGTCTTCGAAGATGCGCGACATCTGCACATGCTCGAACAGCTCCATGTAGCGATCGGCAGGCGTGAGCGCGTCAGGCGCCGGTAAGCCTTCAATCAGCTCCGGTTCCGGCTCGGAATCCTGCATACGATTAAGCTTGAGCTCGTGGGGATCGTATTGATACTCAACTTCCGCCCCTTTGCGAACCTCATCGAATGCGTTGAGTTGCTGGCGATAAGTATTAATAGCGGCCTCCTTGAGTCTGAGGGTTGCATAAAAGAAAAATTATAGACTTATGGCGGCCCCAAACAACAATGCAGAATATCTATGAACGTAATAAAAATTGTCTATCAATGGGGTATTTAGCGGAATTGCTCTGGTTATCAAGCAAATAACGCGCTGCGCTTAAAACATCTATTTAGGAGTAATCTTTCAGGAACGGAAATAAATCGCGCAGAGTTGAAAAAAAGCGGCAAAAATTGACAAAAACCGACGTTGCCGCTGCGCTGTGGATTGAGCAATTTGTGGCATTTTTGCACAGTTAGCGATGGTGCTCTTCTGCCAGCCGCATACAGGGATGCGGCGTGGCTTGTCGCGCTTTAAGAGTGATGCTGTTTTACTCGCTGACGCGGTAGCGTTCCAGCCAGTGTGCATAGGGTGCAGGCAGTACCCATGATGGCTGCGGCTTGTCGAGCGCCAGCGCCGCCTGATAAGGCCAGTGCGGATTCTTCAGGTGCGCGCGGCCGACCATCACCAGATCAAGCTGGCCTTTCTCGACGGTAGCGTTGGCGATCTGCGGCGCATCAATGCCCCATGCTGAGGCAACGGCGATATCCGCCTCGCGGCGAATCCGCTCGGCAATCGGCGCCAGAAAAGCAGGCGTGCCCCACGGAATAGTGGCGTCCGGCGTGGAAAAGCCGACGCTAACGCTCAGCAGGTCCAGACCGTTGGCGCGCCAGTAGCGCGTCAGGTCGATCGCTTCCGCCAGCGTCTCTTCGTCGCGGCCGTCATACTCCAGCACGCCAAAGCGCGCGGTAAGCGGCAGATTTTCCGGCCAGACTGCACGCACCGCGTCGAAGGTTTCGCGCAGGAAGCGGCTGCGGCCCGCGGCGTCGCCGCCGTACTCATCGGTGCGCTGGTTGGCGTGCACCGAGAAAAAACTCTGCGCCAGATAGCCATGAGCGAAGTGCAGCTCCAGCCACTCATAGCCCGCGTCGCGCGCGCGGATGGCCGCCTGCACGAAGTCGTTGCGCACGCGCGCAATATCGTCGAGCGTCATGGCGCGCGGCACCTGCGGCAGGTTATGGCCGAAGGCAACGGCGGAAGGGGAGAGGGTCTCCCAGCCGCGTCCGTCGTCAGCTGCGATATGGTCATCGCCTTCCCAGGGTTTGTTGGCACTTGCTTTACGACCGGCATGACCAATCTGAATGCCCGGCACGGCCCCCGCCGCTTTGATCGCCTGGGCGACCTGCGCCAGCCCTTCGGCCTGCGCGTCATTCCATAAGCCCAGACAGCCCGGAGTGATGCGGCCTTCTGGCGAAACGGCGGTCGCTTCGACAATCACCAGGCTCGCGCCACCGCGCGCCAGCGCCGCGTAGTGCACGCGGTGCCAGTCGTTGACCAGGCCCTGCTCGGCGCTGTACTGGCACATAGGCGGCACCGCAATGCGGTTGCGCAGCGTCACCTCTTTCAGACGAAATTCAGAAAACAGAGACATAGCACCCTCTTGATTGTGTGAGATTTCAGCCGCTGATTTTCCCGTCAGCGCACGTCGCCAAAGCGTCACAGGCGACGTTGGAGAGGGGAAACATCAGGGCCGATTCGCCATGCAATGTATCCTGAGACCTTTAACGCAGCCTACGCTCCCTGTGCTGCGTCAGAGGCGCGACGCGGACGGATTCAGGCGTCTGATCCGCGGCGCGCTTCCGTTTCCGCCTTATTTTGCCAGCGCCGCCTTAATGACCTCCTGATAAGGCGTGGTGGCGCGGCCAATCAGCTTGCTCAGGCTGCGTGAGTCGTCGAACAGGCCGCCCTGCGACGCGCCCTTGTCGGAATCCGCCAGCATCTCCGCCAGGCCGTCCGGCAGGCCAGCGCCTTTCAGCGCAGCGGCAAATTCGGCGGGAGAGAGGTTAACGTATTCCACCTGCTCGCCGGACTGGCGCGCAATCTCTGCGGCGAATTCCGCCAGCGTATAGCTGTCGTCGCCCGCCAGCTCATAGATTTTGCCCGCCTGATCGTCGCGGCTGATCACCTCTGCCGCCGCTTCGGCGTAATCCTGGCGCGCCGCCGAGGCGATGCGTCCTTCGCCAGCCGATCCGATAAAGGCGTGATGCGTCAGCGCCGGCGCGATGCTGGCCGCGTAGTTCTCGGTGTACCAGCCGTTGCGCAGCAGCGCGAACGGAATGCCGGAGGCCTGCAGCAGCGCTTCGGTGGCGCGATGTTCGTCGCCGAGGCCCAGCGGCGAGCTGTCGGCGTGCAGCAGGCTGGTGTAGGCGATAAATTTTACGCTGGCTGATTTAGCCGCGTTAATCACCGCTTTATGCTGCGCTTCGCGCTGACCTACTTCGCTGCCAGAGATCAGCAGCAGCTTATCCACGCCGGAAAAAGCGGACATCAGGGTATCCGGCTGGCTGTAGTCCGCCTTACGCACCGTCACGCCTTTCGCCGCCAGGTCTGCGGCTTTTTCCGGCGAACGCACGGCGGCGACGATCTGCTCTGCCGGCACTTTTTTCAGCAGGGCTTCAATCACCAGACGGCCTAACTGGCCAGTTGCGCCTGTCACTGCAATCATTTTCTCTCTCCTTTGCGTTTGTCGTTGTCGAACGCAAGAGTAGGATATAAGCTAACTTTTCGTAAGTACTTACAGCTTTGTTAGTTTAGAGAAACAAGATTAAATGTCTGAAAAAATAAGTGAAAAATTTAGCCGCGGCGAACTGCTTAACGTCAACTGCCCGTCGCGCGATGTGCTTAAGCGCGTTACCAGCCGCTGGAGCGTACTGATTTTTCTCGCGCTGCGTAATGACAGGCTGCGCTTTAGCGAACTGCGCCGCGCGGTCGGCGGCGTCAGCGAGCGCATGCTGGCGCAGACGCTGCGCCATATGGAAGAGGACGGCTTCGTCGAGCGCATCGCCTATAACGTCGTGCCGCCACATGTAGAATATCGCCTGACGCCGCTCGGCCGCGAGCTGGAAGGGCAGGTGGTTGGCCTGGCGGACTGGCTGGAGCTCAACGTGGACCGGATTCTGGCGCAGCGGAAAAAAGCCTGACGGCGTTGCCGCCTGGCAGCGCGACGGCAGGCAAAGAGGTACGGGCAATATTCGTCCTGAATAAAAAACGGCGCTGATGCCTTTATTCCCGCTGCGCAACCTCTGATTGTTATTAACAACTTTATTTCATGCTTGCGCGGCGACTTAATTAAACGTGGCGGAAATGGCAATAATGGCCAGAGGCAATAAATCAGGTTTTTTAAACGTAACGCCTTAAAAAGAATTCTTAATCACCTAAATGCTTAATTTACTGTCATTAAGCGTCACAACGAACCGCAAAATTGACCGCTTTTCAGCTGTGGGTATAGATAAAATAACATGCTCAAACAGGGCGTTGCGTCAGTAAAGCGTCGCTACGCCGCCTGGATTCCCCTCCGCCGTAATCATGCAACAATAAATAACAAAGATGTCACATTGACGCCTGTCAATTAACCTAAAGTAGGGCATTAAAATAGGTAATTTCGGACAAAAACAATGACCAAAATCAAAAAACGCTGTTATAGTTTTTGCATCCCAGACTGTTTCTGTTTGTCAGGCGCAAGTTCTTATAAATTTGCGTCAGCAAGTGGCTTAAGCGCAGCGTAAATATTAACGCTGTGCTTTGGTTGTTAACTATAAGTAAATATATGGTGTTATATGTGGCAACGAGGTAAGCAATGTTCGGATTAGACGCCTTTCACCTGGCCAGGATACAGTTCGCATTTACTGTCTCCTTTCACATCCTTTTTCCCGCCATTACCATCGGTCTCGCCAGCTTTCTGGCCGTGCTCGAAGGGATGTGGCTGAAAAGCCGTAACGAAACCTATCGCGATCTCTATCACTTCTGGTCCAAAGTCTTTGCCGTTAACTTTGGTATGGGCGTGGTCTCGGGCCTGGTGATGGCCTATCAGTTCGGTACCAACTGGAGTGGCTTCTCGCAGTTCGCGGGCAGCATCACCGGTCCGTTGCTCACCTATGAAGTCCTGACCGCCTTCTTCCTTGAAGCGGGCTTCCTCGGCGTGATGCTGTTCGGCTGGAACCGCGTCGGTCCGGGTCTGCACTTTTTCGCGACCTGTATGGTGGCACTCGGCACCCTGATCTCCACCTTCTGGATCCTCGCCTCCAACAGCTGGATGCATACGCCGCAGGGCTACCTGATCCAGAACGGCATCGTGGTGCCGGAGGACTGGCTGAAAATCATCTTCAACCCCTCGTTCCCCTATCGCCTGTTCCATATGTCAGTGGCGGCGTTCCTCGCCAGCGCCTTCTTTGTCGGCGCATCCGGCGCATGGCATCTGCTGCGCGGCAACGACAATCCGGCCATCCGCAAGATGTTTTCGATGGCGCTGTGGATGGCGCTGATCGTCGCGCCGATTCAGGCGATGATCGGCGATGCGCACGGCCTGAATACCCTTGAGCATCAGCCAGCCAAGATCGCGGCGATTGAAGGCCACTGGGAAAACCCGCCGGGCGAAGCGACGCCGCTAATCCTGTTCGGTATCCCGGATATGGATGAAGAGCGCACCAAATACGCGGTGGAAATCCCTTATCTTGGCAGTTTGATTCTGACGCACAGCCTGGATAAGCAGGTGCCGGCGCTGAAGACCTTCCCGAAAGAGGATCGTCCTAACTCGCTGATCATCTTCTGGTCTTTCCGCGTCATGGTGGCGATGGGGCTGCTGATGATTACGCTCGGCGTGGTCAGCCTGTGGCTGCGCTATAAAGGCCGTCTCTATCAGTCGCGTCCGTTCCTGTGGTTTGCTTTGCTGATGGGGCCGTCTGGCCTGATCGCGCTGCTGGCGGGCTGGTTCACCACGGAAATCGGCCGTCAGCCGTGGGTGGTGTACGGCGTGCAGCGCACTATCGACGCGGTTTCCGGTCATGGCGATCTGCATATGAGCATCAGCCTGCTGGCCTTTATCGTGGTCTACTCTGCGGTGTTTGGCGTAGGTTATGTCTATATGGTGCGCCTGATTAAGAAAGGCCCGCTGACCGGCGAAGGTAAGGATGTGCGTCACGGCGGTCCAGGCCACGGCAAGACGCCGGCTCGTCCGCTCTCTGCGGCCCATGAAAGTCTGAACGATCCGCAGGAGGAAAAATAACATGATCGATTTTTCCATTATCTGGTTTGCGATTATTGTTTTCGCCACCCTGATGTATATCGTCATGGACGGTTTCGATCTCGGTATCGGCCTGCTGTTTCCTTTCAATAAGGACGCGGTTGAGCGCGACATGATGGTGAACACCGTCGCGCCGGTCTGGGACGGCAACGAAACCTGGCTGGTGCTGGGCGGCGCGGGCCTGTATGGCGCCTTTCCGCTGGCCTATTCGGTGATTGCCGATGCGCTCTCTATTCCGCTGACGGCGATGCTGATCGGCCTGATCTTCCGCGGCGTTGCCTTCGAGTTCCGCTTTAAGGCAACCGAGACGCACCGCGCATTCTGGGACAAGTCGTTCGTTGCCGGTTCTGTGCTTGCGACCTTTAGCCAGGGCGTGGCGGTCGGCGCAATGCTCGACGGCATTCAGGTGTCGGGGCGTCATTTCAGCGGCTCGGCGATGGACTGGCTGGCGCCGTTCCCGCTGTTCTGCGGCGTGGGTCTGGTTATCGCCTATGCGCTGCTGGGCTGTACCTGGCTGATTATGAAAACCGAGAACGAGCTGCATCGCAAGATGTCCGCGCTGGCAACGCCGCTGGTGATTGCGCTGCTGGTGGTTGTCGGCATTATCAGTCTCTGGACGCCGTTCAGCCATGATGCCATCGCGCAGCGCTGGTTTACCCGTCCAAATCTTTACTGGTTCCTGCCAGTTCCGGCGCTGGTGCTGCTCTGCTCGTGGGGCATTGTGCGCGCCATCAAGCGCGAGGCGCACTATTCGCCGTTCCTGCTGACGCTGGCGCTGATCTTCCTCGGCTTCTCTGGCCTGGGCATCAGCGTGTGGCCGAATATTATTCCGCCTTCGGTGACTATCTGGCAGGCGGCGTCGCCGGCGATTAGCCAGGCCTTTATGCTGGTGGGCAGCTTGTTAATTATCCCGATGATCCTGGGCTACACCTTCTGGAGCTACTACGTGTTCCGCGGGAAAATCAAAGCAGACGAAGGATACCATTGATATGCGAACCGAGGTCGGCAGCGTGAAAAACCACAAGGAACCCAAAGCCCCGTTGTGGAAACGCATTCTGTGGCTGGTGGTGATCTATGGAGCAAGCGTGCTGGCGCTCGGCGTCGTGGCCATGCTGTTCCGGATGATGATGACAGCGGCAGGAATGCGCAGCCACTAGTGGTTTCTGGTTGATGATGAAGGCTGGCTCTGCCAGCCTTTTTTTATGCCGGTGTGAATGTCGGCGTGGATGCGGATGGCATGGGCCGAAGAGCATCCGGGGTTTTAGCCTTGTAAAAACCGCACAGATATTGAAACGCGGATGGCATGGACCGAAGAGCAAAGCGTCCCGCGACAGGGATGTCGCGGGCCGAGCGAGCAGGGATGCGTAAAGCGACTTTGCGATCGGGCCATGCCATCCGCGTCTGCACCAGCACCGCACCTTCATCCAAATAAGAAGGCCAGCTTCACCAGCCTGTTCTCCTCCGTTATCTGGCTAAGCATTAAATGCCTTTTCTCCGCGCTTTGCTTACGCTCCCTTTACCCTTCCTTACATGCGTAGGTCGTTTTTGTTATGATTATGTGACTAATCTCGCAATACTTTCTACGATCCGCACCGAAATGCTCAGCCTGAACGTTAAAAAACAGTACATCAACGATCTGGTGGACTGGATTGAGGCGAATCTGACCGACGATCTTAATATCGATCTGATTACCCTGAAATCTGGCTACTCCAAATGGCACATGCAGCGCATGTTCAAAGAGATGACCGGCCAGACGCTGGCGGCCTATACGCGCAAGCGTCGTCTCACCATATCCGCTATGGCGCTGCGCCTGACCCGCATGCCGCTGATCGACATCGCGGTGCGTTTTGGCTTTGATAACCAGCAGAACTTCACCCGCGTCTTCAAAAGTCACTTCTCGCTTACGCCGGGCGCCTTCCGCCGCGTGCCTGACCTGCAGCTGCAAAGCTTTCACGGGCCTATCTCGGTATATGGCGAAATGCTACAGGCGCAGCTGGTGGAGCGCGATGAGCTGCAGCTGCGCGGCGAACTGATCGAATGGGAGTGCAAATTCGGCGACTACGTGCGCGACCATGCGCAAACTGTCGCGCAGCAGGCGCGCCACTTCGTGCAGCTGGCCGCGCCCCACGTCGAGCGTGGCTGGCTCGGCTTTCAGTACGGCCCGGGCAGCTCGGCGGCGGAGCAGCAGCATATCAGCCTGTTCCAGGCGCTGGAGAGCCAGCACGCCGACATTCTGGGATCGCAAACAGTCAACTGGACCTCAGCGCGCGGCCTCTACGCCACCTTTCCCTGGCAGGGCGCGCCTGAGCAACTGACGCGCTTTATCGCCGACCTCTACTACGTGCATTTGCCCGCGCTGGGCGTCGCGCGCCGTCAGGGCAAAGATCTGCTGCGGCTCGACATGAAAGCCTCGACGCCGGATGCGCTGGTGGGGCTCTTCTCAATACCGGTCGCGCGCAGCTGAGAACGGCTTTTCGTGCGGTGAAATGTGATAAACCGCACGATTTTATAAAATAGATGCGCTTTCTGGCGTAAAATTCCTGCCTTAACCCGGGAGCCATGCGGATATCGTGCATTTGGCCTGCCGGACTGGATATTCATCTGCCTTTCAGGTTCGTTCCGAACCAGACAGTTAAAACGACGACAATCATGAAACTCTCTACGCTGTTCCTTGTTACGGCGCTTGCTGCGTTGCCGCTCTTCGCCAGCGCCCAGATGGCTGAACCCTTTACGCCGCCTGCTGGCCTGCACCCGCATGCCCAGCCGAGCCAGCACGAAATCCTGGGCGACAATGCGCTGCCGCAGCAGTCGCAAAAGCCGTTCAGCTCCGACGCGTTAAACGACAACGTCTAATCGCCACGCGCGCCCATCTGGCGCGCGCCTTTGTTTTACTCCTTCTTTTACCGCTGTGCAGGCCGTTGCCCGCGCAGGCTTTCGGCTGCGCGAAAACAGCACAATCGAGCCTTGCGCGTAAGATATATCATGAGTAATCTGAGTGTCTTAAATGAGAATCATTTCTAAAATATCTCACCTACTGACCTTTGCAGCCAAAGGCGCTGGCCAGCTGCGTAACAGGAGAACTTATGCATTCCGACAACCGAGCCTCCCGCAGCCGCGCGCCGCAGCGCGTGCGCAACGAGCTACGTTTTCGTCGTATTAGCGTTGTCAGCAAAACGCTCATCGCCGGTGAATTCTGGCGCGTGGAGTTTCACGGCAGCGATCTGGCGGGCTTCGCTTCACCTGGTTTTGACGACCATATCAAACTCTTTTTCCCGCAGGAGAGCGGCGCGGAGTTGCCGCTGCCGCAGATGACCGACGAAGGCGTGGTCTGGGCGGACGGCGCTCGTCCGCCAGCGCGCGACTACACGCCGCTCGCCTTTGACGGCGAATCATCGCTGACCATCGATTTTTATATCCATGAAGGCGGCGTCGCCAGCGGCTGGGCGCAGCAGGCGCAAGTGGGCGATCGATTAATCATCGGCGGTCCGCGCGGCTCGCTGGTGGTGCCGACCGACTACGCGTTTCAGCTCTATGTCTGCGACGAAACCAGCCTGCCTGCCTTTAAGCGCCGCGTGGCGGCTGCCGAGGCGCAGGAGCTGCATCTGTTCGCCTGCGTGGATGAGACCACCGGCCGCGACTACCTGCCGGACCTCGCTGGCGTGAACGTGCGCTGGCTCGGCAGCGGCGCCGCGCAGGCGGGCAAGCTTGAGGCGCTCATCGCCGAGCTGGATACCATTACGCTGCCGCAGGAGGATTACTTTATCTGGCTGACCGGCGAAGGCGCGTTCGCGAAAGCGCTTGGCGACTACTTTGTCGAGCGTCGCGGCCTGGATGCCGCCTTCGTGCGCGCTGTCGCTTACTGGCACGCCAGATAGGCCGCCACCGCCGCCCGTGTTGAATTTTGCCAGGCGGCGGACTACTATCATCCTCCCGTAAAAAACTCCCTTCAGGCAGGCAATGAAACAGGATCTGGCTATCTCGTGTCACCAGGATTCCGCGCCGCGCGCTGAATGCGGCGGCCGTCGCAAACGTCGTGAGAAGATGCTGGATGCCAGCGATATCCGCCTGTTAATGCTGCACTTCCTCGCGCAAAACGACGCGCACGGCTATGAGCTGATCAAATCGATCGAAGAGCTTTCCAGAGGGGAATATTCCCCCAGTCCAGGCATAATCTACCCCAACCTGACGCTGCTGGAAGAGATGGATGCTATCCGCGTGGTGGATGCGCAGGCGTCGCGCAAGGCCTATACGCTGAATGTGGCAGGGCGCGCGCGGCTGGCTGAACAGCAGGCGCATATCGCGCACCTTATCGAGCGTCTCTCATCGCTGGCGGTGCTGGTGAACAACCGCAGCCTTCCTGACGTCGATCGGGCAATTCATCGCATCCGCACCACGCTCAATAGCCGCCTGTCGCAGCAGGACATCTCGGCGGAAACGCTGGAAAAGGTGGTCGAGGCGCTGAATGCGGCGGCGGATAAAATCGCCGCCAGCTAACGCCGCTGCCTCAGGGCTTCTTCTTGTCTACATGACCCAGCGAACGCTCCGGGAAGCAGAGATCGCGCACGCGCTGCTTCAGCGCCGCCGCATCGGGAAAACCGCCGTCGCGCTTACGCTCCCAGAGCGTCTCGTTATCAAGGGTAATAACAAAAATGCCGCCGGTGCCCGGCTTGAGCGTCACCGCCGACAGGTCGTCCGCGAAGGTTTGCAGTAGCTCCTGCGCCATCCAGGCGGAGCGCAGTAGCCAGTTACACTGCGTGCAGTAATGAATGGTGACGGACGGTTTCTCAGTCATAGGGTTTCCGTAGCGAAAAAAGAGAAGAGCGCACGGCGCAGCTTGGCAATTCGTGCGGTGTAAGATACATCTTACTCTAGAGCTAGTTGATAATGATTACCACTTACATTACATTTCTGGCGAAATTATTCCTATAAAAATGACGTTTTTCTTTACGGTTTTATGTGCGAAGCCGGAATTTAGCTACTGACAGCAAGTAAGTGAGCAAATACTAACAATCAAAAGGTATTTGCGCTTATGTCTTTAATGTTTCAGGGATTGACCCAACAGCGGCTGTGTAAAATTGCGCTGCTCGCCTCATCTGTTCACGCCGCCTGCGGCTACGCCGCCAGCGATTCGCCTCTCATTGACACCGCCAGCAGCGATGCGGTGATGACCGTCACCGCGCCGAAACCCAAAGCGGGCAACAAAACCACCCTGACCGCAGCCGATCTGCAAAAGCGCGGCGCGAACGACTTCGGTTCCATCATGCGCTACGAGCCGCTGATCGCCGCTACCGGCTCGGCGGGCGGCTCCTCCTCGGGCAAAAGCGGCTTCGATCGCGCAGGCTACAGCGGCTACAACATTCGCGGACTGGAGAGCAACCGCGTCGGACTTGACGTTGACGGCATTCCGTTGCCGGACGCCACCGGCCGCGCCTATGCCAGCCGTGCTGGCAACAATACCTTTGGTATCGGTCGCGGCGACTACATCGATCCCTATATGTTCGGCAGCATCGAGATTGAGAAGGGCGCGACCGCGGTCGATCAGCCCAACGCCTCGATTGGCGGCAACGTCTCATTTCACAACAAAAGCGCCGACGACTACCTGAGCGGCAGCAAAAACACGTACTTCGGCTATCAGAGCAACTACAACTCCGCTGACCGCAGCTGGCACAACGGCATCACGGCCGCGGCGGGTGACGACGAACTGCGCGGCCTGTTCGTCTACAGCCGCCGCGACGGCCAGGAGACGCAGAACAACAGTGGCGTGAAGCAGGCCTATCCGGCTAACTGGCACTCCGACGCCTTTATGACCTCCGGCATCTGGCAGCCGAACGACCAGCACAAGCTGAGCGCCACCTTCGACTACTACCACAAAACCAATCACACCCACTACGACGGCTGGGATACCTCCGGCAACACCGTCTGGGGCACCTCGCAGCAGCAGAGCGACACGCGCCGCTTCGGCGTCAGCCTGGCGGATGAGTGGACGCCCTATAACGATTTGCTCGATACGCTGACCACGCGCTTCTACTGGCAAAAAACCGAGTCGCACGACAATACGTTTATGCCGGGCAGCGCCAGCGCGTATCAAAGGGTCTATTCGGATTACAACACCCGCAGCCTGGGCTTCGACACGCGCGCCAGCAAAATCGTCGGCCGCCATGAGCTAAGCGCCGGCGTCAACGCCCGCACGGAAAACAGCGAGCGTCCGTTCCGCCAGTCGCCCGCGCCGAGCCAGACCAGCGTGATTATGCAGCCGCAGGCCGACAGCCGCAGCTACACCCTCGCGGGTTACCTGCAGGATAAAATCAATTTCGACGCCGAGGGTCATAATGTCGCGGTTATTCCCGGCGTGCGCGTGATGTATCAGAACACCAAACCGCGCAACCTCGCCGATCTCGCCGCTGGCAGCAGCGTGCTGACCGACGCGCAGCTGGAAACGCTCTACGGATCCGGCAACAGCGACACCGAAGTGCTGCCATCGCTCACCCTGCAGTACGATCTCACCCCTGCGCTTATCACTTATTTGCAGTACAAGCGCGGCGTACAGTTCCCGACCGCCAGCCAGCTTTATGGCTCCTGGAACCTTGGATCCAGTTACGCCGGGCGCGCCCAGTACGCGCTGATCGGTAATGCGGATCTCGACACGGAAACCAGCAACAACTTCGAGTGGGGCCTGAAAGGCCACGCGGTGGAAGGCGTGACGGTAAACGCCTCGCTGTTCTACAACCAGTATAAAAACTTTATCGCCTACACGCGCTACACCCGCGCCGGTAATCCCGATAAGTTCGTCAACGTGCCGGGCAACATCTATACCACCTATCAGGCGGAGAACCGCGACAAGGCCTATATCTACGGCGCTGAGCTGGCGACCCGCATCAACTTCGGCAGCTGGTTCCAGCCGGTCGACGGGCTGAGCGCCACCTTCGCGCTGGGCTATAACGAAGGGAAATCGAAGTCGAGCTACTCAGGCGATAAATATGTCGATCTTGACAGCGTCGCGCCGCTGAAGGCGATTGTCGGACTGGCGTGGGACGACGTGCAGCGCGGCTATGGCGCGGCCGTGACCGCGACCTTCGTGGAAGGCAAGCGCGCCACCGAGACCGGCCGTGAAAGCTACATCAACAGCGGCGCGGCGCTCGCTGACGCCGCCGGCGAGTATATGCGCGTGCCGGGTTATGGCATGGTGGATGCAACGGCCTACTGGCAGGTGGCGAAAAACGTCCGGCTGAGCGGCGGCGTCTATAACCTGACCGACCGCAAATACTGGGATTACACCAGCAGCCGCGAGCTGACCAGCGACACGGCGCAGGATCGCAACGACGTGACGCTGGCGGTGATGCCGGGCCGGACGTACCAGCTGGGCGTCAACGTCGATTTCTAATCACTGGAACGCCCTGCGCAGGCGCAGGGCGCATCTCTTAGAGGAGCAAGGCGCAATGAATTCACTGTGGCAGCACTACCAGACGCTGAAAAGCCGTCATCCGAAAAAATACGCCCGCGAGCTGGCTGCGCTGATGGGCATCAGCGAAGCGGAGCTGTGCGCAGCGCGCGTCGACCAGGAGGCGCAGCCGCTGAAGCCGCAGTTTCGCGAGCTGCTGTCGGCGCTGGAGGCGGTGGGCGAAACGAAAAGCATCACCCGCAATGAATATGCGGTGCATGAGCATCTTGGCCTTTATCAGAACCTGAAGCTGGGCGATCACGCCGGGCTGGTGCTGAACCCGCGCGCGCTCGACCTGCGCATCTTCCTCAGCCAGTGGCGCAGCGCTTTCTTTCTGCGCGAGCAGAGCGCGCGCGGCGAGCGGCAAAGCATTCAGATCTTCGATCGTCACGGTGACGCGGTGCTGAAAATCTACGCCACCGACCACACCGATATGGCGGCCTGGCAGGCGCTGATCGCGCGCTTTGTCGACGACGCGTCCGCCGCGCTGCATGTAGAGCCTGTGGAAACCGCCCGCTTCGCCGAGCATATCGACGCCGCCGCTATCCACAGCGAATGGCGCGCCATGACCGACGTGCATCAGTTTTTCGCTCTGCTGAAGCGTCATAACGTCTCGCGGCCTCAGGCGTTTCGCGCGGCGGGCAGCGATCTGGCGTGGCGGGTGGATAACGACGCGCTGGCGCGGCTGCTGACGCTGGCGCAGCGAGACGGCAACGAAATTATGATCTTCGTCGGCAATCGCGGCTGCACCCAGATCTTTACCGGCGCGGTGGAAAAAGTGGCGCCGATGGAGAACTGGCTCAACCTGTTCAATACGCGCTTCACGCTGCACCTGATGGCGGATCGCATCCACGAAAGCTGGGTGACGCGCAAACCGACCGGCGACGGCTTCGTCACCAGCCTGGAACTGTTCGCGGCCGACGGCACGCAGATCGCCCAGCTCTACGGCCAGCGCAGCGAAGGCACGCCGGAGCAGGCGTGCTGGCGCGAGCAGGTGACCTCGCTGAGCGCGGCGGGAGAAGCCGTATGAAAGGGGTAATCGCCGGCCTAACGCTGCTGCTGGCGCTGCCGTCGCTGGCGGCGGATCGGGTGATCTCCATCGGCGGCGACGTCACGCAGATCGTCTACGCGCTTGGCGCGCAGCAGGCGCTGGTAGCGCGCGACAGCACCAGCCAGCATCCGGCGCTGGCGAAGCGGCTGCCGGACATCGGCTATATGCGTCAGCTCAACGCCGAAGGCATTCTGGCGCTGAAGCCGACGCTGGTGCTGAGCAGCGAGCTGGCGAAACCGTCGCTGGCGCTGCAGCAGGTCGCTCAGGCTGGCGTTAAGGTGGTGGAGATAAGCGGCGAGAACAGCCTGGCGGCGATCCCCAAAAAGATCGCCGCCATCGGCAAGGCGCTGCACCGCGACGAAGAGGCGCAGGCGCTGGCGCAGCAGGTTAACCGGACGCTGGCGGCACTGCCGAAGCGGCCGCTGCCGGTGAAGGTGCTGTTTATTATGTCGCACAGCGGCATGAAGTCGCTGGCGGCGGGCAGCGATACCGCCGCCGACGGCGCCATCCGCAGCGCGGGCCTGATCAACGCCATGGCGGCGGTGCCGCGCTATCAGCCGCTGTCGCAGGAGGGCGTCATCGCCGCCGCGCCAGATCTGGTGGTGATCGGCGATGATGGGCTGAAAACCCTCGGCGACGAAGAGAAGGTGTGGCAGCTGCCGGGCCTGGCGCTGACCCCGGCTGGCCAGCATAAGAACCTGCTGGTGATCGATGAGATGGCGCTGCTCGGTTTCGGCCTGGATACGCCAGGCGCCATCGTTAAGCTGCGCAAAGCGGCGGAAGCGGCGCGGCATGAGTAATGGTGCCGCGCCGCGCTGGCTGGCGCTGATGCTGGCGAGCATGCTGGCGGCGATGGCGCTGGCGGCGAATCTTGGCGCGATGCCGCTGTCGCTGCGCGCGCTGTGGCGGGCGCCGCTCAGCGATATGGTCTGGCAGATCTGGCTGCATATCCGCCTGCCGCGCGTGCTGCTGGCGGTGCTGATCGGCATGGCGCTGGCGGTCTCCGGGGCGGTGATGCAGGGGCTGTTTCGCAATCCGCTCGCCGATCCCGGCCTGCTCGGCATCAGCAGCGGCGCGGGGCTGGCGGTGGCGATCGCCATTCTTCTGCCGCTGACGCTGCCCCCGCTGCTGGCGCTCTGGCTGCCGACCCTGGCGGCCTTTCTCGGCAGCCTGGCGGTGATGGCGCTGATCTTCAGCCTTAGCCAGCGGGCGCAGGGCAGCCTGGCACGGCTGCTGCTGGTGGGCATCGCCATCAACGCGCTGTGCGGCGCGGCGGTGGGCGTGCTCTCCTGGCTCAGCAACGACCAGCAGCTGCGTCAGCTTTCGCTGTGGGGCATGGGCAGCCTGAGCCAGGCGCAGTGGCCGATGCTGGCGGTTTGCGCCGCCTTTATCCTGCCAGCGCTGCTGCTGACGCAGCGACGCGCGCGCCATCTTAACCTGCTGCAGCTGGGCGAAGAGGATGCGCACTATATGGGCCTCGACGTCAGGCGCACCCAGCGGCAGCTGCTGACGCTGAGCGCGCTGCTGGTAGGTGCGGCGGTTTCGGTCAGCGGCATTATCGGCTTCGTGGGCCTGGTCGTGCCGCACGTAATGCGCTTCTGCCTTGGCAGCGATCACCGCTGGATGTTGCCCGGTTCGGCGCTGGCGGGCGCGATCCTGCTGCTGCTGGCGGATACGCTGGCGCGCATCCTGGTGGTGCCCGCCGAGATGCCGGTAGGACTGTTGACCAGCCTGCTGGGCGGTCCCTGGTTTCTCTGGCAGATCCTGCGCCAGCAGCGAGGAGTGGAATAATGGATCAGTTAGAGGCGCGCAGCCTGCGCTATGCACGCGGCGGACGGGTGCTGATCGACGCGCTGGATCTGTCGCTGGCGTCGGGCGAGCTGGTGGCGCTGATTGGCCCGAACGGCGCAGGCAAATCGACGCTGCTGCGGATGCTGACCGGCTTTCTGACGCCCGATGAGGGCGAGTGTCGGCTGGGCGATCGTGCTTTAGCGGCCTGGCCGCGCGCGCGGCTGGCGCAGCGGCGCGCGGTGATGCGCCAGCAGAATCCGGTCGCCTTCACGCTGCCCGCCGCCGACGTGGTGGCGATGGGCCGCGCGCCCTGGCCTGCCGCAGGCGCGGCGGCCATCGTCGAGGAGGTGATGGCGCTGACCGGCTGCAGCGAGCTGGCCGGGCGCGACTATCGGCAGCTTTCCGGCGGCGAACAGCAGCGCGTGCAGCTGGCGCGCGTGCTGGCGCAGCTCTGGCGCGACGGGTCGCCGCGCGGCTGGCTGTTTCTCGACGAGCCGACCTCGGCGCTCGATCTCTACTGGCAGCAGAAGACGCTGCGGCTGCTGCACCAGCTGTCGCGCCAGAGCGATTTCGGCGTTTGCGCCGTGCTGCACGATCTCAACCTGGCCGCGCTCTGGGCGGATCGCATTCTGCTGCTGCATCAGGGCAGTCTGGTGGCGCAGGGCTCGCCGCAGGCGGTGATGACCGAGGCGACGCTGACGCGCTGGTATCGGGCGGACCTGCGCGTCTCTGCTCATCATGAAAGCGGCAGGCCGACGATTCAGCTGCGCGCATAAAGCCGTTTGGCTTATTATTCATGGTGTTAGTGCTTAGCGGCGCGCCAATTTTCGGCCATACTTTCTACTCTGAATCACTGAACAGGGAAGCAAGATATGAATGATGCATTAGATCAGGCCGCCGAACAGCTTGGCGAGCGGCTTCTCTCCTCTGAGTGGCGGTTAGCGACCGCCGAGTCCTGCACCGCCGGCTTGATCAGCATGACGCTGGCGAAAGTGGAAAACAGCGGCAACTTCTATACCAGCGGCTTCGTCACCTACAGCGATAAGGCGAAAAGCCAGCTGCTCGGGGTGCGGCCGGAGACCCTGGAGGCGCATACCGCGGTGAGCGAACAGACGGCGCGCGAGATGGCGATCGGCGCGCGCGAGCGCTCCGGCGAGCCGGTCAGCCTGTCGATTACCGGCTATGCCGGACCGGATGGCGGCGAAGACGGCACGCCCGCTGGAACCATCTGGTTTGGCTGGACCTTGCCCGACGGCAGCGTGGTGGCGGAGATGCGACGCTTCGAGGGCGAGCCGAAAGCGGTGATGGAGCAGGGCGCGCAGTTCGCGCTGGCGCGCCTTGCGGTGCTGCTGCGCGACGTCGCCCTGCATCAAACCGCTTAGCGGCAGTCGACAATCAGGCGGCCGCGCACCTTGCCCTCCAGCAGATCCTGCGCGCCCTGTTTCGCTTCGCTGAGCGGGATCAGCGTCGTAAGCTGGGTCAGCGTGTCGCCGTTCAACAGTTCGCCAAGGCGCTGCCACGCCTGCTGGCGCAGCGGTTTCGGACACATGACGCTGTCGATGCCGGTCAGGGTGACGCCGCGCAGGATAAAGGGCGCGACGCTGGCGGGCAGATCCAGCCCCTGCGCCATGCCGCAGGCGGCGACCACGCCGTCGCGCTGGGTGGCGGCCAGCACGTTGCTCAGCGTATGGCTGCCGACACTGTCGATTGCCGCCGCCCAGCGCTCTTTCGCCAGCGGCTTGCCGGGCTGCGACAGCTCGTTGCGGTCGATAACCGAACGCGCGCCGAGCGTATCGATCAGATAACCTTCGTCGCTGGCGCGTCCGCTGGCGGCGATTACCTCAAAACCCAGGCGCGCCAGCAGGCTGACGCTGAAACTGCCGACGCCGCCGCTCGCGCCGGTGACCAGCACCGGGCCGCGATCCGGCGTCACGCCCTGTTTCTCCAGCGCCATCACGCACAGCATCGCGGTAAAGCCCGCGGTACCGATCGCCATGGTCTGTAGCGGGCTAAGCGTGGCGGGCACTTCAACCAGCCAGTCGCCTGGCACGCTCGCTTTCTGCGCCAGGCCGCCCCACTGTTTCTCGCCAACGCCCCAGCCGGTCAGCAGCGCCACGTCGTCCAGCCGCCACTCTGGATGGCGGCTGGCGGTGACGCGGCCGACGAAATCGATGCCCGGCACCATCGGGAAATGACGCACGATCGGCCCTTTATTGCAGATGGCGAGCGCATCTTTGTAGTTGAGGGTGGAGTAGGCGACGTCGATGGTGACGTCATGGTCGGGCAGCTGAGATTCGTTGAGTTCTTTCAGGTTGGTGCGGTAGCCTTGCTCATCATTTTCAATGACTAATGCTGTAAACATGCAGCCTCCGGCATTCAGGAAATGTGCCGGCCAGTCTACTCCTCCTCGGGGGTAAGGGGTAGAGCGTGCGCAGAGGCGGCAGGAAAGCGCCGGGAAATGCATAAACTTTCATAAAGCAAAGATAATTAAGCATTTATTTAAGGCGTTTGTTTTTTAAATGCTTATTTATCATGACGTTGCATATTTATCGCCTCCCGGGTTATTAAGCCGGGCGGGTTGTTCCCGCGCGAAAAAAATGACATGATTGCGCCTCTTTTTACCTGCCCGTCGAGGATTTGCTATGGCCGGAATATTGCGCAACCGCACCTGCCGCCGCTCGCTTTGCCCTGTGCGCAAGGCGCTCCTCTCTGCTCGCCGCTTTCCGCTGTGCCCGCTCATCATGCGGTGAGGCCAGCTAAACGTTCGCTGTTGGGCATGCGTAAAGACAGACGCCATCTGGCTTTACTGATGTCTATCGGGTGCGGCTTTCGCTTTTGCTCTGACTCCGCTTCCGCCTGACGTTATTCGCCGGGGAATCTTCCCTATTGCCGTGCCTCTGGCACCCACTCATCCTTCACCGTTGGGGATTTGTGTTATGACACCACTGAAAATTGCCGCCAGCGTTGCTGTGGCTCCCAGCCTTACCCTCAATACCGGGCGTGACGTAGTGACGCTGGACAACACCGACTTTACCGATGTGGCGGCAGTGGTCGTCTCGCTGGCCGATACGCGCAGCGGCGTGCTGGCCCTGCTGCGCCATACCGGCTTCAATCTGCCGGTGTTTGTCGCCAACGCCTGGGAGGAGGAGGTGCTGCATCTGCCGGGCGTGACCGGCGAGCTGAACGGCTCCGCGCAGGAGTGGGCGGCGCTGGAAGCGGCCGCGGCGGAGTATGAGGCGAACCTGCTGCCGCCGTTTTTCGATACCCTGACGCGCTATGTTGATATGCAGAACAGCACTTTCGCCTGTCCTGGCCATCAGGGCGGGGCATTTTTCCGTAAGCACCCGGCGGGACGGCAGTTTTACGATTTTTACGGCGAAAACGTGTTTCGCTCCGACATGTGCAACGCCGACGTTAAGCTCGGCGATCTGCTGATTCACGAAGGCTCGGCGAAAGATGCGCAGAAGTTCGCGGCAAAGGTCTTCAACGCGGATAAAACCTACTTTGTGCTGAACGGCACTTCCAGCGCCAACAAAGTGGTGACCAATGCGCTGCTGACGCGCGGCGATCTGGTGCTGTTCGACCGCAATAACCATAAATCGAACCATCACGGCGCGCTGATCCAGGCGGGCGCGACGCCAGTCTATCTGGAGGCGGCGCGCAATCCTTTCGGCTTTATCGGCGGCATCGACGCGCACTGCTTCGACGAGGCCTGGCTGCGCGAGCGGATCAAAGAGGTGGCGCCGCAGCGCGCCGGAGAAGCGCGTCCTTTCCGGCTGGCGATTATTCAGCTCGGCACCTACGACGGCACGGTTTATAACGCGCGTCAGGTGGTGAATCGCATCGGGCATCTCTGCGATTACATCCTGTTCGACTCCGCGTGGCTCGGCTATGAGCAGTTTATTCCGGTAATGGCGGGCACCTCGCCGCTGACGCTGGAACTCACTGAACAAGACCCGGGCATCTTTGTTACCCAGTCGGTGCATAAGCAGCTGGCCGGTTTTTCGCAGACGTCGCAGATCCATAAAAAAGATAACCATATTCGCGGTCAGAAACGCTTTTGCCCGCACAAGCGGCTGAACAACGCTTTTATGCTGCACGCCTCCACCAGCCCCTTTTATCCGCTCTTCGCCGCGCTGGACGTTAATGCAAAGATGCATCAGGGGGAGGCGGGCCGCCAGCTGTGGCAGTCGTGCGTGACGCTCGGCATCGAGGCGCGCAAGGCGATCCTCGATCGCTGCAAGATGATCCTGCCGTTTGTACCGGAGCAGGTAGACGGCATGCGCTGGCAGGATGCATCCACGGAGAGCATCGCCCGCGACAGCCGCTACTTCAGCTTTGAACCCGAGGCGAAGTGGCACGGTTTTGCCGGGTACGCGCAGGATCAGTATCTGGTCGATCCCTGCAAGCTGCTGCTGACCACGCCGGGCATCGACGCGGCGAGCGGCGAGTATGCTGACTTCGGCATTCCCGCCACTATTCTCGCCAACTACCTGCGCGAAAACGGCATTGTGCCGGAGAAGTGCGATCTGAACTCTATCCTGTTTCTGCTGACGCCAGCGGAAAGCCCGGAGAAGATGGCACACCTGGTAGCGATGCTGGCGCAGTTCGAACAGCAGGTCAGAGAGGATGCGCCGCTGGCGGAGGTGCTGCCGACGATTTACCGCAAAAATCAGGCGCGCTACAAGGGCTATACCCTGCGTCAGCTCTGCCAGGAGATGCACGATCTCTACGTCAGCTTCGACGTGAAGGATCTGCAGAGGGCGATGTTCCGGCAGCAGCGTTTTCCGGCGGTGAAGGTGAACCCGCAGGACGCGCATCAGGCCTATATTCGCGGCGACGTCGAGCTGGTGCCGATCGCGCAGGCCGAAGGACGCATCGCTGCCGAAGGCGCGCTGCCTTACCCGCCAGGCGTGCTCTGCGTGGTGCCGGGCGAGGTGTGGGGCGGCGCGGTGCAGCGCTATTTCCTGGCGCTGGAAGAGGGCGTCAATCAGCTGCCGGGCTTCTCGCCGGAGCTGCAGGGGGTTTATACCGAGGATGACGGGCAGGGGCGTCTTCAGCTGGTGGCGAATATGATCGTGGAGGGGCGCTTGACCTGACGGAAGGTTTGCCTGGCGGCGGTGCGGGTTTCGTTCGCCTGACAGCCGAGGAGTTTCATTTCGCCCGCTGCGGGCGACCGAGCAGGGCCGGTGGGCGCCGGCCCTGCACCCGCGCCCCGGGCCAGCTCACCCGCCCGCTGCGCGGGTCCCTTCGCTCCGGCAGGATTTCTGACGGACCGCGCAGGACAGGCCGTCCTGGCCTGGCCCGCGCTTTCGGCGACGTCCTGTCGCCTCATCCTGAAATCCTTCCTTCGCTCAGCGGCTGCGATGGCCCCTAAAACCCCTGCTGCACGTCCAGACTCTTAAAGGCGCATCTTCGTCGCTGAAAGCATGGGTCATGCGTTCAGACGACGGTGTCGTTAATAAAAAATAAGGAAATCACAGACGGGGCAGTGTCAGGGGCATCCGACACGCTGAGGCGCGCACGGCGGCCAGGACGAGCCGACAGGAGGTCGGCGAGAGGGAGGGCCAGGCCAGGACGGCCTGTCCGGACGGGTCCGTGCGGCCGACGTAAGCAACGAAGGCACCGCGCGAAGCGCGGCGTGGAGGCTGCCGGAAGCGGGGATTGTTAAGGGGCTGGCGAGCCCCTTAACACGCACGCCAGCAGCGGAGCGGCTGAAACTCCTTGCCGTCTGGCGGGCGGAACCCGCTCAGCGCCCTGCCTGCGCAGCAGGCTAACCCGCCTGGCGGGCGGAACCCGCTCAGAGCACGTTCGCGCAGCGAACCTGAACCATCTGGCGGGCGGAACCCGCTCAGCGCCTGCCTGCGCAGCAGGCCACCCCGCCTGGCGGGCGGAACCCACTCAGCGCCTGCCTGCGCAGCAGGCCACCCCGCCTGGCGGGCGGAACCCGCTCAGCGCCCGCCTGCGCAGCAGGCCAACCCGGAACCCGCTCAGAGCAAGTTCGCGCAGCGAACCAGAGCCTCTGCGCAGCAGCCACCCTGTCAATAACGCCGATAGCTGCGCTGCGCCGTGCTCACCTTATACAGATAGCGCCGTGACTCCGCCGACGGATGCCGCGTCGTCAGCGTGTTATAAACCTCCCCAGGCGACATATTATTTATGGCGTTAAAAGCGCGATCCTTATCGCTGGAGAAGACGCGCAGCACGCTGCCCGCGCCGCCGTTGTAGGCGGTGATCACCGCATAGCGACGCGATACCGGATCCTGGATCCCGCCCAGATAGCTCTTCTGCAACAGCGAAAGATAGGCGGTGCCCGCATCAATATTGTTCTCGGGATCGAGCAGATAGCTGCGGCTCGGCTTGCCCCACTTGCCCTTCATGCGGAACACATCGACGCCTGCGGTATGCTGCACCACCTGCATCAGCCCCAGCGCGTCGGAATGGCTGACCGCATAGGGGTTGAAGCTCGACTCGGTCTGCATAATCGCCAGAATCAGCGACGCGTCGACGCCGTACTCCTCGGCGGCCTTACGCACCATCGGCAGATATTTGTGCGCACGTTTGTCGAGGTGGTTAGGCACCATTGGAATGGTGACCGAGTAGATAACATGCAGGCCGGAAACGCGGCGCTGCAGTTTATTTTGCAGCAGGTAGTCGGCGAAGTTGCCCGCGCGGCCCTGCCAGCGAATCGGCTGGCCGGTGTTGTCCAGCACCTGGCCGTAGAGCAGCGGCTCTTTGCTGATAACAATATCGTTGGCGTCGGAATAGAGATCGACATTGCCTGGATCGTCGCCGATCAGCAGCGTGGTCACGATCGCCTGGCGCAGGCTGGCCATCGGATCGGTACCGGAAATGGTTTCGATAGTGATGTTGCCGCTTTCGAAGTTGATATGGCTGCGGGTGTAATAGTTGTCGCTGTATTTGACGTAATCTTTTGGTCCGGCGATCAGGACTTCGTTGATACCCCAAATGTTCTCAATGTTATGCGCAAACTGGCCCATTAAAATATCGAAGCCGTTGGTGTCCTTTACCCACTCTTCGTGATACTGCGAAGACTTCTTTCCTGAGCAGGAGACCAAAAGAGGGGCGATCACCAGCAGTGCGAGTAATTTCTTATTCATTGTAAATACGTGCCTGACCCGGAAAAGAGAGGGGCCTCAACGCTGAGGCCCTAAAATTTATGCTTCTGGCGGCGTATAGCCTTCGATATGGACCTCTTTGCCTTCAAACAGGAAATTCACCATCTCCTTTTCCAGCACTTTGCGGTCTTCTGGATTCATCATGTTGAGCTTTTTCTCGTTGATCAACATGGTCTGTTTGGCCATCCACTTCTGCCAGGCTTCTTTGGAAATCTCATTGTAGATGCGCTTGCCCAGTTCGCCTGGATAGAGCTGGAAATCCTGCCCTTCGGCGTCGCGCTGTAGAAACGTACAAAAAATCGTGCGGCTCATTACTTTTCCTCTCTTATCTCATGCCGGTGCAGGGCCAGCTGTTGCGGGTGACGTAGCTCGTGCAGAAGCCGCTCAACCGGCGCCGCCAGCCCCACTGACGGCGGCTGGGCTAAGTTATACCAGAGACCGCCTGGTTCATCCATTGCCGCCCCGACAGATGACCACGATAGCCACATTGGGACAATATCCAGGTGGAAATGGCTAAAGGTGTGGCGAAACGCGGTGAGC
This sequence comes from Enterobacter sp. BRE11, assembly GCF_031844285.1. Taxonomy (NCBI): domain Bacteria; kingdom Pseudomonadati; phylum Pseudomonadota; class Gammaproteobacteria; order Enterobacterales; family Enterobacteriaceae; genus Enterobacter; species Enterobacter sp. BRE11. The sequence continues at coordinate 75,712 of NZ_JAUZUX010000005.1, forward strand.
TGCTGCGGCTTTGCATCAATGCCGCGCGCCTGCAGCCAGCTGTGCAGCGCATCCTCAGTAGGAAACTGTGGGAAACAGAACAGGCCGCCCCATAACCCCACCGGCGGGCGCTGCTCAAGCCAGACGTCGTCGCCATCCTGCAGCAGCAAAAACCAGCCGCTGCGCTCCGGCAGGATCTGCTTCGGCTTTTTGCCGGGATAGCTCGCCTGGCTATTACTGGCGTAGGCGATACAGCCGCTGTTAAGCGGGCAGATGTCGCATTTGGGCTTCGAGCGGGTGCAGACCAGCGCGCCGAGATCCATCATCGCCTGATTGAACTGGCTGACGCCCTCCGCTGGCGTGACCGTTTCGCTGATCTCCCATAGCCGCTTTTCGACCTCTTTTTTACCTGGCCAGCCTTCAACCGCGTAACAACGAGCCAGCACGCGCTTTACGTTACCGTCAAGGATGGGGAAGTGCTGGCCGAGCGACAGCGACAGCACTGCGCCTGCGGTGGAGCGCCCCACGCCAGGCAACGCCGCAACGTCGTCGAAGTTGCGCGGGAACTCGCCCTGATGCCGATCGGCTATCTGCTCCGCCGCCTTATGCAGGTTGCGCGCGCGGGCGTAGTAGCCGAGTCCGGTCCAGAGGTGCAGCACCTCGTCGAGCGGTGCGGCGGCCAGATCGGTGACGGTGGGAAAGCGCGCCATAAAGCGTTCGAAATAGGGAATAACGGTGGCGACCTGGGTCTGCTGCAGCATCACTTCAGAGAGCCACACCTTATAGGGCGTTTTCTCCTGCTGCCACGGCAGGGTCTTGCGGCCAAAGCGCTGATACCAGTCCAGCACCTGTTGCGCGAACTGCGGCGCTTGCATCATAAGAAGGAAATTTTCCGTGATTACTCTACACTCAGGCAGGCATTCCAGCACAGGCGCGGCCCCGGTGTAAACCTGAAGATCGCAAGGGCTTGCTTCTGCTAATTAACTTTGCATAATGCGCCTTTCCCCAAACAGGCTACTCAGCAGGCTACAACATGATTAATGACGTCATCACTCCGGAATTTGATGAGAACGGGCGGCCGCTGCGCCGTATACGCAGTTTTGTGCGCCGCCAGGGGCGTCTGACCAAAGGGCAGCAGCTGGCGCTCGACCAATACTGGCCGGAGATGGGCGTTGAGTTTCAACCCGAGCCGCTGGATCTGACGCACCTGTTTGGCCGCGACGCGCCGGTGGTGCTGGAGATCGGCTTCGGCATGGGCGCCTCGCTGGTAACCATGGCGCAGAATAATCCGCAGCAGAACTTCCTCGGTATTGAAGTGCACGCACCGGGTGTAGGCGCCTGTCTCGCCTCCGCGAAAGAGGCGAACGTCGAGAACCTGCGCGTAATGTGCCACGATGCGGTGGAAGTGCTGGAGAAGATGATCCCGGATAATTCGCTGCGCATGGTACAGCTTTTCTTCCCCGATCCCTGGCATAAAGCGCGCCATAACAAGCGCCGCATCGTGCAGACGCCTTTCGCCGAACTGGTGATGCGCAAGCTGAAGCTGGGCGGGGTATTCCATATGGCGACCGACTGGGAAGCCTACGCCGAACATATGCTGGAGGTGATGAACAGCATTGATGGCTACAAGAACCAGTCGGAAACGCAGGATTACGTGCCGCGTCCGGAGACGCGTCCACTGACCAAATTCGAGCAGCGCGGGCAGCGACTGGGCCACGGCGTTTGGGACTTAATGTTTGAGAGGATTAAATAATGGCCACACATCGCAGCCGCCGTTTACGTAAAAAACTGCATATCGACGAATTTCAGGAGCTGGGCTTTTCGGTCGCCTGGCGCTTCGCCGAGGGCACCACGGAACAGCAGATTGATAAAACCGTCGATGACTTTATCAACGAAGTGATTGCGCCAAACGGCCTCGCCTATGACGGCAGCGGCTATCTGGTGTGGGAGGGCTTGATCTGCCTGCAGAAGACCGGCAAGTGCACCGACGAGCACCGCGAGCTGGTGCGCAAGTGGCTGGAAGATCGTCAGCTGAGCGATGTGCAGGTTACCGAACTTTTCGACGTCTGGTGGGACTAATATTTTTATCCGGCGTTGAGTCCGCTTCAGGCTGGCTTACTTGCGCTACCGACGCCGGGCAGTGCTCGCCTTCCTCACGTACTTCAGTACGCTCCGGAGGCTGTGCGCTGGCCGTCGCCAGGATCGCTGCGCCGCCGACGCCTGACCCTTCAACAGCGGAAAGGCGATTACACGGAATAAGTTTCGTTGGGAGAGATTATGGTTCGTAAAACGCTTATCGCCGCGCTGCTGCTGGCAGCGACGCAGGCGCAGGCTGCCTGGGAGTGCAGCGTCAAACCGCAGGATGACGTGGTGATTAAGCCGCAAAGCGTGCAGGTGGTTGGCGCGAACGGCAACCTGGAGATCTCTCCGCAGGGCGATGTGCAGTTTAACGGCCGGAAGGTGGCGGTGAACAATGCGCAGCGCCAGCAGGCTATCGACTACCAGAACGCGCTGCGTCGCGATCTGCCCTGGATCGATACCGGCGCCTCGTCGCGTCTGGAAAAAAGCCGCATCGCGCTGGATAAGGTGATTGTCGAGAAGCTCGGCGCCGACAGCAACGTACGTAACCGCCTCACCACGCTCAACGGTCAGCTGAAGCAGCAGATGAACCGTATTATCGAACATCGCGACGACGGCCTGACCTTCCATCATCAGGCGATCGACCAGGTGCGCGCCGACGGCGAGCGTCTGGTACAGAGCACCATGGGCGGCGTACTGCAGGACAGCCTGAACGAGATGGGCAGCAAGCAGGCGAGCGGCAACAATCCGCTGCAGGCGATCATGGGCAACCTGGGCGGGCTACAGCAGTCGATTCAGGCGGAGTGGAGCAATCAGGAGCAGGATTTCAAAAACTTCGGGCAGGAAGTCTGTCATCGCGTGATTAGCCTGGAAGATCAGCGCAAGAAGCTGGTCGGCAGCGTGAAGTCGTAAAAAAGGCGGCGCGCCTGTCAGTGACAGGCGCGTCTCACCAGGTTACTCGTTGCCCCACTGGTTAAGAAACTCAGCGATCTCATCAATACGCTGCGCGTCGATGCCCGCTTCGACAGCCATCTCCTGCTGCGCTTCTTCGCTGATCTCCTCATTATTCATCAGGCGCTCAATCAGCAGCTGGAAATAGCGCGCCAGTGAATCGCGTTCCGATTCCTCTACCGGCTTGTCGCTCTCTGTCGCATACTCATCGGCAACGTCGTAGTATTTGATTGGTATTTCATCGTTCATGAAGGATCTCCAGGTAACGCCTGTTCTGTTTTTGGGACAGTCTGCGGTATCTCAGACCTTGAGCATTTTCGCCGTGGCATCGACGTCGATCTCATCTTCCGAGAAGATCAGCGTCGTTCCCTGGAAAGTCGTGATCGCCAGCTTTCTCACCGTGCGCATTTCGCCAGGCTTAGCATCACTTTTCGGCCGGATGTTATTCAACAGTGAACCGACAGAGAGTACGGTGTTCTCTTTATCGATACGCGTATCTGCAGGAACCTCTTCGCTGAAGACCACGAAAGATTTGATTGCGGTGAGCTTGATGCGCTCGCCAGCGATAAAGATATATTTGCTCTCCGGGAGCACCTTCACCGCATAGGCTGACAGCCCTTTGCTGTTGGTGGTGGGTTCGAAGGTCACCGCCGCACTCTTTTTGATCAGTTCAGGGTTGGCGACCTTGATCACATGAAAATAGCGGTTGTCGCCGTTCTCATCTTTGATAAATCCAAAACCCTTGTCCTGAAACCAGGTTGTGATCGTTCCGTTCATCGCCGTTACCGCCTGTTTAATCGTTAATCTACTCAGTTTTTGCAGCGCGCAGTGTAATGCACAATGGCAGTGCCGACTACGGCTTTGGATAAGTGTGGATGATAAATTTAACGGATGCGAGGAGGGAGCGGGCAGCGTCAGGGAAACAGATATAAAAAAACCCGCACGAGGCGGGCTCATTTTATTATCAGCGGCAGCTTAGCCGCTCAGGCTTGCGCCTTCATCGCTGTTGTAAGCGTCGCTGATAACAGGCGCGTCTTACAGCGCGGTGACGTTGCCGGCAGCAGGGCCTTTAGCACCATTTTCAATGGTGAAAGAGACTTTCTGGCCTTCGTCGAGGGTTTTGTAGCTGTCGCTCTGGATAGCAGAGAAGTGTACGAACACATCTTTGCTGCCGTCGTCCGGAGTGATGAAGCCGAAACCTTTGTCAGCGTTGAACCATTTTACTAAACCAGTCATTTTGTTAGACATCGATATTTCCTTAATTTATGAGCCACTTAACGCGGCGAAGATGGCCTGAGAATTACTTATGGGGCGCTTAGGAGAAGGCTCATGAAGAAGGGTATCTTTGGATAACACTTGAACTGAGGACTGCTTTACTAAAACTGCTTTCATAAGGTCTGTATTCCAAACCGATGGCGCTATTAAGCCACAGGAGATAAGGTCTGGCAACATTTGCATTAATTTATTTTAACCGCTTATACACCTGGATGGCTGTATGAGGAGAGCGGTGAGCGCGTTACCGAGATGGTAGCCAGTTCACAACTCTGGAGGTCGCGGCCCGCTGATTGCGCGCGCGCGTGATAGGCTGGCCTGATGCCGCGCACCCATTCTTCTCTGTCACAGGCTGTATGAAACGCAGACTCTCTTTCCAGGTGAAACTCTTCCTTTCGCTGGTGTTATTCTCCTGCCTGCTGCTGGCGCTGCAGGGCGCCATCCTGTTTCACTTTATTGACCGGCAGCTGCATCACGATCTGGGGCAGCGCGCGCGAGTGCAGGCGAGCGAGATTGCGCTGATGCCAGGCCTGGCGGAGAAGGTGGCGAACCGCGATATCGCGGCCATTGCCCGCCTGATCCAGCCGCTGCGCGAGCAAAGCGACGCCAGCTATATCGTGATCGGCGACGCACGCGAGCAGCATCTTTACCACTCTGAATCGCCGGAACGCCTTAACTTGCCGCTGATTGGCGGCGATAACGCCGAGGTGCTGCAGGGGAAAACCATTATTTCGGTGCGTAAGGGCGGCATTGGCATATCACTGCGCAGCAAAGCCCCCATCTTTGATGCCCGCCATCAGGTGATCGGCATCGTTTCGGTCGGTTACCTCACCTCCTGGATCGCCAATCTCAACATCAGCCTGCTGTGGCAGGCGAGCCTGTACGGGCTGGCGCTGCTGCTGCTGCTGTTTATTTTTTCATGGGCTTTTAGCCGCAACCTGAAGAAGCAGATGTTCTGGCTGGAGCCGAAAGATATCGCGCTGCTGGTGCTGCAGCAAAAAGCGCTGCTTGAGGCGATGTATGAAGGCGTCTTTGCCGTCAACGCCGAACGTCAGCTGATTTTAATTAACCGCGCGGCGAGGGAGCTGCTGGAGATCGAGCGCAGCGAGAGCGAACTGCTGGGCAAGCCGCTGCAGGAGGTCGTGCAGATCCATCCCGCCTTCCTCAGCCAGAGCGGCCGCCAGCACGATCAGATCACCGTCCTGAACCAGCGCCAGGTGATCGCTAACCGCGTGGCGATTGAACTTGAACCCGGCGTGCCGGGCGGCTGGGTGTGCAGTTTTCGTGATAAAAATGATATCAACACCCTGAGCAGCCAGCTGAGCCAGATAAAGCGTTATGCGGATAATTTGCGCATTATGCGCCATGAACAGCTCAACTGGACCGCCACGCTGGTGGGGCTGCTGCAAATGCATCGCTACGATGATGCGATGCGCTATATTCAGGCGCAGTCCGCTGGCGCGCAGCAGGTGCTCGATTTCGTCTCGGCGCGCTTCACTTCGCCGGCGCTGTGCGGGCTGCTGCTGGGAAAATATGTCAGCGCGCGGGAAAAAGGGGTTGAGCTACAGTTCGATCCCGCCTGCCAGCTGACCCGTATTCCGGCGGCAATCAGTGAAACGGCGCTGATGTCGGTGGTGGGAAATTTACTCGATAACGCCGTGGATGCCACGCTGAACGCCGGGCATCCGGTCGCGCCCGTTGAACTTTATATCTCCGATCGCAACCAGGAGCTGTTAATTGAGGTGGCCGATCGGGGTTGTGGCGTGGACGAGCAGCTGAAGCCGCATCTGTTTGAGCAGGGCGTGAGCAGCAAACCCGCCAACGGCGATGCGCTGCTGGGGTCGGAACATGGTATTGGCCTCTACCTCGTGGCAGGGTATGTTCATCAGGCGGGCGGCAGCATCGAAATTGAGCACAACTCACCGCGGGGCACCATCTTCTCTGTTTTTATTCCCTATCAGCCCACAGCAATGACAGGACTTTCCCATGAGCAACGTTAAGCCACTCAATGTCGTGATTGTTGAGGATGAGCCGCATCTCGCCGGTTTGCACCGCGAGTTTATTGAGCAGCATTTCCACCTGCGCGTGGCGGGTATTGCGGCCACGCTGGAACAGGCGCGCCAGCTGATCGAGCAACATCAGCCGCGGCTGGTGCTGCTCGACAACTATCTGCCGGACGGGCAGGGCGTCACGCTGATCGACGACCCGCTGCTGAAGCGTTTTGACTGCTCCGTGATCTTTATTACCGCCGCGAGCGACATGCAGACCTGTAGCCATGCGATGCGCAGCGGCGCGCTGGACTATCTGCTCAAGCCGGTCTTTTTTCACCGCCTGCGCGCCTCGCTGGAGCGCTTTATGCTGCTGGTGCAGACGATGCGCCAGATGACCAATGTGGACCAGCATGCGCTGGACAAGCTGTTCAACCTGCCAGCCAGCGACGTCCCGCCCGCGCCGTCGACTAAAGGCATTGAATCTCTGACCCTGACGCGAGTTAAGCGCTTTTTCAGCGATGCGCCTGACCGCAGCTGGTCGGTAGAGCAGGTGGTAGAGAGCGTCGGCATCAGTAAAACCACCGGCCGCCGTTATCTGGAGTATTGCGTGGAGATCGGCTTTATTGGCGTCGAAATGCAGTATGGCAATATTGGCCATCCGCGCCGGCTTTATCGCAAAACTAGCGGCCTGTAATAGTGTGATCGTGCGCAATAAGGGCACGCGTCATCCACGTGGTTTTAATGGTGTTAATTGCCGAAAAAACGCCAATAATCACACTTCATGAAGATAACGCCTGGGCACCTCTTGCCTGACGGACCCGATCGGCTATGTTGACCTTTAGTTCCCAAAGTGTAACTAAAAGGTTAAATATAATGTCGAAAAAATACCCTCTTACTCTGGTTGCCGCTACTCTGTTTCTCTCCTGTTCCGCCTTCTCCGCGCCGCCGCAGGGCTATCCGGCGGACTACCAGGGCGTTATCGACGCCGCCACCAAAGAAGGCAAAGTGGTGATCTATTCCACCACCGACACCAAAGCCGCAGCGCCGCTGATCAAGGGGTTCGAGGCTACCTATCCCGGCATCAAAGTCGAATATAACGACATGAACAGCACCGAGCTGTATAACCGCTTTATCAGCGAGCAGGCTTCTGGCGGCACCAGCGGCGACGTAGTCTGGAGCTCCTCTATGGATACCGGCCTGAAGCTGGCCACCGACTACGCCCAGGAGTATCAGTCGCCCGAGCTTGCGCAGCTGCCGAAGTGGGCGGTGTGGAAAAATCGCGCGTATGGCACCACCTATGAACCGGTGGTGATCATCTATAACAAGCGGCTGATCCCGGCTGGCGAGGTGCCCGATTCGCACGCCGCGCTGGCGAAGCTGATCGCCAGTCAGACCGATAAATTCAAGAGCAAAGTCACCACCTACGATATTGAGAAATCGGGGCTGGGCTTTATGCTGTCGGTGCAGGATTCCAAAGCCGATCCGCACTATTTCAAAACCTTGTCAGAAGTGGCGAAGGGCGGCTTAGCGGTGCAGTCCTCTACCGGCACCATGATGGAGAGGGTCTCTTCCGGCGAAAACCTGATTGGCTTCAATATTCTTGGCTCCTACGCTGAAGCCCGCGCCAAAACCGATCCTTCGCTGGGCATCTCTTATCCGAGGGATTACACGCTGGTGCTGTCGCGCGTCTCCTTTATCAGCCAGCAGGCGCAGAACAGCCATGCGGCGAAGCTGTGGCTCGATTACGTCCTCTCTGAAAAAGGGCAAACCATTCTGGCTAACCAGGCTGACATTCCCTCGCTGCGTAACGATATCGAAGGCAAAAGCGATATCGACGGCCTGACCAAAATGTTAGGCAATGCGCTGAAACCTATCCCGGTAGACGAAAGCCTGCTGGAGTACCTGCAGCCGAAAAAACGTCTGGATTACATCAAGCAGTGGCGCGCAGCCGCCGGTAAATAACGGCAGTTCGGAAGCGCGACCCGCTGCGTCGCGCTTCTCTTTCCTAAGATTTCGCCATTCAGGATCCCAATATGAATGCATTGCGCAGAAAGTGGCAAAGCCTGCCGCGCGGCGTCGTGGTGCTGTTAACCGCGCTGGTTATCTATGTTCCGCTGTCGTTTATTGTCATCCAGAGTTTCTTGTCCGCCCCCTTTTTTGCGCCGTCAAAAGCGTGGAGCCTGGAGTCGTTTGAATTTATTTTCACCGACCCCGACTTCTACAAGGCACTGAAAAGCGGCTTTATTCTCGCCTTTGGGCTGGTGATTATCGCCATTCCGCTGGGCGGCATTCTGGCGTTCCTGATGGTGCGCACCGACCTGCCGGGCAGGCGCATTATCGAGCCGCTGATCCTTGTGCCGATCTTCGTCTCGCCAATGGTGCTGGGTTTCGGCTATGTGGTGGCCGCCGGGCCGGTCGGCTTCTTCTCGCTGTGGGCGCAGTCCCTGCTCGGCTTTGTGCCGTGGAATATCTACGACATGTCGAGCATTGTGGTGATTGCGGGGCTGACGCACGTTCCTCATGCCTACCTCTATATCTCCTCGGCGCTGCGCAGCGTGGGCTCGGATGTCGAAGAGGCGGCGCGCATCGCTGGCGCCTCGCCGCTGCAGGTAATGACGGCAGTGAGCCTGCCGATGGTACGCCCCTCGATCCTCTATGCCGTGGTGCTGCTGTTCTTCCTCGGACTTGAGGTGTTTGGCCTGATGCTGGTGCTGGGCGATCCCGAAGGCAATATGGTGCTGGCGACCTATCTCTACCAGCTGACCAATAAGCTCGGCACGCCTTCGTATCACCTGATGGCCGCGGTGGCCGTGGTGCTGATCTGCATCACCATCCCGCTGGTGATGCTGCAGCGCCGCCTGATGCGCACAGCCAACCGCTTCGTGACCGTTAAGGGCAAAGCGTCGCAAGCGCGCGCTTTGCCGCTGGGGAAATGGCGCTGGGTGGCGGGCGCGGTGGTAGCGTTCTGGCTGACCGTGACCATTGGCGTGCCGCTGCTGGGCGTGGTGCTGCGCGCCTTTATCTCTAACTGGGGCGTCGGCGTCTCGCTGTGGGACGAGCTGTCGATCAAAACCTTCCAGACGATCTGGGCGCAGCCAAATCTGCTGCGCGCCATCGTCAACTCCATGGCGATCGGCGTGATCGGCGGCGCACTGGCGGTGGGTTGCTACCTGTTCATCGGTATCGCCATGCACCGTAAGCCTGACAACACCACGCGCTTCCTCGACTACAGCGTGCTGGTACCGCGCGCCGTGCCGGGGCTGCTGGCGGGCCTGGCGTTTCTCTGGGTGTTTTTGTTCCTGCCGCTGTGGCTGGACAACGCGCTGAAGTCGGGCTAGCTTTCTGATTTCGCCTGGTCGCAGTGGCTGCGCGATAACCTTATTGTCTGGCTGCGCTCGCTGCGCAGCACCATCTTCAGCGTCTGGCTGGCCTACACCGTGGTGTGGATGGCCTATGGCCTGAGGCTGATCTCGTCGACGCTGCTGCAGGTAGGGCCCGAGCTGGAGGAGGCGGCGCGCAGCACCGGCGCCACACGCGGGCAGATTACGCGCCACGTGACCATTCCGCTCTCACGCTACGGCCTGATCGGCTCCTGGCTGCTGATGTTCCTGATTTTTGAACGCGAATACTCCACCGGCGTTTATCTGCTGTCACCCGGCACGGAAACTATCGGCTCGATGCTGGTTTCCCTGTGGGCCGCGGGTGCGATCGATATCGTTGCTGCACTCTCCTTTATTAACATCCTGCTGGTGGTGGTAGGCCTGGGTATCGCCCTGCGATTTGGAGTTAAATTACATGATTGAATTATCAGTAGAAAATCTGCATTTAACCTATGGCGACAACCCGGTTCTGAAAGGGGTCTCCATGAATTTACAGCGCGGCGAAGTGGTGTCGCTGCTTGGCCCCTCCGGCAGCGGTAAAACCACGCTGCTGCGCGCCGTCGCCGGGCTGGAAAAGCCGACGCAGGGCAAGATTATCATTGGCAAAAATCAGGTCTATGCCGGGACGCCGCGCAGCGAGATCCCGGCGGAAGAGCGCAACCTCGGGCTGGTGTTCCAGTCCTACGCGCTGTGGCCGCATAAGACGGTATTTGAGAACGTGGCCTATCCGTTAAAGCTGCGTAAGGTTGCCTCTGCGGAGATTAATCAGCGGGTGCAGGACGTACTCAACCAGCTGGGGCTGGGCCATCTGGGCAAGCGCCATCCGCACCAGCTTTCTGGCGGGCAGCAGCAGCGCGTCGCCATTGGCCGTGCGCTGGTCTATAACCCACCGGTGATCCTGCTGGATGAGCCGCTGTCGAACCTCGACGCCAAGCTGCGTGAAGAGGCGCGCGTCTTCCTGCGTGAGCTGATTATCAAGCTCGGGCTGTCGGCGCTGATGGTGACGCACGACCAAAACGAGGCGATGGCGATTTCCGATCGCATCCTGCTGCTGAATAACGGCAAGATCGAGCAGCAGGGCACGCCGCAGGAGATGTACGGCTCGCCGAAAACCCTGTTTACCGCTGAGTTTATGGGCAGCAATAATCGCCTGCACGGAAAAATCGCCGAGTTGCGCGACGGTAGAGCGCGTATTGAGGGCAAAGGCTGGAGCCTGTGGGGCAGAGCGGGAGAAGGGGTGCAGCAGGGCCAGGAGGCCACGGCGGTGATCCGCGTGGAGCGTGTGAGGCTGGTAGAGGGGCCAGGCGAGAATCAGCTGGAGCTGCCGCTGGTCACCAGCATGTATCTCGGCGACCGCTGGGAGTACCTGTTCCGCACCGCAGGCGACGATTTTGCTATTCGCGCCTACGGCAATGAGGTGCGCGATCCGCAGCACTGCTATCTGGCGCTGCCGGAAAACCATCTGTGGATTTTCCCGAAGGCGTAACGGTGAGGGCGGCCTGTGCCGCCCTCGGCTTTTCCACTTACTCCTCCACCAAAAACAGCTCCAGCAGCGAGTTCAAAAACAGCTTACCTTTCTCCGTTATCTGCCAGTGCGTCGCGCTCTCCGCGACGTAGCCTGCAGCGATCGCCGCCTCAATCTGCGGCCGAATGGTCTGCTCGCTCAGGCCGGTGTAGCGCGCAAACTCCTCGCGCGGCGCCGCTTCAAGCAGGCGGAAACGGTTCATAAAGTATTCGAACGGCTTCTCTGCGTCGGCGACCTCATACTGCTTCTCCTGATAGCGGCCCTGCATAAAGCCGCGCGGATGGCGCGTCTTCACGGTGCGCACGATGCGTCCGTCAGGCTGGGTCAGCTTGCCGTGCGCGCCACAGCCGATGCCGAGATAGTCGCCGAAGCGCCAGTAGTTGAGATTGTGCTCGCAGCGGTAACCCGGCTTCGCATAGGCAGAGGTCTCATACTGCTGATAGCCCGCGGCGGTCAGCAGGCGATCCCCCTGCTCGAAGATATCCCACAGCGCGTCGTCGTCCGGCAGCGTCGGCGGACGCGAGCCGAACAGCGTATTCGGTTCAATGGTCAGCTGATACCAGGAGAGATGCGGCGGATTGAGCGCAATCGCCTGCTTCAGGTCGCTCAGCGCCTCCTCCAGCGACTGATCGGGCAGGCCGTGCATCAGGTCGAGGTTAAAGCTGCGCAGATGCAGCCCCTCGGCCAGCTGCGCGGCGCGCTTCGCCTCGTCCGGGCCGTGAATACGCCCCAGCCGCTCCAGCTTCTGCGGGTCGAAGCTCTGTACGCCGATAGAGATACGGTTAATGCCCGCCCGCTGATAGGCGCTGAAGCGGTCCGCCTCTACGGTGCCGGGATTGGCCTCCATGGTGATCTCCGCATCCGCCGCCAGCGGCAGCCGCGCGCGCACGCCGTCCATCAGCATCTGCATCGCCTCGCCGCTCAGCAGGCTCGGCGTGCCGCCGCCGATAAAAATGGTGCGCACCGCGCGCCCGTGGGTCAGCGGCAGGTCGTTTTCCAGATCGCACAGCAGATGCTGCACATACTCGACGTGCGGCACCTCGCCTTTTAACGCATGGGAGTTGAAGTCGCAGTAGGGGCACTTCTGCACGCACCACGGAATATGGATATAGAGGCTTAACGGCGGTAAATCAGGCATTGCGCATCGCTTCCAGCAGCAGCGTCAATGCTTTGCCTCGGTGAGAAACCGCGCCTTTTTCCGTTTTGCTTAGCTCGGCGGCGGTTTTGCCCAGTTCGGGCACGTAGAAGATCGGATCGTAGCCGAAACCGCCTTCGCCAGCGGCGGAGCGGGTGATTTCGCCCGCCCAGCTGCCGTGGAACACCAGCGGCGTCGGATCTTCCGCATGGCGCAGATAGACCAGCACGCAGTGGAACTGCGCCTGACGTTCGCCGTCCGGCACCGCTTCCAGCGCGTTCAGCAGCTTCTCGAGATTCTCCCGGTCGCTGGCTGCCTCTCCGGCGTAGCGCGCCGAATAGATGCCGGGCGCGCCGCCCAGCGCATCCACCGCCAGGCCCGAATCGTCGGCGATGGCGGGGAGGCCGGTGATCTGCGCGGCGTGACGCGCTTTCAGAATGGCGTTTTCGATAAAGGTCAGGCCGGTCTCTTCCGCCGACTCCACGCCCAGATCGGTCTGCGCCACGATATCCAGGCCAAAGGCGGAGAGCAGATCCGCCAGTTCACGTACCTTGCCGGGATTGCCGGTGGCGAGCACAACTTTTTGCATAGCAGTTCCAGTCATATTTACAGCAGAAACCAGAGGCCTGGAAACAGGTCCATTCCGAGGAAGTTCAGGGCGTAAAGCACCAGAATCACAATCATCGCCGAGAAGTCGATGCCGCCCATCGCAGGCAGAATGCGGCGAATCGGCGACATCAGCGGTTCAGTCAGCTGCACCAGCACATAGTCCAGCGGGCCGCGTCCCTGGCTGATCCAGCTCATCAGCGAGCGAATGATGATCACCCAGAACACCAGATAACCGGCAGATTTCAGCAGCGAGAGCAGGCCAACCAGCAGATTGGCCGGATCGACCGAAAAGGTGCCCACCTGGATCAGCAGCAAAATCGGATATTTTAGCGTCGTCAGCACAAACGCCAGCAGCAGCGAGGCGGTGTCGATTGGGCCGATAGCAGGAATAATGCGGCGCAGCGGCTTGATGATCGGCTGGGTAATCTTCACCACAAACTGCGACAGCGGATTATAAAAATCGCAGCGCGACCACTGCATCCAGATGCGCAGCAGCAGCACCATCACGTACAGGTCGATCAGCGTTTTGACTAAAAACGTCAGTGTTAACATGAGGTTCCTCAATTATTGTTGTGGATTGCGCGCATAATCCCGCGCGCCGAAAATCGCAGTGCCGATGCGCACCATGGTGCTGCCTGCGGCGATAGCCGCTTCCATGTCGTCGCTCATTCCCAGAGAAAGCGTGTCGACGTCGGGGTAGCGCTGCTTCAGCTGACGGAAGGCGTCGGCCATTCGCTGACAGACCGCCAGCTGGCGCGCGTAATCGCTTTCCGGCGCCGGAATCGCCATCAGGCCGCGCAGCCTCAGCCGCGGCAGCGCGGCAACCTGCTGCGCCAGTTCGGATAAAGCCTCCAGCATGATGCCAGATTTGCTGTTTTCGTCACTGATATTTACCTGAATCAACACATTCAGCGGCGGCAGCGAGTCGGGACGCTGATCGTTCAGGCGCTGGGCAATCTTCAGGCGATCCACCGTATGGCACCAGGCGAAATGCTCCGCGACCAGACGGCTTTTATTCGACTGCAGCGGGCCGATGAAGTGCCACTCCACCTCTGGATGTGCGGCCAGCGCCTCAATCTTTTCAACCCCTTCCTGCACGTAATTTTCGCCGAAGGCGAGCTGGCCAGCTTCGAGGGCTTCCTCGACCGCGCTCGCAGGTTTGGTTTTACTGACGGCAAGCAGCGTAACTTCTTCTGGATCGCGCCCGCATTGCGTTGCGGCAGCGCGGATCCGCTGACGCAGTTGCTGTAGGTTGTGCTGGATTGAGGTCATCGTCAGGAGGCTATCTATGGAGTTGGAAGAAATGGTGGCGCTTAGTGTAAAGCATAATGCCGCCGATCTGCACCTGTGCAGCGGAGATTCGCCGCGCTGGCGGCGCCACGGCAGGCTGGAGCGCATTCCCGATCTCGCGCCGCTGACGGCTGACTGGCTGGAGCAGGCCATCGGGCGCTATCTCAACCCGCGACAGCGCGAAGAGCTGGCGGCGCAGGGGCAAACCGACTTCGCCTTCTCGCTGGCCGACGGTCAGCGGCTGCGCGCCAGCCTGTTTCGCCAGCGGCAGGGGCTGTCGCTGGCGCTGCGGACGCTGGCGACCCGCTGCCCAGCGCTAGAGAGCCTGCGACTGCCAGCGGTAACGTCGCGCTGGCTGCGGCTGGAGGATGGGCTGCTATTAGTGACCGGCGCGACCGGCAGCGGCAAATCGACTACGCTTGCCGCGATGGTCGACGCCATTAACCGCCAGCAGGCGAAGCACATTATTACGCTGGAAGATCCCATCGAGTTCATTCACCAGAGCCGGCAGTCGCTGATCCAGCAGCGCGAAATCGGCACGCACTGCGCCTCGTTCAGCCTCGGGCTGCGCGCCGCGCTGCGTGAAGATCCCGACGTCATTCTGCTGGGCGAGCTGCGCGACGGCGACACTATCCGTCAGGCGCTCACCGCCGCCGAAACTGGCCACCTGGTGCTCGCCACGCTGCATACGCGCGGCGCGGCGCAGGCGATCGATCGTCTGGTGGATGTCTTTCCGGCGGAGGAGAAAAACCTGGTGCGCGCCCAGCTGGCAGGCAGCCTGAAAGCGGTACTGGCGCAGAAGCTGACGGCGGCGCGCGACGGCGGGCGCATCGGGCTGTTTGAGGTGTTGATCGCCACGCCTGCTATCGTCAACCTGATCCGCGACGGCAAGATGCATCAGATTGGCGCACTGCTGCAAACCGGCGCGCAGGCTGGCATGCAAACCTTCGAGCAGAGCCTGCTGGCGCGGCAGCGGGAAGGGCTGCTCGCCCCTGAACCAGGTGCGAGCGAGGCGGACCCTAGTGGGTTTCGAACCAGTCCTGCAGAATAATCGCCGCCGACTGCGAGTCCACCGAGCCTTTATTCAGCGCGCGATAGCCGCCGCGCTCGAACAGGCCAGCACGCGCTTCTACCGTGCTGAGGCGCTCGTCCTGCAGCTCGACACGCACGCCGAAGCGGCCGTGGAGGCGGTTGGCAAACTTGCGCGCGCGCGCGGTCAACGGCTGCTCGGTGCCGTCCATATTCAGCGGCAGGCCGACCACCACAAAATCGGGCTGCCACTCTTTCAGCAGGCGCTCGATCTGCAGCCAGTCCGGCGTGCCGTCCTGCGCTTTCAGCGCGGCGAGCGGGCGGGCACTGCCGGTCAGCTGCTGGCCGACCGCGACGCCGATGCTTTTGGTGCCGAAGTCGAAACCGAGCAGCGTTTGCGTCGTCATCAGGCGTGTCCCGCATCGCTGGCGATGCTGTGAATATCGATGCCAATGCTGCGCGCCGCTTCGCGCCAGCGCTCGGCGATTGGCGTCTGAAACAGAATATTGCTGTTGGCGGGCGTGGTGAGCCAGGCGTTCTCCATCAGCTCATTTTCCAGCTGATCTTTCTCCCAGGCGCAGTAGCCCAGCGCCACCAGCACATGCTCCGGCTGCGAAGCGGTGCCGAGCGACTCCAGCACATCGCGCGAGGTGGTGATCACCGTGGTGTCGGAAATGCGGATGCTGGATGAGAAGATGCGCTGCGCGGAGTGAAGAATAAAGCCGCGATCCTCGGCCAGCGGCCCGCCGCTGAATACCGGTTTGTCCAGGCGAATTGCGGGGTCGCGCTCGCCTGACGTGATTTTCAGCTTCTTTAAAATGCCTTCGACCGTCAGATTTTCCATCGGCTTGTTAATAATCAAACCCATCGCGCCTTCTTCATTGTGCTCGCAGATATAGACCACAGAGCGTTTGAAAAAGGGATCCTGTAGGGAGGGCATGGCAATCAAAAAATGATGCTGTAAATTCATTCTCACTCGATGTACCAAAAATAGCCGGCGCGGGTGTGCGCCGGTTTGGGTTGATCACGGAGCCTGGCTCCAGGGTCATGCTCAGCCCAGACGCTTCTCGATAGCGTCCATCAACATGCCGGTGATGGAGATCGGGAATGCGGCTTCAATTTCACGCACGCAGGTCGGGCTGGTGACGTTCACTTCAGTGAGTTTATCACCAATGATATCCAGGCCGACAAAAATCAATCCTTTTGCTTTCACCGTCGGGCCAACGCGGCGGGCAATTTCCCAGTCGCTTTCGCTCAGCGGACGCGCTTCGCCGCGGCCGCCGGCCGCCAGGTTGCCGCGCGTTTCGCCGCCCTGCGGGATGCGCGCCAGGCAGTAAGGCACCGGCTCGCCGTCCACCACCAGCACGCGCTTGTCGCCTTCTTTAATGGCGGGCAGATAGTTCTGCGCCATGCAGAAGAACTGGCCGTGGTTGGTCAGCGTCTCGGTGATCACGCCGAAGTTTGGATCGTCCTGCTTGACGCGGAAAATCGACGCGCCGCCCATGCCGTCCAGCGGCTTCATGATAATGTCGCCGTGCTCCTGCCAGAAGGCGCGCAGTTTCTCTTTGCTGCGCGTCACCAGCGTATCCGGCGTGAACTCCGAGAACCAGGCGGTGTAGAGCTTCTCGTTACAGTCGCGCAGGCTCTGCGGCTTGTTAACGATCAGCGTGCCTTGCTCTTCGGCGCGCTCCAGAATATAGGTGGCGTAGATAAACTCGGTGTCGAACGGCGGATCCTTACGCATCAGGACCACGTTGAGATCGGCCAGCTTGATCTCCTGCTCGCTGCCGAATTCATACCATTTATCATAGTTCTGATCGACGCTCAGCAGGCGGGTGCGGGCGTAAGAGACGCCGCCGCGCAGCGAGAGGTCGGCCATTTCCATATAGTGAATTTCGTAACCGCGGCGCTGTGCTTCCAGCAACATGGCGAAGCTGGTGTCTTTTTTAATGTTGATGGACGCGATAGGGTCCATAACGATGCCAAGTTTAATCATTATTCTCTCCTCAGAGAGGCGGTCTTTTCCGCCTCGTTCTGTGCGGTCAGCGCAGGCTGACCAGTCAGGACGCCAGTAAGTGCTGCGCGCGTCTTAATATAATCCCTGATTATTCCCTAGCCGAGATCGCCAAACCTCACCTGAAGTGCCGTAATCGCGGTCAGCGCGGTGGTTTCCGTGCGTAACACGCGCGGGCCGAGCAAAATATCGGTAAAACCGCGCTCGCCGGTCATGGCAATCTCCTCGGCGCTTAGCCCGCCTTCCGGGCCGATCAGCAGGCGAACCCGCTCGACCGGCTGCGGCAGCGTGTTGATGCTCTGCTGCGCGCGCGGATGCAAGTTAAGTTTCAGGCCGTCGTCGGCCTCGGCGCACCAGGCCTCCAGCGTCATCGCCGGGCGGATTTCCGGCACGCGATTGCGGCCGCACTGTTCGCAGGCGGCGATAGCGATTTTTTGCCACTGCTGGCGTTTTTTCGCCAGCCGTTCGGCATCCAGCTTTACGCCGCAGCGTTCGGAAAACAGTGGAGTAATCACGCTCACGCCCAGCTCAATCGATTTCTGGATAGTGAACTCCATCTTTTCGCCGCGCGACATCACCTGGCCGAGATGCAGAAACAGGGGAGACTCACGATCGTCGGGCTGGCCTTCAAGGACTCTTACTTTTACACGCTTTTTATCGACAAGAGTGATCTCTGCCGCAAAAGTCAGATTAGTGCCATCAAAGAGTTCCAGACGCTGGCCGCTGGTCATGCGCAGAACGCGTCCAACATGGTTAGAGGCGTCTTCGTCCAGCGCGATCTCGCTGCCGCTGGTTAAAGGTTCGGAATGATAAATGCGAGGTATGCGCATACAGGCCCTGAAAGCTGAGCGCCGCGCACCCGGCGCGGCAATATCGAGAAGACGTTAGTGTAGGGCAGTGATTTTAACGCTGGCAAGCCTGCTGCACATAAGGATTGTGATTGCCCTGCACGCGCGCGATGCGCTGGTCGCGTTCGCACTCCCAGCTGGAGACCGGATAGAGCTTGTTCCAGACGGTGAAAAGCTGAGTCTGCTGGCGCGACAGGCGCAAGTGATACTGGTCGCGCATATAGAAGTAGGTGCGCGCGATAGCGCCGCGGGCGCGGGCGGGCGGCTCGGCCTGCTTGTTCTTGAAGTCCACCTTCATGGCGCACTGGCCATACTGCTGTTCGCCGCCGTTCCACTGGCTGTAGGCGAAGTTGCCGCGGTCGCCGTTGACCTCGCCGACGGCGGGCTGCAGGTTATGCAGATCGCTTTCGATGCGGCGGTAGTCGGCGTCTTTGCTGCAGTTTTTGCGGCCGCCGTTCTGCCAGCACTGACGCTGGTGGCCGAACTCCCAGGCGGGCATCACATGTTCCCACTCGATGCGTCCGGCGCGGTTGGCGTTTTTACGCGCCTGATAGCCGCAGCTATTAAGATCGGGTATGCCTTTTTTACCCTGCCAGCTGATTTTACAGCCGCAGTAGAAGGAGCCGGGCGCGTCGGCGTTAATCGCCACAGCGAAGGTTTTCGCCTGCTGAAAGTTATTTTGATGGTAGTTATTGAGTGCGATCGCCTGGGCGGCGAGAGGAGAGAGCAGCAGCGCGACGGCGCAGATCATTTTGCGAGACATGTTGCGGAATTATTCTCAGTCGGTAAAAAAGTGCGGCAGGGTAGCAGAATGGCGCCGCAAGCGGAATGAGAATTGCGCTCAGGCTGGGGAGTAGTCGCCCGGTTTTAACAGGCTTTTGCAGCGCACGCAGCGGTATTCGCTTTCGCCGCGCAGCACGCGGTTATGGCGGCGTACCGTGAGATGATGCTGCTGGCATCCGCAGCGGTAGGGGAAGGTGGCGGCGCGCACCGAGGCGATTTCGAACTGATGGGTGCGGCGCGCGGGCACGCCAAGCACCTCCTGCATCATCCACTTCCACTCTTTGCCGTGCGGCGGCACGCGGCCAAAGACTTTCCATACCAGCAGATGCGCCAGCTCGTGCGGCACCACCTCATCAATGAACGCCTGCTGGTTTTCCAGCAGCAGCACTGGATTAAGGCGAATTTCCCACTTTTCCAGCCAGGCGGTGCCTGCCGCCGTGCCGCGCTGCTGATAGACCAGCGCCGGTTCGGCAAACGGGCGCTCCAGCTTCTCGCTGGCAAGCTGTAAGAAATGGCGCAGCGAGCGCATAACGGCCTGCTGGAGGGCGATGGGAAGTCGGGGCGTTTTCATGCCGGAAGCATAGGCGGGGCGGGCGAAGAACTCAATCAAATAAAAAAGGCGGGCCATAAGGCCCATCTTCAAACGGCGAACAAACTCAAAACACGGGTGACAAGGACCGAAGAGCAAAGCGTCCCGCGCAAGGGACTGCGCGGGCCGAGCCGCCATGGATGGCGCTTTTGCGTCTTTGCGATCGGGCCTTGTCACCCGTGTCCGCACATTGCTAACCGCTTCAGGCGGGCCTTTTGGCCGCCTGGGTAACTTAGTTGTTTGAACCGATATCGCGCAGTTTCTTGCCGGACATCAGGTTGCGCTCAATGTGCTCCAGCGAGACGTTTTTGGTCTCTGGAATCAGCATCAGCGTCAGCACAATAAAGAAGACGTTCAGCAGCGCATAGACCCAGAAGGTATTGGCGTTGCCCAGCGTATTCAGCATGGTGAGGAAGGTCGCGCCGACAATCATGTTGGCGATCCAGTTGGTCGCGGTCGAAACGGTAATGCCGAAGTCGCGGCCTTTCAGCGGCTGGATCTCTGAACAGAGCACCCAAATCAGCGGACCGGCGCTCATCGCGAAGCCAACGATAAACATCAGCAGCATGGCGATAGCAAAGTACTGCGCGCCCTGCGAATGGATGCCCATATGCAGCATGGTGCCCAGCACGCCCATCCCTGCCGCCATCACCAGGAAGCCCAGGATCAGCGTCGGTTTACGGCCCCAGCGGTCCACCAGACCGATAGCGATAAAGGTCGCCAGCACGTTGACCAGGCCAACGATAACGGTGCCCCACATCTGCTCGGTGGTATTGGTGAAGCCGGCGATTTCAAAAATCTTCGGCGCGTAGTACATGATGACGTTCATACCGGTGAACTGCTGCATCACCTGCAGCAGCACGCCGAGGAATACCGCGCGGCGGAAGTTGCTGTTGCTCTGGAACAGCTGCCAGCCAGACTGCTTGATCTTCAGGCTCTCGCGGATCTCTTCCAGCTCGCGTTTCGCCTGCTCGCTGGTGTCGCGCAGGCGATCCAGCACGCGCTGGGCGTCGCGGAAATCGCCTCTGGCCGCCAGCCAGCGCGGACTGTTGGGCAGGAAGAAGACGCCCACCAGCAGCAGCACCGCCGGAATAGTGATGATGCCCAGCATCCAGCGCCAGTCGCCGGACGCGCTGAAGGCGGTGTCAGAGAGGTAGGCGCCGAGAATACCGATGGTAATCATCAGCTGATAGAGCGAAATCATCGAGCCGCGAATTTTTTCCGGCGCGATTTCAGACAGGTAGAGCGGCGCGGTGTAAGAGGCAACACCGACGGCGAGACCCAGCACTACGCGTGCGACGATCAGCATTTCCGGGTTCGGTGCCATGGCGGACCAGAGCGAACCGATAACGAACAGAATGGCGCCGGCCATCAGGCTCTTTTTACGACCAAGACGCGACGACATCCAGCCGGAGCCGACCGCGCCGACCGCTGCGCCAAACATCATGGAGCTAACGATCCACTCCTGCTGGTGTGCGGTAACGTTAAAGTCTTTGGCGATAAACGGCAGCGCACCTGCGATAACACCGATATCCAGTCCAAATAACAGCCCTGCGAGAGCTGCAAGAAAGCAGACAAACAAGGTCATTGCCTTGTTTGAGGTTCTGCTTTTGTGAGTGTTGCCAGGCATGTTGCCTCCGAGTTTATCCATCATTGTTGTTATCTAATGTTAAAAAACCTTTCTCGGGTAAAAAGTGAGGACGATCACGCTAATGTAATCGCTTACACACGCTGAAACCCTGAAATTCAGCATATTCAGCCCAAAAAGGTTAACTAACCAGTAAGGTATAGCACTTGTTAAGTTTCCGACATGGCGTCAATTATCGGCTATCAGAGGACGCTGAAAATAACGCATTTTCAGCCGAATAACCACGCAGGTTAAATCCTAAATAACAGATTAATAAAGCGTTTCAATTTGTAATCGGTAACACGCCGAGGCTTGACGAGTGTGAAAAGTGTAGTAGAGAAAAGGAAATGTGCTGAATGAGGCGGAAAGCGGAGAAAAAAGAGGCCAAAAAACAAGGCTCTCCCCTGCGACAGGGGAGAGCCTTGAGAGGAAAACCTTACAGACCAGCAGCGTCGCGCAGCTGAGCAGCTTTGTCGGTTTTTTCCCACGGGAAGTGTTCGCGACCGAAGTGACCGTAAGCGGCGGTCTCTTTATAGATCGGCTGCAGCAGGTCCAGCATCTGAATCAGGCCGTAAGGACGCAGGTCAAAGAACTCACGCACCAGCAGCGTCAGCTGTTCGGTTGAGATCTTCTCGGTGCCGAAGGTTTCCACCATGATGGAGGTCGGCTCCGCCACGCCGATAGCGTAGGAGACCTGAATCTCGCAGCGGTCGGCCAGGCCGGCGGCAACGATGTTTTTCGCCACGTAGCGCGCCGCGTAGGCTGCAGAACGGTCAACCTTCGACGGATCCTTGCCGGAGAACGCGCCGCCGCCGTGACGTGCCATACCGCCGTAGGTGTCGACGATGATTTTACGACCGGTCAGGCCGCAGTCGCCCATCGGGCCGCCGATAACGAAGCGGCCGGTCGGGTTAATGTGGTATTTGGTGCTGGCGTTGATCCACTCGCTCGGCAGCACCGGCTTGATGATCTCTTCCATCACCGCTTCGCGCAGGGTTGCCTGGTCGATATCTTCAGAGTGCTGAGTTGACAGCACCACCGCGTCGATACCTACGATTTTGCCGCCGTCGTACTGGAAAGTGATCTGGCTTTTCGCATCCGGACGCAGCCACGGCAGCGCGCCGTTTTTACGTACTTCAGACTGGCGCTGCACCAGACGATGCGCGTAGGTCACCGGTGCTGGCATCAGTACGTCGGTTTCATTGGTGGCGTAGCCAAACATCAGGCCCTGGTCGCCCGCGCCTTGCTCCAGCGGGTCGGTGCGGTCAACGCCCTGGTTAATGTCAGGAGACTGCTTGCCGATGGCGCTCAGAACGGCACAGGAGTTGGCGTCAAAGCCCATATCAGAATGGACATAACCGATTTCACGTACGGTATTGCGGGTGATCTCTTCGATATCGACCCATGCGCTGGTGGTGATCTCACCGCCGACCAGCACCATACCGGTTTTAACGTAGGTTTCGCAGGCCACGCGTGCTTTGGGATCCTGCTCGAGGATAGCGTCCAGCACGGCATCAGAAATCTGGTCGGCGATTTTATCAGGATGTCCTTCTGATACGGACTCGGACGTAAAAAGGTGTTTAGCCATTCTGTTCTTTACCTTACAAATGGTTTGAATTCGACTGCATAGCGTAAGTGAGATGAACTTACTTGACGCCCCTTCAGGCAAAGCCGCGAGCAGTGTTAGAAGTGTCAGTATGTCAGACGTGAAACGCCTGGATGTTAACCAGTTTAGATGGAAAACCATCTGGACGGCTATTTTAGGTTAAGGGGTGAACGAAATGCCAGCCCTTTTTCTGTTTCCGCATTTTTCAGAAAAGCGTCTGCTGGCAAAAAATCGTGACGCGGAACGGCGGCGAGCCAGCAAAACGCTTTGCAATTTAGGCCGTCAGACGGTATAAAACGCCGCTGCTGCCTGCAGCTATAAGGATGACGCCGCTGCGCGTAAGCCACTGTCAGAGCTTCTCTGACGTTCGCCCAGATTGTTTCCACATGCGAAAACATGTGTGGAGGTGACAGAAGTAATGAACCACGCTCTCTTCTCTTGCGGTTCTCTGCGCTTATCGGGCGCGCTGGCGTACTCCTTTCCTGCCTTTTCTCCTCTTTTCCGACGTATCGCCTGTTGCGGTCATTCTCCCGACACGCGCGCCGGTTAACCTGTTTTTCCTTATTTACGCTACTGGCGCTCGCACGTCGGTGAACGTCGTGATGCATTCGGGGTCCATTTACACGTAACGGGCCAGGGTGTTTTACACTTAGTTTTGTGCTTTTTTCACATTCCAACAGAAATTCGAGGTTCGTGATGTCTGGCGACATGAAGACTATCAAGGGTTCGTCAGCTGGCGAACAGGGTGTGCTCCGCTCAATGCAGGAGGTTGCAATGAACGACCAGGATGCCAGCAAAATGCTGCGTACTTATAACGTTGCCTGGTGGGGCAATAACTACTACGACGTTAACGAACTCGGTCACGTCAGCGTCTGTCCGAACCCGGACGAGCCGACGCTGCGCGTCGATCTGGCAAATCTGGTGAAAGAGCGCGAGGCCCAGGGCCAGCGTCTGCCTGCGCTGTTCTGCTTTCCACAAATCCTGCAGCATCGTCTGCGCTCGATTAACGCGGCGTTTAAGCGCGCGCGCGAATCCTACGGCTACCGCGGCGACTACTTCCTGGTCTACCCAATCAAGGTCAACCAGCATAAGCGCGTTATTGAATCGCTGGTCAACTCCGGCGAACCGCTGGGGCTGGAAGCGGGCTCCAAAGCGGAGCTGATGGCGGTGCTGGCTCACGCCGGCAAAACCCGCACGGTGATCGTCTGTAACGGCTATAAAGATCGCGAATATATCCGTCTGGCGCTGATTGGCGAAAAGCTCGGTCACAAAGTCTATCTGGTCATCGAAAAGATGACGGAAGTGCGTCTGGTGCTGGAAGAGGCCGAGCGTCTGAATGTGGTGCCGCGTCTCGGCATCCGCGCGCGTCTGGCGTCGCAGGGCTCAGGCAAATGGCAGTCGAGCGGCGGCGAAAAATCGAAGTTCGGCCTCTCGGCGTCGCAGGTGCTGCAGCTGGTGGAGATAATGCGTAACGCGGGCCGTCTCGACAGCCTGCAGCTGCTGCACTTCCATCTCGGTTCGCAGATGGCCAATATTCGCGACATCGCCACCGGCGTGCGCGAGTCGGCGCGCTTCTATGTTGAACTGGCGAAGCTGGGCGTCAACATCAAATGCTTCGACGTCGGCGGCGGTCTCGGCGTCGACTATGAAGGCACCCGCTCGCAGTCCGACTGCTCGGTCAACTATGGCCTGAACGAATACGCTAATAACGTTATCTGGGCGATCGGCGATGCCTGTGAAGAGCATGGGCTGGATCACCCGACGGTCATCACCGAGTCGGGCCGCGCCGTCACCGCGCACCATACCGTGCTGGTCTCCAACATTATTGGCGTGGAGCGTAACGAGTTCATTACGCCGCAGGCGCCGCAAGAAGATGCGCCGCGCCCGATCCTCAGCATGTGGGAAACCTGGCAGGAGATGCACGAGCCTGACGTACGTCGATCGCTGCGCGAATGGCTGCACGACAGCCAGATGGACCTGCACGATATCCACACCGGCTATGCCTCTGGCACCTACGATCTGACGCAGCGCGCCTGGGCGGAGCAGCTTTACCTGAGTATCTGCCACTATATTCAGCAGCATCTCGACCCGAGCAACCGCGCGCACCGTCCGATTATCGACGAGCTGCAGGAGCGCATGGCGGACAAGATGTACGTTAACTTCTCGCTGTTCCAGTCGATGCCGGATGCCTGGGGCATCGATCAGCTGTTCCCGGTACTGCCGCTGGAAGGGCTGCATAAAAAGCCGGAGCGTCGCGCGGTGCTGCTGGACATCACCTGCGATTCCGACGGCACCATCGATCACTACGTCGACGGCGACGGCATCGCTGCCACCATGCCGATGCCGGAATACGATCCAGAGAACCCGCCAATGCTCGGCTTCTTTATGGTCGGCGCCTATCAGGAGATCCTCGGCAACATGCACAACCTGTTCGGCGATACCGAGGCGGTCAACGTCTACGCGCGCGCGGGCGGCGAAGTCGAGGTCGAGCTGTCGGACGAGGGCGATACCGTTGCGGATATGCTGGAGTACGTCCAGCTGAATCCCGACGAGCTGATGACGCTGTTCCGGAACCAGGTCAAAGAGACCGATCTTGACGACGAACTGCGCGCGCAGTTCCTGGAAGAGTTTGAAAGCGGCCTGTACGGCTACACCTACCTTGAAGATGAGTAAATAATGCTTTATGCCGGGCTTTGTCAGAGGCCCGGCACGCTCTACTCCCGCCTGAAATTCCCCTTTTTATCTGTTTTGTGAGCGCAATCACCGTTTTACGCCTGATTAAGTTTCGTAAAGCATGTGTTCCCACTCAGCTTCTTTACCGCCCCGAAATTTTTCAAAAAAAAACGAGACGTTAGCGTCAGCCTCTTTTTGCGCTTCCAGAATGGTTAAATCTGAAGCCTGGATAGCTTATGATTTCCCGGTTTATATATTATTAAACTTAAACATTATGGCTAAAGTCGAATTGGCGGATGTGATTTTTATCTGACGCTTTCTGGAGCGATGTTCATTTAATTTTCCAGAAAAAAATTATCACTATTTGTGATGTTTTGCAGGGGTGGTATGGTGTTTTTTTGCAGTTAAAACAAAAGAGTAAAAAATTAGCGTTTCGTCAAGTCTGTCATAACAATTAATTTAAAGCATGTTTTAAGAATTTTATTAACCCTGCGCAGCTTTAAATGGTCTCTTTTGATTGCTTTTGTCTATTGAAAATTAGAGCGTATTTGGCTTAAATCTATTTTTCAAAATGTAAGTTGTACGTTAGCATCAGGTTAAGGTGTTAAGAATCCTCTGGGTTTTCTTAACGTTCATATGAGTTTTCCTGACATTTCCGTTGCGGTTTTCAGGCAGCTGACTTATCGGATCAAGCGGGTAGCAGCAGAATGGGTCGTCAACTACATCTTCGTCAGCACTACGTCTTTTTGCTCGACCCGATTCATGCTCCCTCAGGGAAAGTGATAGCGCGGGAGCTGTTAACGCGCTTCGCGCCGGATGGCGAGATCGCCAGGCTGGCGGATGACAGCAGCGAACACCGGCTGCTTGAGTGTCTGCTCGAAGCGGAAAAATGGCAGCTGTTTCAGCGACAGCTAAACCGGCTTGAGACGCTTTATAACCGCGGTTTCAACCAGCTAATTAGCCTTAACGTCGATGGCGATATTATTCGCCATATTCTTGAGGATGCTGCGACGCAGCAAAGGCTGGATGAGCTGCCGTTATTGCGTCTCGAAATTTCCGCTTTTTTCACCCAGCGCTATTGCGCTGCCGATCGTCTGCTGCTGCAAAAGCTGGCGGGTATTACGCCTGCGTTATTATGGCTTGATGATTTTGCCGCGGGCGGTTCAACCCTTTCGATGCTCACCAGCGGTCTGTTTGAATATGTTAAAACCAGCCGCGACTTCTTCTGGAAATATGGCGAAGGCTACGCGTTTGATACGTTGCTTAATCATGTAAACGATTTCTGCAGCGGTATTATCGTTCAGGGCATAGAAACAGAGCGCCACCTGGAACGGGTTATGCGGAAACCGGTTATTGGTCTTCAGGGCCACCATTGGTCAGCGCGCCCACTGGCTGATGTTATTGATAAGACAGTAAAAGTAATGCCTTCTCAGGCGATAAAACAACAACAGACCTCCATCGCCAGCTACCCTAATTTTTTATGATATACCGCCTGCCTCCGCTATTGCGGGAGCGGGCCAGCCCGTTGCGGTTATTAAAACAATAAAAGTCACTCTCTCACCAGGATAAAGATTCAAAACGGCTCAGCGCGATTTCGTCATGCAGATGGGATCGACAAAGAGGGAAGTGAATAGCGCGCAGCGTTATTCACGGATAAACCGGGATCTTCAGGTGCCGGGCACTTTTATGAATATCAATAACCTCAGTGGGATATACATAACATGAATAATATCTCAGTAACGCCTAAAGGCGGTACTATCGCCTCTCAGCTGAGTGGCAGCGACGTCAATTTGTCCACCCCAAGTGTGGTTAAACTCAACCTCAATCGAACTGACATTAAGTCTTTCGCACGCAACGGCAACGATCTCGTTGTGACGACGAAATCTGGCGAAAAGGTGGTTATTCATAATTTTTATGGCCCGGCAGGTGAAAGCGATCTGGTGCTGCAGGATGACAAGGGCGCGCTCTGGTGGGTAGAAAATCCCGGTGAGCAGGGTTTCCAGTATGTCTCTATCGACAGCACCGAAGGGCTGCTGGCGGATAACCTGACCAGCGACAACACGATTGCCGCCTTTGGTATCGGCGGTGCGGCGCTGGCGGGTATCGGCGCGCTGTTTGCTACTAACGGCGGCGGTGGCGGCGGCGGTGGCGATGCAGGCGGCGGTGACGCCGGCGGCGGCGAGAACCCCGGCGGTGGCACAGGCGGTGGCGATACCGGTGGTGGCACAGGCGGCGGTACAGGTGGCGGCACTGGCGGCGGCGATACTACCGCGCCCGGCGCGGCGGCCAATCTGGTCATTAGCGATAGCGTCGGCAGCATTCAGGGCGCCATCGGCGCAGGCGGCATTACCGATGACAATACGCCGGTCTTAAGCGGAACCGCTGAAGCGGGCGCCACCGTCAGCGTTTATGACAACGGCACGCTGCTGGGCACGGCAACTGTCAACGCCGACGGCAGCTGGAGCTTTACCACGCCGACGCTGGCGGAGGGGCCGCACAGCCTGACGGTAACGGTGACCGATGCCGCAGGCAACACCAGCAGCGCCACCGATCCGCTGACCTTTACCGTTGATACCCTGGCGCCGGTACTCACCGACGTGAGCGCCGCCAGCGATAACGGGTCGATCCTCACCCCCATCGCGGCAAATGGCGCGACCAGTGACACGACGCCGACGCTGCAGGGGACGGCCGAGGCGGGCAGCACCGTCACCATTACCGATAACGGCAGCGTGCTGGGCACGGTTATCGTCGGCAGCGACGGGCGCTGGTCTTTCACGACGCCTGCGCTGAGCGAAGGCAGCCATACGCTGAGCCTGACCGCCACCGACGCGGCAGGCAATGTTAGCCCGGCAACAACGCTGACTTTCACCGTTGATACCGCTGCGCCGGATGCAGCCAGCAACCTGCAGCTGACCGATAACGTTGGCGACAGCCAGGGCCCACTCGCTTCCGGCAGCTCGACCGACGACAATACCCCAACGTTGAGCGGACAGGCAGAAGCGGGTGCCACCGTTAGCGTCTATGATGGCGATACTTTACTCGGCACGGTCACGGCTGGCGCTGATGGCCTCTGGAGCTTTACCCCACCCGCCCTGAGCAACGGCAGCCATAGCCTGACGGCGACCGTGACCGATGCCGCAGGCAACGTCAGCGCGCCGACGGCGGCGATTGTGATCAACGTCGCGGCGGATCTGCCGCCAGCGACCAGCTCGCTGGAGATTACCGACGACAGCGGCACCACGCTGGTGCCGCTGACCAACGGCGCCTCAACCGCTGACAGCACGCCGACCCTGAGCGGCCTGACGACGGCGGGCGCGCTGGTGACGCTCTATAACGGCGATACGGTCATCGGCAGCGTCACCGCCGATGCCAGCGGCCAGTGGAATTTCACCCCCGCTGCGCTGGCGGACGGTACCTACGCCTTCCGCGCCGATACCACCAACGCCGACGGCAGCATCACCCCCTCGCCGGTGCTGACCATCACTATCGACACGCTGGTACCAGCCACGCCAGCCGATCTGCAACTGGTTAACGACGACGGCGCGGCGGTAGCCGCTGGCAGCGCAACAAACAACAACGCCCTGACGCTGAGCGGCAGCGCGGAACCGGGCAGCACCGTCACCGTGCGCGACGGCGATACGCCGCTGGGCAGCGTGACAGCAGGCGAAGACGGCAGCTGGAGCTTCACCACGCCGGTGCTGACCGACGGCAGCCACAGCCTGTCGGCAACGGTCACGGATGCGGCGGGTAACGTCAGCGCGGCTTCCGCGCCGCTGAACTTTACCGTCGATACGCAGGCACCGGAAGCGGTCAGCGGTTTGGTGGTCACTGACGACGTCGGCGACAGCACCGGCCCGCTGGCGTCAGGCGCGACCACTGATGACGCGACGCCTGTTCTGAGCGGACAGGCGGAGCCCGATTCGCTGCTGACGATTTACGATAACGGCGTCGCCATTGGCAGCCTGACGGTCGGCACCGACGGCAACTGGAGCTTTACCACGCCGACGCTGAGCAACGGCGCGCACAGCCTGACGCTGACCCTGACCGATGCGGCAGGCAACGTCAGCGCGCCGACCGCACCCTTCGATCTCACCGTCGCCGCAGGCGAACCGCCGGCGGCCAGCACGCTGGTCATCACCGACGACAGCGGCAGCGCGCCGGTGGATCTGGCCGACGGCGCCAGCACGCGCGACACCACGCCGACCCTGAGCGGACAGACCCTCGCCAACGCGCTGGTGACGCTCTACAACGGCGATAGCGTCATCGGCAGCGTCACCGCTGATATCAACGGCCAGTGGAACTTTACGCCCGCCGCGCTGGCGGACGGCACCTACGATTTCCGCGCCGCCGTTACCGATGCCGCCGGCAATACTACCGATTCCGCCACTCTGGCGATCACCATCGATACCGTCGCCCCGACAGCGGCGGCGGACGTTACGCTGGCGGACGCCAGCGGCGATCCGATCGGCGGCCTCACCAACAATAACGCGCCGGTGCTGAGCGGCACGGCGGAGCCGGGCAGCAGCGTCACCGTCTCTGACGGCGATACGGTGCTGGGCAGCGTCACGGTTGGTCAGGACGGCAGCTGGAGCTTCACCGCGCCAGCGCTTGCCGACGGCAGCCACAGCCTGACGGCGGTGGTTACCGATGCGGCGGGCAACGCCAGCGCGCCGAGCACGCCAGCGAACTTCGTTCTGGACACACAGCCGCCGGTCGCCGCGGCCGATCTGGCGCTCAATAGCGACAGCAGCGGCGTCTCCGTGCCGGTCGCCGCAGGGGCTGCCACGCGCGACGCCTCGCCGGTATTGAGCGGCAGCGCCGAACCAGGCAGCACCGTGACCATTTCTGACGGTGACACCGTCCTGGGCACGGCGACCGTCGGCGGAGACGGGCGCTGGAGCTTTACCGCAGCAGGCCTTGACGACGGCGGCCATAGCCTGACCACTACCGTGACCGATGCGGCGGGCAATACCGGCCCGGCTTCGGCTCCGATCTCCTTTACCGTTGATACCCTCGCCCCAGAGGCGGCTACCGGCCTCGTCGTCACCGACGACGTGGGTGTCGACCAGGGCGATCTCGCCTCCGGCGACACCACCGACGACAGCACGCCGACCCTGAGCGGCGCGGCGGAGGCCAACGGCGTCGTCAGCGTCTACGACGGCGATACGCTGCTCGGCACCGTGACGGCAGATGCCAGCGGCAGCTGGAGCTTCACCACGCCGGTGCTGAGCAACGGTCTGCACAGCCTGACCGTCACCGTGACCGATGCGGCAGGCAACGTTAGCGCCCCGACAGCCGCGTTTGATCTCACCGTTGACGCTGGCGTGCCGCCAGCCACCGCCTCGCTGGAGGTGGCCGACGACAGCGGCAGCACCCTTGTGGCGCTGGCCGACGGCGACAGCACGCGCGACACCACGCCGGTGCTGAGCGGCCTGACGACGGCGGGCGCGCTGGTGACGCTCTATAACGGCGACGCGGTCATCGGCAGCGTCACCGCCGATGCGGCGGGCCAGTGGAGCTTCACGCCCGCGGCGCTGGAGGATGGCAGCTACGCCTTCCGCGCCGACACCGCCAATGCAGACGGCACGATCACGCCATCGCCGGTGCTGACGATTACGGTTGATACCGTGGCGCCGACGGAGGCGGCGGACATCGCGCTGACCGATGCCAGCGGCGACCCGATCGCCAGCGGCGGCGCAACCAACAGCACCGCGCCGGTGCTGAGCGGCACGGCGGAGCCGGGCAGCGTGATTACCGTAGCCGATGGGGATAACGTGCTGGGCACCGTCACCGTTGGGCCGGAGGGCAGCTGGAGCTTCACCGCGCCAGCCCTTGCCGACGGCGATCACAGCCTCACCGCCACCGTGACCGACGCGGCGGGCAACGTCAGTGCGCCATCCGCGCCGCTGACCTTCACCATTGATACCGCTGCGCCACCGGTTGCCGCCGACCTGACCGTGACCGATAACGTCGGCGACCGCCAGGGTGAACTCGCTTCCGGCGATACCACCGACGACAGCACGCCAACCCTGAACGGCACGGCGGAAGCCAACAGCGTCGTCAGCGTCTATGATGGCGGCACGCTGCTGGGCACGGCCAATACCGACGCCGACGGCAACTGGAGCTTCACCACGCCGCCGCTTGACGACGGCCCGCACAGCCTGACCCTGACCGTGACCGATGCGGCAGGCAACGTCAGCGCAGCGACGCAACCGTTCGATCTCACCGTCGCTGCCACCCAGGCGCCTGCGACCGTCACCCTGGCTGTCACTGACGACAGCGGCAGCGCACCGGTTGAGCTGGCCAATGGCGCCAGCACCCGAGACGCGACGCCGCTGCTGAGCGGTGTCACCACCGCTGGCCTGCTGGTGACCATCTTTAACGGCGATGCGGCTATCGGCAGCGTCACCGCCGACGCTGACGGCAACTGGAGCTTTACGCCGCAGGCGCTGACAGATGGCAGCTACGATTTCCTCGCCACCGTGACCGATGCGGCTGGCAACAGCGCCTCATCTGCGACCCTGACCATCGCCATCGACACCGCCGCGCCGCAAGCCCCTGCCGACGTCGCGCTGGTGGATGCCAGCGGTGATGCGATCGCCAGCGGCGCTCTTACCAACAGCAACGCCCCTGTATTGAGCGGTACGGCGGAGCCGGGCAGCACCGTCACCGTTTCTGACGGCGACGTCGTACTGGGCACCGCGACGGTGGACGAAGACGGCAGCTGGAGCTTCACCGCGCCCGCGCTGGATGACGGCAGCCACAGCCTGACGGCCGTGGTGACTGATGCGGCGGGCAACGCCTCCGCGCCGTCCACGCCGTTCACCTTTACGCTGGATACCGTGCCGCCAGCCGCCGTCGCAGAGCTGGCGCTGGTTGCAGACAATAACGGCGTCTCGGTACCGGTTACCGGCGGCGGCCTGACCGGCGACGCCTCGCCGGTGCTGAGCGGCAGCGCCGAGCCAGGCAGCACGGTGACGGTCTCTGACGGCGACGCGGTGCTAGGCACCGCGACGGTCGGTCAGGATGGCCGCTGGAGCTTTACCGCAGCCGATCTGACCGACGGCGGCCACAGCCTGACCGCCACGGTGACCGATGCGGCGGGCAACACTGGACCGGCCTCTCCCGCACTCGACTTCACGGTCGACACGACTGCGCCTGACGCCATTGTCGACCTGACGGTAAGCGACGACGTGGGCGCCTCGCAGGGCGATCTCGCCTCCGGCGACACCACCGACGACAGCACGCCGACCCTGAGCGGCACGGCGGAGGCCAACGGCGTCGTCAGCGTCTATGACGGCGACACGCTGCTGGGTACCACCACGGCAGATGCCAGCGGCAGCTGGAGCTTCACCACGCCGGTGCTGAGTAACGGCCTGCATAGCCTGGCCGTCACCGTCACCGACGCGGTGGGCAACGTCAGCGCGCCGACGGCAGCGTTCGATCTGACTATTGACGCCGACGTGCCGCCAGTCACCGCCTCGCTGGTGGCGACCGACGACAGCGGCAGCACCCTTGTAGATCTGCCCGACGGCGCCACCACGCGCGACACCACGCCGGTGCTGAGCGGCCTGACGACGGCGGGCGCGCTGGTGACGCTCTATAACGGCGACGCGGTCATCGGCAGCGTTACCGCCGACGCGGCGGGCCAGTGGAGCTTCACGCCCGCGGTGCTGGACGATGGCAGCTACGCCTTCCGCGCCGACACCGCTAATGCGGACGGCAGCGTCACGCCTTCCCCGGTGCTGAATATCACCATCGACAGCGTCGTGCCGGATGCGGTCAGCGGACTGCAGCTGAGCAGCGACGCCAGCGGCGCGCTGGTGCCCGTCACCACGGGCGCGACCAATGACACGACGCCGGTGCTGAGCGGCACGGCGGAGCCGGGCGGCATTGTCACCGTTTCCGACGGCGATAACGTGCTGGGCAGCGTAACGGCCGATCCAGACGGCAGCTGGCGCTTCACCACGCCTGCGCTGAGCGAGGGCGCGCACAGCCTCAGCGCCACCGTGACCGATGCGGCGGGCAACGTCAGCAACGCCTCCGCGCCGGTAACCTTTAGCGTCGATACCACCCCACCAGCGGCGGCGGGCGATCTGCTGCTGAGCGATAGCCGCGGCGGTACGCTACAGCCGATCGCGGCAGGTGGATCGACCAACAGCACGACGCCAACCCTGAGCGGCAGCGCCGAACCGGGCAGCACGGTTACTCTCTCGGACGGTGATCAGGTGCTCGGCACCGCCACGGTCAACGGCGACGGCAGCTGGAGTTTTGTCACCCCCGCGCTGGGCGAGGGGGGCCACAGCCTGACCGCCACGGTCACCGATTTAGCGGGCAACAGCGGCCCGGCCTCTGCGCCGCTGGCCTTTAACGTCGATACCGTCGCGCCTGCCGGGGTGAGCAACCTGGTGGTCAGCGACGATTACGGTGACGCCACAGGTCAGCTCGCCTCGGGCGATACCACGGACGATCGCACCCCGACCCTCAGCGGTCAGGGCGAGCCAGGCGCGCTGGTGACCATTTATGACGGCCAGACCCTGCTGGGCTACACCACCGTCGACACCGACGGCAGCTGGAACTTCACTACGCCGACCCTGAGCAGCGGCGCGCACAGCCTGACCACGACCGTGACGGACGCGGCAGGCAACGTCAGCCCGACGTCAGATGCCTTTGACCTCACTATCGACGGCGGTCTGCCGCCGGCCACCACGCCGCTGGAAGCGGCCAGCGAAAACGGCAGCACCGTCGCGCCGCTGTCTGATGGCGCGGTAACCAATAACGACAGCCCGGTACTGACTGGCCTCGCCGATCCAAACAGCGTGGTGACGCTCTACGACGGCCAGACGCCAGTAGGCAGCACCACGGCAGACGGCAGCGGCCAGTGGTCTTTCCGGCTCTTCTCGCTGTCGAACGGCCTGCATGCGTTTTATGCCACTATCGTCAGGCCTGACGGCACCACCAGCAACGCTGGTCCGCTCAACATTACCGTTGATACCCTGGTGCCCGCGGCGGCTGATAACCTGCAGCTTACCGGCGACAACGGCAGCACCAGCGCACCGATCGGTGACGGCAGCGCCACCCGCGATACGTCGCCGGTGCTGAGCGGCACGGGCGAGCCGGGCAGCACCGTCTCTGTTTCCGACAATGGCAACCTGCTGGGCACTGCCACGGTCGATAATGACGGCAGCTGGCGCTTTGCCACGCCAGCGCTGGCGGAAGGGCCGCACAGCCTGACCACCACCGTTACCGATCTCGCTGGCAACGTCGGCCCGGCTTCGGCGCCGCTGAGCTTTACCGTCGATACCACACCGCCAGCCGCCGCCAGCAACCTGGTGGTGACTGACGACGTCGGCGGCAGTCAGGGCCCGCTGGCTTCCGGCGACACCACCGATGACAATACCCCGACGCTGAGCGGCCAGGCGGAAGCGGGGGCGCTGGTCAACGTTTACGAAGGCAGCGTGCTGCTGGGCAGCGCCGTCGCTGACGGCAGCGGCAACTGGAGCGTCACCACCATTGCGCTGAGCAACGGCAACCACAGCATGACGGTGACCGTTACCGACGCGGCGGGCAACGTCAGTCTGGCGACGCCAGCCTTTAACCTGAATATTCAGGCGGGGCTGCCGCCGGCCACCCTCTCGCTGGAGGCGATCGACGACAGCGGCAGTCCGCTGCTGCCGCTGGCCAACGGCGCCAGCACGCAAGACACCACGCCGATCCTTAGCGGCCTGGCGACGGCGGGCGCGCTGGTGACCCTCTTCAGCAACGGTGACGCACTGGGCAGCGCCACCGCCGACGCGAACGGGCAGTGGAACGTCACGCCTGCGGCGCTGGCGGATGGCACCTACACCTTCCTCGCCAGCTATACCGACGCGACCGGCAACCTGGTTGAATCCGCGCCGCTGACGCTGACCATCGACACTGTTGCGCCGACCGCGGCGGCAGACCTCGCGCTGACCGACGCCAGCGGCGATCCGGTGGGCACCGATACGCCGACCAGCAACAATACGCCGACGCTGAGCGGCAGCGCGGAGCCGGGCAGCATCGTGACCGTTTCCGACGGCGGCCAGGTGCTGGGCTCGGCCACGGCAGGCACTGACGGCAGCTGGAGCTTTACTACGCCGACCCTCTCCGATGGCGATCACAGCCTCACCGCTGTGGTCACCGATGCGGCTGGCAACACCAGTCCCGCCACCGCGCCTGTCGCCATCACCGTCGACACATTACCGCCATCCTTGCCGACGGATGTAGTGCTGAGCAATGACGGCGCGCCGATCGCGTCCGGTAGCCTGATTAACAACGCCACGCCGGTGATGAGCGGCAGCGCCGAGCCGGGCAGCGTCGTGACCGTTTCCGACGGCGACACGCCGCTGGGCAGCGTAACGGTGGGCAATGACGGCAACTGGAGCTTCACTACGCCAACGCTGGGCGAGGGCGACCACAGCCTGAGCGCGGTGGTGACCGACGCGGCGGGCAACAGCAGCAGCGCCACAACGCCCGTGCGGGTGAGCGTCGATACGATCGCGCCGACCGCAGCAGAGGATCTGCTGCTCAGCAGCGATGAGAGCGGCACCCCTGTACCGATCGCCGGCACCGTCACCAACGATCCGACGCCGGTCTTGAGCGGCACTGCCGAAGCGGGCGGCTTTGTCACCGTTTACGACGGCGATACGGCGCTTGGTTCCGCAGTGGTGGGCAGCGACGGCAGCTGGAGCTTTACCGCACCTGCCCTGAGCGAAGGGGATCACAGCCTGACGGCCGTGGTGACCGACGCGGCAGGCAACGCCGGTCCGGCGTCGGAAGCGGTCGCCATCACCGTCGATACCACGCCGCCAGCCGTGGCGGTCGACCTGCTGCTCGCTAACGAAGACGGCACGGCGATCGCCGCAGACGGCCTGACCAACAGCGCCGCGCCGGTGCTGAGCGCCACTGCCGAAGCGGGCAGCCTGATCGTCGTCTCTGACGGTGACCAGGTGCTCGGCTCGGTCACCGCCGCGGATGACGGCAGCTGGAGCTTTACGTCGCCGCCGCTTGACGACGGCCCGCACAGCCTGAGCGCCACCGTTTCGGACGCCGTGGGCAACGCCAGCGCGCCAACCACGCCGCTGAACTTCACGGTAGACACGCTGCCGCCAGTGGCCGCGCTCGGCCTGACGCTGGTTGACGATCGGAGCGGGGCGACGATCCCGGCAGACGGCGCGACCAACGACACGACGCCGGTGCTGAGCGGCACGGCGGAGGCTGGCGGGGTCGTCACCATCTTCGATGGCGCAACTGAGCTGGGTTCCGTGGCGGTAGACGCGGAGGGCAACTGGCGCTTTACCACCCCGGCGCTGGCGGCGGGCGATCACAGCCTGACCGCCACCGTGACCGATGCGGCGGGCAATACCGGCGAGGCGTCGGCGGCCTATCTCTTCAGCGTCGATTTAACGGCGCCAGCGGCGCCGGCGGATCTGCTGCTGACCAATGATGGCAGCAACACGGCCATCGCGGCGGGCAGCCAGACCAACGACACCACGCCGGTGCTGAGCGGCACCGCAGAGCCAGGCGGCACGGTGACGGTGCTCGACGGCGCCACGGTGCTCGGCACCGCGACGGTCGATGCAGACGGCAACTGGAGCTTTACCGCACCAACCCTGAGCGAAGGGGCGCACAGCCTGAGCGCAACCGTCACTAACGCCACCGGCAACAGCAGCGCGCCATCCGAGTCGATCGGCTTTAGCATCGACACCGGCGCACCTGCGGCGGCGGCAGACCTGCTGCTCACCAACGATGCCAGCGACACGGCTATCGCGGCGGGCGGTGTCACCAACGACAGCACGCCGGTGCTGAGCGGCACCGCAGAGCCAGGCGGCACGGTCAGCATCTCTAACGGTGCCGCGCTGCTGGCGACGGTGCCGGTTGCCGCCGACGGCAGCTGGAGCTACACGCTGCCGACGCTGGCTGAGGGCAACTACAGCCTTACCACCGTGGTGACCGACGCGGCAGGCAACGTCGGCCCGACCTCCGACGCCTTTAACTTCAGCGTCGATACCACCGCGCCGACGCTCCCGAATGATGTCGTGGTCAACAACAACGCTGGCCAGACGCTGGTGCCGATAGCAGAAGGCAGCACCGTCAACGACGCCACGCCGGAGCTGACCGGTACCGCGGAAGCGGGCAGCATCGTTACCCTGTTTGACGGCGATACCGTGCTGGGCTCCGTCACCGCCGGAGCGGACGGCAGCTGGATCTTTATTACCCCAGAGCTGACAGACGGGCCGCACAGCCTGAGCGTGAGCGCCACCGACGCGGCGGGCAACAGCAGCGGCAATACGCCTGCTATCAGCTTTACCGTTGACACCGCCGCACCAGAGGCAGCGACGGAACTGGCGCTGACCAACGACGCTACCGGTGCGGCAATTCAGCCTGGCGGCCTGACCAACGACAATACGCCGGTGCTGAGCGGCACGGCGACGGGAGGCAGCATCGTCACCGTGCTGGACGGCACGGCGGTGCTCGGCAGCGCCACCGTGGCGGACGACGGCAGCTGGAGCTTCACCACGCCGACGCTTAACGACGGCCCGCACAGCCTGAGCGCCATCGTGACCGACGCGGCGGGCAACGCCAGCGCGGCCAGCGAAGCGATTGCGCTTAACGTCGATACTCAGCCGCCAGCGGCGGTAACCAGCCTGGCGCTGACCAACGACAGCGGCGCCGGGGAGGTGGCCATCCCGAACGGCGGCCTGACCGACGACAGCACGCCAGTGCTGAGCGGCCTGGCAGAGGCGGGCGGCACGGTCGCCATCTACGAAGGCACGACGCTGCTGGGCAGCGTGGCGGTTAACGATGACGGCAGCTGGCGCTTTACTCCGTCTGCGCTGGACGACGGCACCCATACCTTCACCGTGACGCCGACCGATGCGGCGGGCAACGCCGGCACCTCCGCCGCTATCAGCGTGGTGATTGACGCCACCGCGCCGGAGGCGGCGCTGGATATCACCCTCAACAGCGATAACGGCACGACGCCGGTCGCCATCGCCGACGGCGACACCACCAGCGACAGCACGCCGCTGCTGAGCGGCAGCGGCGAGGCGGGCAGCATCGTCACCGTCTATGACGGCGCTACCGCCCTCGGCACCACGACGGTCGGCGCCAGCGGCCTGTGGAGCTTCTCCGTGCCGACCCTGAGCGACGCGTTGCATAGCCTGACGGTGACCCTCACCGACGCGGCGGGCAACGTTAGCGCACCTTCGGCGGCCATCGGCTTTACCGTCGATACCGTCGCGCCGGACGTGACTGCGCTGACGGTCAGCAGCGACAACGGCCCTGAGCCGGTGGTGCTGACGCCGAACGCCGCCACCAGCGACAACACGCCGGTGCTGACGGGAACGGCAGAGGCCAATAGCCTGGTCACCCTTTATGACGGCGACGTAGTGATTGGCTCGACAACAGCAGACGGTCAGGGGGCATGGAGCTTTACCTCGCCGACGCTGGCGGACGGCACCCATGTGCTGAGCGCCACGGTCACCGACGCGATCGGCAACGTCAGTCCGCGCTCTGACACCTTCACTATTCAGGTGGATGTCACGCCGCCAGAACCGGTAGCTGCGCTGACGCTGAGCAATAACGCTGGCGCTGCCATCCCCGACGGCACCACCACTAACGACAGCACGCCAGCCATCAGCGGCACGGCGGAGGCGGGCAGCATTGTCACCGTCTATGACGGCACGACGCCGATCGGCTCGGTGACGGCGGATAACAGCGGCGCCTGGAGCCTGACGCCGACCACCGCGCTTTCCGATGCCCTTCATACGCTGAACGTGACGGTCACCGACGCGGCGGGCAATGTCAGCGCCACGACCTCCACCACGTTGACGGTAGATACGCTTGCGCCGGAGCCGGTAGCGACCTTTGAGATCTACGATACCAACGGCGCTACGCCGGTATTGATCGCCAGCGATGGCTATACCAACGACGATACGCCGGTGCTGCGCGGCACCGCCGAGGCGGGCACCTCGGTCAATATTTATGAGGGGGACACGCTGCTCGGCACCGCGACGGTGAACCAGAGCGGCGTCTGGCGCTTTGAAACCGGCACGCTAGCCGAAGGGCAGTATACCTACACCGTGTCGGTTACCGACGCGGCGGGTAATACCAGCATCGAGGCGCAGCCCTACACCATCAACGTCGACCTCACCCCACCGGCGGTTATCGCCGATCTGACGGTGAGCGACGATGCGGGCGCCACCAGCGGCCCGCTGGCTAACGGCGCCATCACCGATGACAACACGCCGACGCTGAGCGGCACGGCGGAGGCGGGCAGCCTCGTCAGCATCTATGACGGTGACACGCTGCTGGGATCGGTGACGGCGGGCGTCGATGGCGCATGGAGCTTTACCACCGGCGCGCTGAGCAACGGTCCGCACAGCTTGATCGTGACGCAGACCGACGTGGCGGGCAACGTCGGCGCGGCGAGCACGCCTTTCGCCATCACCGTTGAGAATGGCCTGCCGCCGACCACCAGTACGCTGCAGCTCACCGACGACAGCGGCAGCACGCTGGTCAGTCTGACTAACGGTTCCTTTACCCGCGACACCACGCCGGTATTGAGCGGTCAGGCAACCGCTGGCGACGTCATTACTATTCTTGACGGCACCACCACGCTGGGCAGCGTGACCGTGGGGTCAGGCGGCGTGTGGACCTTTACGCCAGCGGCGCTGGCGGAAGGGGCGCACAGCTTTACTATCAACACCGTGGATGCGACAGGCAATCCGGGCGCGTCGGCTGGCCCAGTTGCTATCACCATCGATACCACGGTGCCAGCCACGGCCACCGATCTGCTGCTGAGCAATAACAACGGCACCACGCCGGTAGAGATCGCCAGCGGTAGCGCCACTAACGACAACACGCCTGTGCTCACCGGCACTACTGAAGCGGGCGCGCTGGTTACCGTCTATGACGGCGACACCGTGATCGGCTCGACCACGGCGGGAACCGGTGGCGCATGGAGCTTCATCTCGCCGCTGCTGACCAACGGGCCGCACGCGCTGAGCGTCACGGTAACGGATGCGGCGGGCAATCTGAGCGGACGCTCTGAGGCGATCGGCTTTACTGTCGATACTATTACGCCCGCGCCAGCCGCCAGCCTGGTCATCACCAACGACGCCGCCGATACGGCGGTGCCGAACGGCGGCTTTACCAATGACGACACGCCGGTGGTCAGCGGCACTGCCGAAGCGGGCAGCCTGGTGACCATCTATGACGGCGCCACGGCGCTCGGCTCCGTCACGGCGGACGCTGGCGGCAGCTGGCGCTTTGTCTCGCGCGCGCTCTCCCAGGGGCCGCATACGCTGAGCGCTCGCGTCACCGACGCGGCGGGCAACGTCAGCGCGCCATCCAGCAGCGTGACGATGGTGATCGACACGGCGGCGCCCGCGCCGGTGACGCTGGCCGCCAGCAACAACAACGGCTCGACGGCGACGCCGATCGCCAGTAACGGCACCACTAACGACAGCACGCCGCTGCTGACGGGGACGGCGGAGGCGGGCAGCCGTATCCTTATCTCCGACGGCAACGTGGTGCTGGGCAGCGTTACGGCGGGCAGCAACGGGCAGTGGAGCTTCACCACGCCGACGCTGGCCGACGGCCCGCATACCCTGAGCGTGACCGCCACCGATGCGGCGGGCAACACCAGCGAAGCCGCGCTGCTGACGCTGACGGTCGCGACCGCCGCGCCGGCGCCGGTTGCTGACCTGATCGTTAGCGATAACGTGGGCAGCGTGCAGGGCAGCCTGGCCAACGGCGCAGTGACTGACGACACCACGCCAACGCTCACCGGCACCACCGGCGCGGGCAACATCGTGACCGTCTATGACGGCACCACGCTGCTTGGCTCGGTGACGGCGGGCGCAAACGGCGCCTGGACCTTTACCACCGGCGTGCTGAGCAACGGCCCGCATACCCTGAACGTGACGGTGACCAACGCCGCGGGCAACACCAGCGCGGCGACGCCGTTCAACCTGACGGTGGATACCGTCGCGCCAGCGGCGTCAACGCTGGTGGTCACCAACGACGCTGCCAACGTGACGGTGCCGAACGGCTCCACCACTAACGACAATACGCCGGTGCTGAGCGGCACGGCGGAAGCCAACAGCGTCGTCACCATTTATGACGGCACCGCAACGCTCGGCTCGGTCGCCGTGGGCACCAGCGGCGCATGG
Organism: Enterobacter sp. BRE11; assembly: GCF_031844285.1. Lineage (NCBI taxonomy): Bacteria > Pseudomonadati > Pseudomonadota > Gammaproteobacteria > Enterobacterales > Enterobacteriaceae > Enterobacter > Enterobacter sp. BRE11. The sequence goes on from NZ_JAUZUX010000005.1 coordinate 117,291, forward strand.
AGCTTTGCGTCGACGACGCTTGGCGAGGGCCCGCACGCGCTGCGCGTGACGGTAACGGATCTGGCGGGTAACGTCAGCGGCTCCACCACGGCCAGCATTGTGGTAGACACCACGCCGCCTGCGGCCGTGACGCTGGCGGCAAACAACAACAACGGCGCCACGCCGGTGGCGATCGCCAACGGCAGCGCCACCAACGACAACACGCCAGCGCTCACCGGCACGGCGGAGGCGGGCAGCCGCGTCACCATTACTGACGGCACCACGGTGCTCGGCAGCGTGACCGCCGGCAGCAACGGGCAGTGGAGCTTCGTCACGCCGACCCTGGCGGACGGCCCGCACACCCTGAGCGTCACCGCCACCGACGCGGTCGGCAACACTAGTACGCCGACCACGGTAACATTCACCGTCGATACCACCGCGCCAGCGCCGGTCACCAACCTGGCGATTAGCGACAACGTCGGCAGCATTCAGGGCGACCTGGCGAATGGCGCGGTCACCGATGACAACACGCCGACGCTGCGCGGTACGGCGGAGGCGGGCGCGACCGTGATCGTTTATGACGGCACCACCGCGCTCGGGTCGGTCACGGCGGGCGCCGACGGCGCATGGAGCTTCACCACCGCCGCACTGAGCAACGGCGTCCATCCGCTGAGCGTCACGGTGCGTGACGCGCTGGGCAATACCAGCACGGCATCCGCCACGGTTTCCATCACGGTGGACACCGTGCCGCCAGCCGCTTCGACGCTGCAGATCCTCAACGACGTCACCGGCACGGTGGTGGCGAACGGCGGATCGACCAACGACAGTACGCCAACCCTGAGCGGCACGGCGGAGGCGGGCAGCCGTATCACCATCTTCGACGGCACCACGCTGCTGGGCACGGCCACGGCAGGCGCCAGCGGCGCATGGAGCTTTACCACCAGCGCGCTGACGCAGGGCGCCCATCCGCTGAGCGTCACGGTGACCGATCTGGCGGGCAACGTCAGCGGTTCGACGGCGGCCACGGTGATTGTTGATACCACGGCGCCTGCGGCGGTGACCGCGCTGACGGTGAGCAACAACAACGGCAGCACGCCGGTGACCATCCCGAACGGCGGTGTCACCAACGACAACACCCCGCTGCTGAGCGGCAGCGGCGAAGTCGGCGCGCGGATTAGCGTCTATGAGGGCGCCACGCTGTTGGGCACCACCACGGTGGGCAGCAACGGCCAGTGGAGCCTGATTAGCCCGACCCTGGCCAGCGGCCCGCACACCCTGACCGTGACCGCGACCGATGTGGCGGGCAACGTGAGTCCGGGCGTTAACGCCACCCTGACCATCGACACCACGGCGCCAGCGGCCAGTACGCTGGTGATCACCAACGACTCGGTGACGCCGACCGTCACGGTGCCGAGTGGTGGCGCGACGCGCGATACCACCCCGGTGCTGAGCGGCACGACAGAAGCGGGCGCGCTGGTCAGGATCTATGACGGCACAGCGCTGCTGGGCAGCGTGACCGCCAGCAACGGCGGCGCCTGGAGCTTCACCACCCCTACGCTGACGCAGGGCGTTCATGCGCTGAACGTCACGGTGACCGACACGGCGGGCAACGTCAGCACCACCACGACGGCGAGCGTGACCATCGACAACGTGGCGCCGACGGCGGTCACTGGCCTGGCGCTCAACACGGCAGGCACCACCCTGACCGGTAGCGGCGAAGCAGGCGCGACGGTGACGGTACGCGACGCGGGCGGTAACGCCATCGGTAGCGGCACCGTGGCGGCCAACGGCAGCTTCTCGCTGGCGCTCTCCACGGCACAGACCACCGGCGCGACGCTGTCGGTCACCCAGGCCGACCAGGCAGGCAACGTCTCGCCCGCCGCGACGGTGCTGGGCGCTATTCGCGTGGTGGCGGCCAACGACGTCACCGAGGTGGATTACGCCACCCAGACCGGCACCATTACCAACGCGAATACCAGCACCAGCGGGGTTTCGCTGCTGAACGTGAACCTGGGCGGCGCGGTTACGCTCGGCGTGCTGCAAAGCGCCAACGCCTATCAGTTTTCCGTGGGCGCGGGCGACACCCGTACGGTGACGCTGCACGCCTCGGCGACCAGCCTGGTGGCGCTGACCTCAACCTATACGCTCTATCTCTATCAGCAGCAGGCGAACGGCACCTGGGTGGTGAAATCGAGCAACGCCAACTACATCTCTACCTTCCTGACGATAGGGACGCAGACGGGCGCGAACGTCACCTACAGCAACCTCGGCACCGGCAACTACGCCGTGCTGCTCGGCACCAGCAGCGGCATCGGCGTCCTGCCCTCCACCAATATCACCACCACGTCGGATATCACGACGCTGGCGGTGACGGTGGCGGCCACCGTGACGGGCAACCTGCTTGCGAACGACACCAGCTCGGTGGTCGGCACGATACCGGCCGGCACGCTGGTGACGGCGGTTGGCAGCAGCGCCATCGCGGCGACCGGCAATACGGTGATCAACACCACCTAGGGCACCCTGACCGTCAATGCGCAAGGTAACTACACCTATGCGCTGAAAGCGGGGCTGGATGTCGACAGGGTGCCAGCCACGGATGTGTTCACCTATTCGGTGCGCGACGCCAGCGGCGCGGTGACCTCGGCCGCCCTGACCGTGAACCTGCACAACGGCCCGGCCGCGACGCTCTTCTCGGTCAACAGCCTGTTTGCGGAAGCCAGCGTCGATGACGGCACCACGGCGAGCGGCAGCATCTACGGCGACAGCAGCGTGGCCCACAACGGCGCGCTGAGCATCACCAACGAGGCGGGGCTGACCACCGCCGTCAGCAGCACGGGCATTACGCTGGTGGCGGGCGAATACGGCACCCTGAGCATCTCCGCCGACGGTTACTACACCTACACCCTGAACTCAGCGGTTAACGTGCAGGATATCGCGCATAAAGAGGTGTTCAGCTATAGCCTGGTGGCAGCCGACGGCACCCTTACCACCAACAGCTTCACCATCGACCTGCATCCGCTTATTACCGGAACCGCAGGGGCGGATGCGCTGACCAGCAGCGCCTACGACGACACCATCACGGCCGGAGCGGGCGCCGATACCCTGGTGTATCACCTGCTCAACAGCGCGGATGCCGTCGGCGGCAACGGGCATGACACCTGGACCGATTTCTCTGTCGCCGAGGGCGACAAGATCGATATCAGCAGTCTGCTCGTCGGCTGGAACGACGCCACCAGCAACGTCAACGACTTCGTGAAGGTGGACCATACCGCCGATGGCAATACCGTTCTGTCGATCGATCGCGACGGCACCGGCACCGCCTACAGCAGTACGCAGCTGGTCACGCTGGAAGGGGTGAACGTTTCACTGGAGGAGCTACTGCAACAGCCGCACCAGAATCACACGGTCTGATCGCCGTGATGTCTGGCAGGGAAGCATTATCGGGCGCAGGGATGCGCCCCTTTCTCTAACTGACGAGTGGAAAACGAGGGACCGGATGCAATCAAGCGCAACATATCGCCGTTCTTTTAAGCTCAGCGTTCTCTGTGCTGGCATCGCTTTTTTTACAACTTCCTCTCTGGCGGCCAGCAGCGACCTGATGCAGTCGGCCAGCCAGATCGCCGCCACCGGCCTGGCGCAACAGCAGGATCTCCCTTCATTAAGCGGCGAAAGCGCCGAACCGGCACTTTCGCGCGTGCCTGATTCCCTGACCATCAATCAGGCGGTGCAGCGGGCGATCCAGTGGCATCCCGACATCGCCGAAGCGGTGGGACGGCTGCTTGAGCAGGCGGATCAGGTGGACGTGGCGAAAGCCAAATACTATCCGCAGATCAGCGGCGGCATGAATAACGGTTACAGCAACAGCTACAGCGAAAAGGGCTACAGCCCCTCGTTCGTGCTGTCGGTCTCCCAGATGCTCTATGACTTCGGCAAGGTCAGCAGCTCGGTGCGCTCCGCCGAGGCGGGCGTCGCCCAGCAGCAGGCCAACGTGCTGGTGAGCATCGACACCGTGGCGCACGACACGGCCGCGGCGCTGGTGCAGGTGCAGGGCTATCAGCAGCTGGTGAAGATCGCCCAGGAGCAGCTATCGGCGCTGATGAAAATCGGCGATCTCGCGCGTCAGCGCAACAGTGAGGGCGCCGCCTCGCTCTCTGACGCGACGCAAACCGACGCGCGTATCGAAGGGGCGCGCACCGTGCTGACGCAGTATCAGGCCAACCTCGACCGCTGGCGCGCCACGCTGGCGACCTATCTCGGCTGGCCGCAGGTGAAAAAGGTCAGCGACGACTTTCCCGCCAGCCTGACGCGCTCGTGCGAGGCCGCAAAAAGCGACGACCGCACCATTCCGGCGGTGCTGGCCGCCTGGGCGCAGGCCAACGAGGCGCAGGCGAAGCTGGATAACGCCAACGCACAGATGCTGCCCACTATTTCGCTGGAGCCGCAGGTCACGCACTATCTTAACAATCACTACGCCAGCAGCGAGACGCTGGACCGCACGCAATATTCCGCTTGGGTTAAAGTCGAGATGCCGCTCTATCAGGGCGGCGGCATGACCGCCAGCCGCAACGCCGCCGCCAACGCGCTGACCGCCGCCAACGCGGCGGTGAACTCGGCGCGGCTGAAGGCGCGCCAGCAGCTAAACGAATCGCAGAGCCAGTCGCAGAGCCTGGCGCTCAGCCTGGCGATTCAGGCGCGGCAGCAGAGCCTGGGCGAGAAAACCCAGGCGCTTTATCAGGATCAATATCTGCAGCTCGGCACCCGTCCGCTGCTTGACGTGCTTAACGCCGAGCAGGAGGTGTTTCAGACGCGCTTTACGCTGCAGCAGACCATCAGCCAGTTGCGCGCGCTGCAGCTCGACTGCCTTTACAGCACCGGCCATATGCGGTCGGCGTTCGCCCTGAATAATCAGCGGATCCAGTCCGTGGAGATCCAGCCATGACGCAAATGCAGCTTCCAGATTCGCCCGCCGGCAAGCCCGAAGAGGGCGAAGGCGGGGTGCCGCTCCAGGGCTGGGCGACAGCCATAATCCTGATCGCTGCGCACTACCGTCTGCCCTGTTCACCGGGCATGATCCTTGCCGCCAGCGAGTGGCAGGGCAAACAGACGCGCGACAAGGCGCTGCGCCATCTGGCGCGCCAGGCGGGCATGTCGCTGCAGCTTTATCAGGATAATAAGTGGGAGATTAACCATTGGCGGCTGCCGCTGGCGGTGGAGCTGGCGGATGGCCAGGTCGGGGTCATCGTCAGCTTCGACGGCGAAGACGAGGTGCGAGTGCACTTCAGCGGCGACGAGCAGCCGACGCCGCTGGCGCTCGGCGCGCTCTTGCCCGATATCCGCTTCGCCGCCGCTTTTCGTCCGCTCACCGCCGCCAAAGACAGCCGCGTCGACCGCTATCTGGAAACCATCAAGCCCGACTGGCTGCGGCGGCTGGTGCTGCGCGATCTGCGCCCCTACGGCTACGTGATGCTGGGATCTTTCCTGATCAACCTGCTGGCGCTGGTGGGCATTATCTTCTCGATGCAGGTCTATGACCGGGTGATCCCGGCGCAGTCCTACCCCACGCTTTACGTGCTCTACGGCGGGGTGATTATCTCGGTGATCTTTACCTATATCCTGCGCGTCGGGCGCGATCACGTCACCGATCTGCTCGGCAAGCGCGCCGATATGCGCGTCTCCGACCGGGTGTTCGGCCATGCGCTGCGGCTGCGCAACAGTGCGATTCCGCGATCCACCGGCACCTTTATTTCCCAGCTGCGCGAGCTGGAGGCGATCCGCGAAATGGTCACCTCGACCACCGTCAGCTCTATTGTCGATATGCCGTTTTTCCTGCTGTTTATGCTGGTGATGGCGATTATCGCGCCGCAGCTGGCGTGGATCGCGCCGGTGGCGGTGATCCTGATGATCCTGCCTGGCGTGCTGAAGCAGAAAACCCTGGCGAGGCTGGCGCACCAGTCGCTGAAAGAGTCGACCCTGCGCAATGCGGTGCTGGTAGAGAGCGTGCAGGGGCTGGAGGATATCAAGCTGATGCAGGCGGAGGATCGCTTCCTGCAGCAGTGGAACAGCTATATCCGCATCACCGCGCAGTCCGGCGTGGAGATGCGCAAGGTGATGCACTCGCTGATCAGCTGGGGCGTGACGGTGCAGGGGCTGGTCTATGCCAGCGTAATCGTCATCGGCGCGCCGATGGTGATCAACGGCGACATCACCACCGGCGCCATCGTCGCGGCGTCGCTGCTCTCGTCGCGCATGATCGCGCCGATGGGCACCCTGTGCGGCGTGCTGGCGCGCTGGCAGCAGGTCAAGGCGGCGAAAACCAGCCTCGACGCGCTGATGGCGCTGCCGGTTGAGAACAGCAAAGACGAAACCCGCATTCACTGCCCGGTGCTGTTCGGCCACTACCAGTTCAGCGAGGCGATGTTTCGCTACTACAGCGACTCCGCCACCATCGCGCTGCGCATCAAAAGCCTGACCATCAAGCCGGGCGAACGCGTCGCCGTGCTGGGGCGCAACGGATCGGGCAAATCGACGCTGCTGCAGGCGATGATCGGCGGCATGGATCTGGTGGGCGGCGAGCTGCGGCTCGACAACCTGAGCCTGCCGCATATCGATCTCGCCGACGTGCGGCGCAACGTCGGCCTGATGACGCAGAACGCGCGGCTGTTCCACGGCACGCTGCGCGAAAACCTGACGATGGGCGCGGCGCACGCCAGCGACGAGGCGATCTTCGCCGCGCTGACGGTGAGCGGCGGCGCGGACTTTATCCGTCGGCTGCCGCTCGGCCTCGATCATCCGGTGATGGAGGGCGGCGTCGGGCTGTCCGGCGGCCAGCGACAGTCGGTGCTGCTGGCGCGCATGCTGCTGCGCGATCCTAATATCGTGCTGCTGGATGAGCCGACCGCCTCGCTGGACGACCACACCGAAAAAGAGTTTATCGAGCGGCTCGGCCAGTGGCTCAACGGCCGCACGCTGGTGGTGGCGACCCACCGCGCCGCCATTCTCGCGCTGGTGGATCGCGTGCTGGTATTAAAAGAGGGGCAGCTGGTGATGGACAGCCCGAAAGAGAGCGCGCTGCCGCCTGCGCGGCCGACGCTCAATCGTCCGGAGGATCAGGCATGAGCGAGCTATCAACCAAACTGCGGCTGGTGGCGCCCGAAGCGGAGACCTCAGACGATCTCAACGGCGATCTGCGCTCGGAAGCCTACTACAGCGGCGCGGTGCGCCTGATCGTCATCAGCTTTTTTCTGCTGATGGCGGGGCTGATCTGGGCCTGGTTCGGCGTGCTGGACGAGGTGTCGACCGGCACCGGCAAAGTGATCCCCAGCTCGCGCGATCAGGTGCTGAGCTCGCTGGAAGGGGGGATCCTCGCCGAGCTTAACGTGCATGAAGGGGATCGGGTCGAGGCGGGGCAGATCGTGGCGAAACTCGATCCGACGCGATCCGTCTCCAGCGTCGGCGAAAGCGCGGCGCGCTATCGGGCCGCGCTGGCGGCCAGCGCGCGGCTCTACGCCGAGGTGAACGATCGGCCTTTGCGCTTTCCTGACGAGCTAAAGGCCTTTCCCGATCTGATCGCCTCGGAAACCCGGCTCTACACCACCCGACGGGCGCAGTTAAAAGATGCGACGGCGCAGATCCAGCACTCCCTCGAGCTGGCCAACCGCGAGCTGGGCATTACCCAAAGGCTGGCGAAAAGCGGCGCCGCCAGCAGCGTCGAGGTGCTGCGGCTGCAGCGCGACAAGTCCGATCTGGAGCTGAAGCTCACCGATATGCGCTCGCAGTATTACGTGCAGGCGCGCGAGGATCTGGCGAAGGCGTCGGCGGAAGCGGACAGCCTGGCGCAAACGGTGAAGGGGCGCGAGGATACCGTCAGTCGCCTGACCCTGCGCTCGCCGATGCGCGGCATCGTGAAAAACATCAAGGTCACTACCGTCGGCGGGGTGATCCCGCCCAACGGCGAGCTGATGAATATCGTGCCGATGGATGACCGCCTGCTGATTGAAGCGCGTCTCTCGCCGCGCGATATCGCCTTTATCCATCCCGGCCAGAAGGCGCTGGTGAAAATCTCCGCCTACGATTACGCCATTTACGGCGGGCTGCACGGCGTGGTGGAGAGCATCTCACCCGACACCATCCAGGATGAGGTAAAGCCGGAGATTTACTACTATCGCGTCTTTATCCGCACCGATACCGACTACGTGCAGAATAAAGCGGGACGCCGCTTCGCCATCAGCCCTGGCATGGTCTCTACGGTGGATATCAAGACCGGCGAGAAAACGGTGATGGACTACCTGGTCAAGCCGTTTAACCGCGCCAAAGAGGCGCTGCGGGAACGTTAATGCGATCGCAACAAACGCGTTTCCGGCGCGTCGCGCATTGCAGCGCGCGCCGAACTCCGCAATAATTGCGTAAACTGCGGCAACGCAAACATCCCTTCCTCGTCGGGCTTAACGACGCGGAGGGGATTTTTTTTATCTGGCCTTCACCTGTAACTTAATGCCATGCGGCAGCGAGGATGATTTATGTATAACACCCTGGGCAATCAGTACGACAATTCGCTGGTTTCAAACGCCTTCGGCTTCATGCGTTTTCCGGTCAACTTCCAGCCTTACGACAGCGACGCCGAGTGGGTCATCACCGGCGTGCCTTTCGACGCCGCGACCTCTGGCCGTCCGGGGAGCCGTCTGGGACCGGGCGCGATCCGTCAGATCTCCACCAACCTCGCCTGGGAAGGGTGCCGCTGGCCGTGGCAGTTCGATCTGCGTCAGCGCCTTAACGTGGTGGACTGCGGCGATCTGGTTTACGCCTTCGGCGACTCGCAGGATCTCTCTGACAAATTACAGGCGCACGCGGAAAAACTGCTGGCGAACGGCAAGCGTATGCTCACCTTCGGCGGCGATCACTACGTGACGCTGCCGCTGCTGCGCGCCCATGCGAAACATTTTGGCAAGCTGGCACTGGTGCATTTCGACGCCCATACCGATACTTACTCCAACGGCCCGACGTTCGATCACGGCACCATGTTCTATACCGCGCCGCAAGAGGGGCTGATCGATCCGCAACACTCGGTGCAGATCGGCATCCGCACCGAGTTCGACAAGAGCCTGGGCTTTAACGTGCTGGATGCGGCGCAGGTCAACGATCGCAGCGTCGACGATATCCTGGCGGAAGTGAAGCGCACCGTTGGCGATATGCCGGTGTACCTGACCTTCGACATCGACTGCCTCGATCCGGCGCACGCGCCCGGCACCGGCACGCCGGTAATCGGCGGCCTGACCACCGACAAGGCGACCAAACTGGTGCGCGGCCTGCAGGGCCTCAACATTGTCGGCATGGATCTGGTGGAGGTGGCCCCAGGCTACGATCATGCCGATCTCACCTCGCTGGCCGCCGCGACGCTGGCGCTTGATATGCTGCACGTGCAGGCGGCGAACAAAGGCGAATAACCCTTCAAACCGGGCGCAATGGCGCGCCCGGTGTTAACCGTAACGGAGAGCATGATGGGCTTACTTGATGACTTAGTTGGCACCTTAGGCAACGGACGCAGCACCTTAGGTGAACTGCAGGCGGTCTGGAACTGGGTGCAGGAGCAGGGCGGAGTGCAGGTTCTGCTGCAGAAATTCCAGCAGGGCGGGCTGGGCGAAATTTTAAGCTCATGGATCGGCAGCGGCAGTAACCAGTCGGTCAGCGGCGGGCAGCTGCAGTCGGCGTTTGGCGAAGAGGCGATGCAGTCGCTGGCGCAGAAGTTGGGCACCGACGTAAACGGCGCCTCCGGCAAACTGGCGGAGCTGTTGCCGCATCTGGTGGATCGCCTGACGCCGCAGGGCCAGATCGACGATCAATCCCTGCACGACAAGCAGCGCGATCTGGGATCGATGGTCGATCAGCTTTTTAAGCGCTAGTCTCCACGCGCGCCGCCGCAGGGCGGCGCGCGCTCGCTTATTTTCCGGCGTCCGCCGCGATGCGTTCGCGAATATGCTGCGCGCGCGCCGCGGAGTCGGGATGCGAATCAAACAGGCTGCTCTGCTGGCCCTGCTGCATTTTCGCCAGCTTCTCAAAGCTGGTCGCCAGCCCCATCGGGTCGATGCCGCGTTTTTTCAGTAGATCGTAGGAGTAGTCATCCGCCTGCGACTCCTGGCTTTGCGAGAACTGCGCATTGACCAGCTTTTCGCCCAGGTCCCCCAGCTGCGACTGCGACAGCGAGCCGATCACGCCGCCGACAGACGCGGCCGCGGTGCGCGCCGCCGTGGTGCCGAAGGCGACCTGCATCGCCTTGCGCGTATGGCCCAGCGCAACGTGGCCCATCTCATGCCCCAGCACCCCTTCAACCTCGTTGTCGTCCATCATATCCATCAGGCCGCTATAGACGCGGATGCAGCCGTTGGCCATCGCCCAGGCGTTGACATCTTTGGTGACGTAGACGCGGTAGTTGGCCGGCGTGCCGTTGATATTGTCGCCCAGCGCGGCGGCGATTTTGTTCAGACGCTGCTGGTAGGTGCTGTCGGCAGGCGCAAGCTGGTTCTCTTTATCCATCTGCGCGCAGGATTGATCGCTGAGCTGCTTCACCTGTGCGTCGTTGAGGGTGTAGGCCTGAAAAGCCTGCGCGCCCGACTGCAGCAGTGCGTTATTGTCCATGCCCTGGCAGCCGCTGAGCAGCGCCGCGAGGCTGATTGCCATGATGCCTGTCTTGATTGTCATGCGTACATCCTGTGAGTAACAAGAGAAGAAAAGCAGGTATCTGAAAAAGGGTCAGATACGGTAAAGAGTGGGTTATAGCCTGTCGTCGGCCACTTCGCTAGCAGACATTGCCGTAAATGCCAGACGAAGCGGCGACATTTAGCACGGCGCGGCATGTACTTTTGCCCCGATTTTCATGTACATTGATGGGCGACTTTTTCCTTGTTTTGCCTAATAAACCATTAATAACAATGCGTTAAACAGGCGAATCATTCATCCGACCTGGAGTAGAACATGCCCTCTCGTAAAGAGCTTGCCAACGCCATTCGCGCGTTAAGTATGGATGCAGTACAGAAAGCCAAATCGGGACATCCGGGGGCCCCGATGGGTATGGCAGATATTGCCGAGGTGCTGTGGCGCGGCTACCTGAACCATAACCCGACCAACCCACTGTGGGCCGATCGCGACCGCTTCGTGCTCTCCAACGGCCACGGCTCGATGCTGATTTACAGCCTGCTGCACCTCACCGGCTACGATCTGCCGATGAGCGAGCTGCAGAACTTCCGCCAGCTGCATTCAAAAACTCCAGGTCACCCGGAATATGGCTACACCCCAGGCGTAGAAACCACCACCGGCCCGCTGGGCCAGGGCATTGCCAACGCGGTCGGCTTCGCTATCGCCGAGCGCACGCTGGCGGCGCAGTTCAACCGTCCGGGCCACGACATCGTCGATCACAACACCTGGGTATTTATGGGCGACGGCTGCATGATGGAAGGCATCTCGCACGAAGTCTGCTCGCTGGCAGGTACCCTGAAGCTGGGCAAACTGGTCGCCTTCTATGACGACAACGGCATCTCTATCGACGGTCACATCGACGGCTGGTTCACCGACGACACCGCGAAGCGCTTTGAAGCCTACGGCTGGCACGTGGTGCGCGGCGTAGACGGTCACGACGCGGACGCTATCGCGAAGGCGATCGACGAAGCGAAAGCGGTGAGCGACAAGCCTTCACTGCTGATGTGCAAAACCGTTATCGGCTTCGGCTCGCCGAACAAAGCGGGCACCCACGACTCACATGGCGCGCCGCTGGGCGACGACGAAGTGGCGCTGACTCGCAAACAGCTGGGCTGGACGCACGCGCCGTTCGAGATCCCGTCGGAGATCTACGCCGAGTGGGACGCGAAAGAGGCCGGTCAGGCGAAAGAGGCGCAGTGGAACGAGAAATTCGCCGCCTACGCGCAGGCGTTCCCGGAGCTGGCCGCCGAGTTCAAACGTCGCGTCAGCAACGAGCTGCCGGCTAACTGGCAGGAAGAGTCGCAGAAGTTTATCGAACAGCTGCAGGCGAATCCGGCGAAAATCGCCAGCCGTAAAGCTTCGCAGAACGCTATCGAAGCGTTCGGCAAGCTGCTGCCGGAATACCTGGGCGGCTCTGCCGACCTGGCGCCGAGCAACCTGACGATGTGGTCCGGCTCTAAGCCGATCAACGTCGACCTGGCGGGCAACTATATCCACTACGGCGTGCGCGAGTTTGGTATGACCGCCATCGCCAACGGCATTGCGCTGCACGGCGGCTTCCTGCCTTACACCGCCACCTTCCTGATGTTCGTGGAGTATGCGCGCAACGCGGCGCGTATGGCGGCGCTGATGAAGATCCGTCAGATCATGGTCTACACCCACGACTCCATCGGTCTGGGCGAAGATGGCCCGACGCACCAGCCGGTCGAGCAGCTGGCCAGCCTGCGCACCACGCCGAACATGAGCACCTGGCGTCCGTGCGACCAGGTCGAGTCTGCGGTGGCGTGGAAATACGCTATCGAGCGCAAAGATGGCCCGAGCGCGCTGATCTTCTCTCGCCAGAACCTGGCGCAGCAGGAGCGTACGCCTGAGCAGCTGGCGAACATCGCTCGCGGCGGCTACATCCTGAAAGAGTGCGACGGTCAGCCGGAGCTGATCCTGATCGCTACCGGTTCTGAAGTCGAGCTGGCGGTCGCGGCCTGGGACAAGCTGAGCAGCGAAGGCGTCAAGGCGCGCGTGGTTTCCATGCCCTCTACCGATGCCTTCGACAAGCAGGATGCTGCCTACCGCGAAGCGGTGCTGCCGAAAGCGATCGGCGCGCGCGTCGCTATTGAAGCAGGCATCGCCGACTACTGGCAGCGCTATACCGGCCTGCACGGCGCGGTGGTCGGCATGACCACCTTCGGCGAGTCCGCCCCGGCCGAGAAGCTGTTCGAGGTGTTTGGTTTCACCGTTGACAACGTTGTTGCACAGGCGAAAGCGGTGCTGGCGTCATAAACCCTTAGCCTGAAGAGAAAGGGACGCCGTCGGGCGTCCCTTTTTTATAGCCCGCTGAATTATTCCTCAAGTAATAGTCCGCACCCTGGCAAAAATGTGACGCAGATCCAATAATCAGCGGCGCGTTTGATCGCAGTCATTCCCGTTATTCCTTCCATGCTTTATTGTAGCTGAACCGTTTCAGTTGGCCGTTTTTTGGCAGCGATTTCGGCGCGGTGCGCGCGAAAATCTCCTGTACAAACCCGCGTGAAACGCTCAGGCTATCGGCACGTTTATGAGCAGGAAGTGGCAGAAAAGATGACCATTCGGGTGGCGATAAATGGCTTTGGCCGCATTGGGCGCAACGTACTGCGCGCCCTTTATGAGACCGGGCGTCGTGCCAAAATTACCGTGGTGGCGATTAACGAACTGGCGGAGGCAGCTGGCATGGCACACCTGCTGAAGTACGACACCAGCCACGGCCGCTTCGCCTTCGACGTGCGTCAGGAGCGCGATCTGCTGTGGGTCGGCGACGATACCATCCGCATTCTGCATCACGCCGCTATCGACGCGCTGCCGTGGCGCGAGCTTAACGTCGACGTGGTGCTGGAGTGCACCGGCGTTTACGGCAGCCGGGCGGACGGCGAAGCGCATCTGCAGGCGGGCGCGAAGAAGGTGCTCTTCTCCCACCCGGGCGGCAGCGATCTCGACGCCACCGTGGTGTTCGGCGTGAACGAAGGGGCGCTTAAGCAAACTGACCGCATTGTCTCTAACGCCTCCTGCACCACTAACTGCATTATTCCAGTGATCAAGCTGCTGGACGACGCTTTCGGCATTGAGTCGGGCACCGTGACCACCATCCACTCGGCGATGCACGACCAGCAGGTGATTGACGCCTATCACAGCGATCTGCGCCGCACGCGTGCCGCCAGTCAGTCCATCATTCCGGTCGACACCAAACTGGCCGCCGGGATCACCCGTATTTTTCCGAAATTCGCCGATCGCTTCGAAGCGATTGCGGTGCGCGTGCCTACTATCAACGTCACGGCCATCGATCTTAGCGTCTCTGTACGCGAGGCGGTAAGGGCCTGCGAGGTCAACGCGCTGCTGCAAAACGCGTCAGAAGGGGCATTTCGTGGTATAGTTGACTATACGGAATTACCGTTAGTCTCAGTAGATTTTAACCACGATCCGCACAGTGCCATTGTGGACGGCACGCAAACGCGGGTCAGCGGTCAGCACCTCATCAAGACCCTGGTCTGGTGCGACAACGAATGGGGCTTTGCTAACCGAATGCTCGACACGACGTTAGCGATGGCCGCAAGCGGTTTCAGGTAAGGCGCGGTCTGCGCCTGGCAAAACTTATGAGAATCAACGAGAGGGTTCACCATGTCTGTAATTAAGATGTCCGATTTGGATCTGGCTGGTAAGCGCGTTCTGATCCGTGCCGATCTCAACGTACCAGTAAAAGAAGGGAAAGTGACGTCAGACGCACGTATCCGTGCTTCTCTGCCTACCATCGAATCGGCGTTGAAACAGGGCGCAAAAGTGATGGTCACCTCTCACCTGGGTCGCCCGACCGAAGGTGAATATAACGAAGAATTCTCCCTGCTGCCTGTAGTTAACTATCTGAAAGAGAAACTGAACGGTACCAACGTTACCCTGGCGAAAGAGTACCTCGACGGCGTTGAAGTCGGCGCGGGCGAGCTGGTGGTGCTGGAAAACGTTCGCTTTAACAAAGGCGAGAAGAAAGACGACGAAGCGCTGTCGAAAAAATATGCTGCCCTGTGCGACGTCTTCGTGATGGACGCCTTTGGCACCGCGCACCGTGCGCAGGCCTCAACGCACGGCGTCGGCAAGTTTGCGCCGATCGCCTGCGCAGGCCCGCTGCTGTCAGCTGAGCTGGAAGCGCTGGGCAAAGTGATGAGCAACCCGGAGCGCCCGCTGGTGGCCGTGGTTGGCGGCTCAAAAGTGTCGACCAAATTCGATGTACTGCAGTCGCTGGTGAAAATTGCTGACACCGTTATCGTCGGCGGCGGCATCGCCAACACCTTTGTTGCTATCGACAACAACGTCGGCAAATCTCTCTACGAGCCGGACTTCGTGGAAGCGGCGAAAGGCCTGCGCGACCAGTACGGCATTCCGGTTCCGACCGACTCGCGCGTTGGCACGGAATTCTCTGAAACTGCACCCGCAACGGTGAAAAAGGTTTCCGAAGTCGCAGATAACGAAGAGATTATGGACTTCGGCGATGAAACCGCGCAGGCGATGGCGAAGATGCTGAAAGAGGCGAAAACCATTCTGTGGAACGGTCCGGTCGGCGTGTTCGAGTTCCCGAACTTCCGTAAGGGCACCGAGATCGTGGCGAACGCCATCGCAGAGAGCGACGCCTTCTCTGTTGCAGGCGGCGGCGATACCCTGGCGGCTATCGACCTGTTCGGCATCGAAGACAAAATCTCTTACATCTCTACCGGCGGCGGCGCGTTTCTGGAGTTCGTCGAAGGCAAAAAACTGCCTGCGGTTGCCATGCTGGAAGAGCGTGCTAAGCAGTAACCCTTTGGGGGCGACGCCTGGCGCGTCGCCTGAAGACTTGCCCCGTTGGGCGTTTAAAGCGCTGTCCCCTCAGGGGATGGTCGGTCACGAAACAGGACACAATCATGTCTAAAATTTTTGATTTCGTTAAACCCGGCGTTGTCACTGGTGATGACGTTCAGAAGATCTTCCAGGTAGCGAAAGAGAACAAATTCGCGCTGCCAGCGGTAAACTGCGTTGGCACCGACTCCATCAACGCCGTGCTGGAAGCCGCCGCGAAAGTCAAAGCGCCGGTTATCGTCCAGTTCTCTAACGGCGGCGCCGCGTTTATCGCCGGCAAAGGTTTCAAAACCGACAAGCCGCAGGGCGCGGCGATTTTCGGCGCCATCTCAGGCGCGCACCACGTGCACCTGATGGCTGAACAGTATGGCGTGCCGGTTATTCTGCACACCGACCACTGCGCGAAAAAACTGCTGCCGTGGATCGACGGTCTGCTGGATGCAGGCGAAGCGCACTTCGAGAAAACCGGCAAACCGCTGTTCTCTTCTCACATGATCGATCTCTCTGAAGAGTCGCTGGAAGAGAACATTGAGATTTGCAGCAAATACCTCGCGCGCATGGACAAACTGGGTATGACGCTGGAAATCGAGCTGGGCGTGACCGGCGGCGAAGAGGACGGCGTGGACAACAGCCACGTTGACGCTTCCGCCCTCTACAGCCAGCCGGAAGATGTAGACTACGCCTACACCGAGCTGAGCAAAATCAGCAAGCGCTTCACCATCGCCGCCTCTTTCGGCAACGTACACGGCGTTTACAAGCCGGGCAACGTTAAGCTGACCCCGACCATTCTGCGCGACTCGCAGAAATACGTCTGTGAAAAACATGGCCTGCCGCACAACGCGCTGGACTTCGTTTTCCACGGCGGTTCCGGTTCTTCCGCGGCGGAAATCGAAGAGTCGATCAGCTACGGCGTGATCAAAATGAACATCGATACCGACACCCAGTGGGCAACCTGGGACGGTATTCTGCAGTACTACAAAAAGAACGAAGAGTATCTGCAGGCGCAGCTCGGCAACCCTCAGGGTCCGGACAGCCCGAACAAGAAATACTACGATCCGCGCGTCTGGCTGCGTGCGGCGCAGGCCTCAATGGTCGTGCGCCTTGAGCAGGCTTTCAAAGAGCTGAACGCTATCGATCGTCTGTAATCCGCGTCGCGGGTTAACAACAAAGGCCAGATCGTCGGATCTGGCCTTTTTTTATGCTGCGACCACGCGGTTTCGCCTAAATTTTCAACAAATTCAACGCAGATTTGGCATATACGACGAATGTTGTTTACCCTTGATAGCTGGTTTGCCGGAATTTTCTGGCTGTGATTTGATCTTCCCGGCAGGGAATTCAACAACAGGGCTCTCAAATGGAAGACTTAAACGTCGTAGACGGCATTCATAACGCCGGCGGCTGGCTGGTGCGCAATCAGGCGCTGCTCGTCAGCTATGCGGTAAATATCGTAGCAGCCGTGGTTATCTTAATTCTGGGGATGATCGTCGCGCGCATTATCTCCCGAGGCATCAACCGTGTGCTGGTGGCGCGCCACATCGATAAAACGGTGGCGGACTTTCTTTCGGCGCTGGTGCGCTACGGTGTTATCGCCTTCACCCTGATTGCCGCGCTTGGGCGGGTCGGCGTGCAGACCGCGTCTGTTATCGCCGTGCTGGGCGCCGCCGGTCTGGCGGTTGGTCTGGCGCTGCAGGGGTCGCTCTCTAACCTGGCGGCGGGCGTGCTGCTGGTGACCTTCCGTCCTTTCCGCGCGGGCGAATTCGTCGATCTCGGCGGCGTGATGGGCACGGTGCTCAACGTGCAGATCTTTTCCACCACGCTGAAAAGCGCGGACGGTAAAATGGTCGTCGTGCCGAACGGCAAAATTATTGCTGGCAACATCGTCAACTTTTCACGTGAGCCGGTGCGCCGCAATGAGTTCATCATCGGCGTCGCCTACGACGCAGACGTGGACGAGGTGATTGCGCTGCTGGAAGAGGTGGTTAAAAGCGATCCGCGCGTGCTGCAGGATATGGGCGTGCAGATTGGCCTCAACGAGCTGGCCGCCTCGTCGCTCAACTTCGTGGTGCGCTGCTGGAGCAACAGCGGCGATCTGCAGAACGTCTACTGGGATCTGCTGAAGAACTTTAAGCGCGCGCTGGATGCGAAGGGCATCGGCATTCCCTATCCGCAAATGGACGTGCATCTGCATCGCGTCAGCCCGCCGGACGCGGAAGCAAAAGCAGAATAAGCCTCTCAGGACGGCGCCCGCGCCGTCCTTATTAATCTGCCTAATAGCAGATTAAATCTTTCAATTTCCGCTAATAACCTCGCCTCTTTATACTTCTTTGCATCTCGCTGATGTAAGGAAAATTCTGTGTTATCAATGTATTTACAGGGGCTTGCGCTTGGCGCCTCACTCATTCTGCCGCTGGGGCCGCAAAACGCGTTCGTGATGAATCAGGGCGTTAAGCGCCAGTACCATTTAATGACGGCGTCACTCTGCACGCTGAGCGATATTGCGCTGATTTGCGGTGGCATCTTCGGCGGCAGCGCCTTGCTGCACCAGTCGCCGCTGCTGCTGATGCTTATCACCTGGGCCGGGGTAGCTTTTCTGCTGTGGTACGGCTGGAATGCGCTACGCCGCGCCTTTAGCGGCGATGTCGATCTCGCCAGCGACAGCGAGCTTAAGCAGAGCCGCTGGCGCATTGTCGCCACCATGCTGGCGGTCACCTGGCTTAATCCTCACGTCTATATCGATACCTTCGTAGTGCTGGGCAGCCTGGGTGGGCAGCTGCCGACGCAGGAGGCGCGCCGCTGGTTCGCGCTGGGCACCGTCAGCGCCTCGGTGTTCTGGTTCTTTGGGCTGGCACTGCTGGCGGCCTGGCTCTCGCCTCGCTTGCGCACCGCCAGGGCGCAGCGTGCGATAAATCTGCTGGTCGGTGCGGTGATGTGGCTTATCGCCAGCCAGCTGGCGCTGCAGGGAATAGCGAATTTCTGATTTGAATTGTCCTAAAGCGGCAGAACAGGATAAGCAAAACGCGAACTTTTGCGGTATAACACGCTCTTAGCAGTGCATACTATTCCGTTCAGGCTCTGGCCTTTGATGCCGCAGCAAAACAGAGATTCCAAGGAGGATTTTCGTGAAACTGAAAGCACTGGCGCTGGTCGCCATGACAGGCGCTCTGGCGCTGCCGTTAAGCGCATTAGCCGACGAACTGCCGAACGGCCCGCATGTCGTGACGTCAGGCCAGGCGACCGTGGATGCGCGCCCCGATATCGCCACGCTCTCTATCGTGGTTAACGTCTCCTCTAAAGACGCCGCGGACGCGAAAAAGCAGGCCGACGATCGCGTCGCACAATACTTTGATTTTCTGCAGAAAAATGGTATCGAGAAGAAAGATATCGATGCCGCTAACCTCAGCACCCAGCCGGAATATGACTATACCAAAGAGGGCAAGTCGGTGCTGAAAGGCTACCGCGCGGTGCGCCAGGTGCAGGTGACGCTGCGTCAGCTGGATAAGCTGAACGAGCTGCTGGATGGCGCGCTGAAAAGCGGCCTGAACGAGATCCGCTCGGTCGAGCTGGGCGTCACCAATCCCGACAGCTATAAGGCGCAGGCGCGCAAGGCGGCGATTGATAACGCGACGCAGCAGGCCGCCGCGCTGGCGGAAGGCTTTAACGCGAAGCTTGGCCCGGTTTACAGCATTCGCTACCACGTGTCCAACTATCAGCCGATGCCGATGGCGCGCATGTATAAGGCCGCCGCGCCAGCTGCGGATACCTCCGCGCAGCAGACCTACGAGCAGCAGAGCATTCACTTTGACGATCAGGTGGATGTGGTGTTCGATATCAAGCCCAATACCGCGGGTACGCAGCAGTAATGAAAAAAGGGGCGCTAAGCGCCCCTTTTTTTAGGTCTTTTTTAGACAGCAAATGAGTCAAATGCGGGCGGCATAAAGCGAAGGGCAAAGCGCCCCTTACTTCAGGCGCGCACGGACTCAGGCCGCTAAATCATCCTGGCGCAGCACGCGATGGCCGTGGGCGATCAGCGCGTCGGTAACGCGGCGCATCAGGCGGCTCTCCGGCGCAAAACGGTGCCAGTAGAGCATGCGGCGCTGGCAGAGGCCCGGCGTCAAATCGAGCAGCTCGCCGCCCGCCAGCTCGCGCTCAATCTGCAGATGCGGGATCATACAGCAGGTTGAACCCTGGCGCGCCAGCTGCACAAACGCCTCCGAGGAGTTCACGATATGGCAGGGGACGCTGCCCGGCGACAGATCGAAATTCTGCTGTAAAAAGGCCTGATGCATATCGTCGAGATGGTCGAAAGCGACCGCTGGCGCTTTGAGCAGCGCCGAGCGGGTGACGCCGTTGGGGAAGTAGCGCGCGGCGAACTCCGGCGAGGCGACGAACAGATAGTCGAGCGCGCCAAGCTGATCGACCAGGCAGCTCGGCAGCGGCTGCGGCTGAATACTGACCGCGCCCACCACTTCGCCGCGGCGCAGCCGTTCCTGCGTGCGGGTTTCATCTTCGACCTGCAAATTAAGGCGCACCGGCGAGTCCGCCAGCACATCCTTCAGCGCAGGCAGCAGCCAGGTCGCCAGACTGTCGGCGTTAACCGCCAGCGACAGCAGCAGCGGCGTGGTGCCGCCGTTCTCATCGCTCAGCCACTCCTCTTCCAGCAGCTCGACCTGATGCAGCAGCGCCAGCAGCTTCTGTCCCTGCTCTGTAGGGCGCGGCGGCACGGTACGCACCAGCAGCGGCTGGCCGAACAGGTTCTCCAGCTGCTTGATACGCTGCGATACGGCCGACTGCGTAATGCATAACTTTTGTGCGGCGCGCTCAAAGCCGCGTTCGCGAATCACTGCATCCAGCGCCTGAAGCGTTCGATAATCGGGGCGTTTCATTGTTGTTCTCTCTCCTTCAGGGTGGACGATACTATGCCACAAAAAATGCATCTGGCGCGCGTCGAAGGGGCTTTCCCTGCGCCGCGCGTCGCTTTTTTTGCGGAGTGGCTTCCAAAGCGATCACGTCAGCGGAAACAGCCGCGCACATTCGGCAGGCGTTGCTTTATACTACGCGCACTTCGTTGTCGCACAGGTTTTAAACATATCATGACCCAGGATGAACTGAAAAAAGCCGTAGGCTGGGCTGCACTGAAATATGTGCAGCCGGGTACTGTCGTCGGCGTCGGCACTGGCTCCACCGCCGCGCACTTTATCGACGCGCTCGCCACGATGAAACAGCAGATTGAAGGCGCGGTTTCCAGCTCGGAAGCCTCGACGCTGAAGCTGAAAGCGCTTGGCATTCCGGTCTTTGATCTCAATGAGATCGACGATCTGGCGATCTATGTCGACGGCGCGGATGAGATCAACCCGCAGATGCAGATGATTAAAGGCGGCGGCGCGGCCCTGACGCGCGAGAAGATCGTGGCGGCCGTCGCGCGCAAGTTCATCTGTATCGCCGACGCCTCGAAAGAGGTGGACGTGCTGGGGCGCTTCCCGCTGCCGGTCGAAGTGATCCCGATGGCGCGCGCCTTCGTCGCCCGCGAGCTGGTTAAGCTCGGCGGCCTGCCGGAGTATCGCCAGCATGTCGTCACCGACAACGGCAATATTATTCTCGACGTGCATAACCTGACGATTCTCGATCCTGTCGCGCTGGAAAAAAGCATCAACGCGCTGCCCGGCGTGGTCACCGTTGGCCTGTTTGCTACGCGCGGCGCTGATATTGCGCTGATCGGCACGCCGGACGGCGTAAAAACCATCGAAAAATGATCTGTCCGGCGCGATAAGCGCGCCGGTTATTTCCCTGCGCAAAACATCTTTTCTTTCGCCGCCTAAATTCGGTGACTTATGTCACATAACCGACATCCACAGCAGGTTCGTTCTTTGTTCGCGGTTCAGCCCCCGATTTTGTGCGGCAATGTGCTGGGCTCAGGCTTCCCCATGCTGGCCGCAAGGCAAACGGTTGTATTGCCGCAGGCGTAAATTTTGATATTTTGACAGAAGGCGCGCTTATGGCGGCCATTGTTGAAATCACAATAGGGTCGGGGAAATGGCAAAGGTATCACTGGAAAAAGACAAGATTAAGTTCCTGCTGGTGGAAGGCGTTCACCAGAGCGCGCTGGAAAATCTGCGCGCGGCGGGTTACACCAACATCGAATTCCATAAAGGCGCGCTGGATGACGAAGCGCTGAAAGCCTCCATTCGGGATGCGCACTTCATCGGCATCCGCTCCCGCACCCAGCTGACGGAAGAGATTTTCGCCGTGGCGGAAAAACTGGTCGCCGTGGGCTGTTTCTGCATCGGCACCAACCAGGTCGATCTTAACGCAGCGGCAACGCGCGGCATTCCCGTGTTCAACGCGCCGTTCTCTAATACCCGCTCGGTCGCCGAACTGGTTATCGGCGAAATGCTGCTGATGCTGCGCGGCATCCCTGAAGCAAACGCCAAGGCGCATCGCGGCATCTGGAACAAAAACGCCGTCGGCTCGTTTGAGGCGCGCGGCAAAAAGCTTGGCATCGTCGGCTATGGCCATATTGGCATGCAGCTTGGCGTACTGGCTGAAAGCCTGGGCATGCACGTCTTTTTCTACGACATTGAAAACAAACTGCCGCTTGGTAACGCCACGCAGGTGCGCCACCTGGCCGACCTGCTGAATATGAGCGATGTGGTCAGCCTGCACGTGCCGGAAACGCCCTCGACGCAGGATATGATCGGCGCGCAGGAGCTGGCGCAGATGAAGAAGGGCGCGTTGCTGATCAACGCTTCGCGCGGCACCGTGGTCGATATTCCGGCGCTGTGCGACGCGCTGAGTAGCAAACACCTGGCGGGCGCCGCGATCGACGTTTTCCCGCTTGAGCCCGCGACCAACAGCGAACCCTTTAATTCGCCGCTGTGCGAGTTCGATAACGTGATCCTGACGCCGCACATCGGCGGTTCGACCCAGGAGGCGCAGGAGAATATCGGTATCGAAGTAGCGGGCAAGCTGGCTAAATATTCTGATAACGGCTCAACGCTCTCGGCGGTCAACTTTCCGGAAGTGTCGCTGCCAATGCACGGCGCCAGCGCCAGTCGTCTGCTCCACATTCATGAAAACCGTCCGGGCGTGCTGACGGCAATCAACCAGATCTTTGCCGAGCAGGGCATCAACATCGCTGCGCAGTTCCTGCAAACCTCGCCAATGATGGGTTACGTGGTTATCGATATCGATGCGCCGCAGGATCGGGCGGACAAAGCGCTGCAGCTGATGAAGGCGATTCCGGGCACCATTCGCGCCCGTCTGCTCTACTGATTTCGCTTTACTGAAACCGGGCCGTCTGCCTTTTTCGCAGACGGCCCTTTCTTTTCCGCCACAGGCTCACTCCCGCTATTCCCACTGCCACAGGCGCGACGGCGTCAGTACGGCGGGCAGGGGCACATCCCACTCCTCTGCGGGCAACTGCTCTACGTGCTGGCAGTCATGCGCCACGCCTACCGGTAAAAAACCGTGCTGACGCCAGTTCTGCAGGGTGCGGTCGTAAAAGCCGCCGCCCATGCCGAGCCGCTGCCCGCTGCTGTCAAAGGCCACCAGCGGCACCATCATCACATCGAGCCGATCCAGGGTAATCAGCTGGCGGATATCAAGCGGCGGTTCAGGAATACGCAGTTTATTCGGCGTTAGCGCGGTTTCCGGCGTATAGCGCAGAAACAGCAGCTGGCCAGCGGAGAAAGGGTGCAGCACCGGCAGATAAACCTGCTTTTTCTGCTGCCACAGCTTAGCGATAAGCGGCCGGGTATTGAGTTCGCCGTCTACCGATAAAAAGAGCGCGATATGGCTGGCGTTGGCAAGAGGGGCGAAGTTAACGGCGTGCTCCGCCATCAGATCGGCGGCCTGTTCCTGCTGCTCAGGCGTCAGGGCGCGGCGCAGGTGGCGCACGTGCTGGCGGATATGGTGGCGATCGAGCTGAGAGGGCTGGGACACGAGAACCCCGTTGATATAGTCGCTGATTAAGCAACTATATCATTCATAACGGGGAAAGACAGATGCAGAACAGAAGGAGATCTCCGAGATGCCGCCGCAGGCTGTAACCCTTGAACCCTTGGTTCAAGGTGAATGTGCCGTCGCAACCATCAGGCTTCTCGGACGAACCGAGCATGCTCACAGGTTACAGAGCGCCACACTCTGTTGGTATGAAATATCGGCTCAGGGGACTGGCCCGCTTGCAAACATCTCAGAGAAACTGGACTTCACCGTTGCTACTGCGCAGCAACCATGAAGTATTATTCGAATTTCGCACCCTGGCGGTCGGTTATGCGACCTTGCTCCACAAGAGCCTGTTCAATTGTCTGCTGCAGAATACGGATACGTTGTTCCATATTAGCAGCATAATCGCGCGTTTTCATTTTCTCTTGCGCCAGTTCATGGCAAATGTTTAACGCGGCGATGAACACCAGTTGCTCGGTATTTGTGACTCTAGTGCGAACTTTTAAATCTTGCAACCGTTGATTGAGGTCATCGGCAGCCGCATTCAGCGCATCTTGCTGTTCAGGCGGACAATTCACTCTCAATGAACGACCAAAAATTTGTATATCTACTGGTTGTGCAGACATGCCACCTTCCTGACTGATTACTTCGCCCGCAGCTCCCTTTGGGCTCAATGCCTTGGGAGGCGGGCAACTATATAGACCCGCGAAATAAGTTACAACCCCTTTTCTGGAAACCTTGAGGCAGCTAGTGGTAGCATAACACGAACTTATTCTGCCAACGACGATGAATCCTTATGTCTTTACAGAACGTAACCCCCGATTACAACGCGCTCGCTTCAGCGCTCTCTCAACAAGGCGTGGGGATGACGCCAGCTGAAATGCATGGCCTGCTCAGCGGCATTCTGTGCGGCGGCAATCAGGATGTCAGCTGGAAAACGCTGGTGCACGATCTAACCAACGAAGGCATGGCCTTCTCGCAGAACCTGGCGTCACCGCTTCAGGCACTGCACGACAGCACCGCCAGCACGCTGGAAGAAGAGGGCTACCTGTTTCAGCTGATGCTGCCAGACGACGAAGATATCAGCGTCTTCGACCGCGCCGACGCGCTGGCGGGCTGGGTGAATCATTTCCTGCTCGGTCTGGGAGTCACGCAGCCGAAACTGGAGAAAGTGACCGGCGAAACCGGCGAGGCGATTGACGATCTGCGCACCATCGCCCAGCTCGGCTATGATGAAGATGAGGACCAGGAAGAGCTGGAGCAGTCGCTGGAAGAGGTAATTGAATATGTGCGCGTGGCGGCGCTGCTGTGCCACGACACTTTCACGCGTCCGCAACCTACCGCCCCCGAAGTGAAAAAACCGACGCTACACTAAGCCAGATATCTCAGGGCGCAAACGCGCCCGTTTCTACAGGGAGTGCAAACATGATTTCTCTGGATACTTTCCAGCAGCGTCGTCAGGCGCTGCTGACGAAAATGGCTCCCGGCAGCGCCGCCCTGATTTTTGCTGCACCGGAAGTGACCCGCAGCAACGACAGCGAATATCCGTTCCGGCAAAACAGCGACTTTTGGTACTTCACCGGCTTCAACGAGCCGCAGGCGCTGCTGGTGCTGATCAAAAGCGATGAAACCCACAACCACAGCGTGCTGTTCAATCGCGTGCGGGATCTTACCGCTGAGATCTGGTTTGGCCGTCGGCTAGGGCAGGATGCCGCGCCTGAAAAATTAGGCGTCGATCGCGCGCTGCCCTGGGATGACATTGGCCAGCAGCTGCACCTGCTGCTGAACGGGCTTGACGTGGTTTATCATGCGCAGGGCGAATACGCGGAAGCGGATGCGCTGGTGTTCGCCGCGCTGGAGAAGCTGCGCCGCGGCTTTCGCCAGAATTTCAGCGCGCCGGCGACGCTCACCGACTGGCGCCCCTGGGTGCATGAAATGCGTCTGTTCAAGGATGAGGAAGAGATTGCCATCCTGCGCCGCGCCGGGCAAATCAGCGCGCTGGCGCATACCCGCGCCATGGAAGCCTGCCGCCCCGGCCTGTTTGAATACCATCTGGAAGGCGAAATTCACTACGTCTTCAACCGCCACGGCGCGCGCTTTCCTTCTTATAACACCATCGTCGGCTCGGGCGAAAACGGCTGTATCCTGCACTACACCGAAAATGAGAGCGAGCTGCGCGATGGCGATCTGGTACTGATTGACGCGGGCTGCGAATTTCACGGCTACGCTGGCGATATCACCCGCACCTTCCCGGTCAACGGCAAATTCACTGCGCCGCAGCGCGCCATTTACGACATCGTGCTCGCCTCGCTTTATAAAGCGCTGGCGCTCTTTGGCCCCGGCGTCAGCATTCGCGACGTTAATGAAGAGGTGGTGCGCATTATGGTCAGCGGACTGGTGGAGCTGGGCATTCTGCAGGGCGAGGTAGAGACGCTGATCGCTGAAGAGGCGCACCGGCCGTTCTTTATGCACGGACTGAGCCACTGGCTGGGCCTCGACGTGCATGACGTCGGTCACTACGGCACCCCTTCGCGCGATCGTATTCTGGAACCGGGCATGGTGCTGACCGTTGAGCCGGGGCTCTATATCGCGCCGGATGCCGACGTGCCTGCGGAATATCGCGGCATCGGCATCCGCATCGAAGATGACATTCTGATCACCGAAACGGGCAACGAAAATCTGACCGACAGCGTGGTCAAGGACGCAGACGCAATTGAGGCGCTGATGGCAGCGGCGCGTCAGGCATGACGGTAATTATCGCCGGAGGCGGCATGACCGGCGCGACCCTGGCGCTGGCTATTTCCCACCTCACGCAGGGGCAGCTGCCGGTGACGCTGATTGAGAACAGCGCGCCCGACAGTCGCGCCCACCCCGGGTATGACGGCCGCGCCATCGCGCTGGCCGCCGGCACGCGTCAACAGCTGATCGATATCGATCTCTGGCGCAGCATCGAGAAAGTCGCCACGCCGATTACCGATATCCACGTCTCCGATCGCGGCCACGCCGGTTTCGTCACGCTGGACGCCGGGGCCTATCAGATCCCCGCGCTTGGCTACGTCGTTGAGCTTTTCGACGTGGGGCAGCGGCTGTTCGAGCGCCTGAAAAGTGCGCCGGGCGTGACGTTACGCTGTCCGGCACGCGTTACCGAGGCGCAGCGCCGCCAGGAGAGCGTGCAGGTGACGCTGGAGAGCGGTGAACAGCTGGAAGGGGCGCTGCTGGTGGCCGCAGACGGCTCGCGCTCGCCGCTTGCCGCCTCGTTCGGCATTCAGTGGCAGCGCGAGGATTATCAGCAGCTGGCGGTGATCGCCAATGTCTCGACGCAGTTACCGCATCAGGGACGCGCCTTTGAGCGCTTTACCGAGCACGGCCCGCTGGCGCTGCTGCCGATGTCGGACAACCGCCTGTCGCTGGTGTGGTGCCACCCTCTCTCGGCGCGTGAAGAGATCGCGTGCTGGAGCGACGACGAATTTCTGACGCAGCTGCAGCGCGCGTTTGGCTGGCGGCTGGGGCGTTTTACCCACGCGGGCCAGCGCGAGAGTTATCCGCTGGCGCTGCAGAGCGCCGGGCAGCAGACGTCGCACCGGCTGGCGCTGGTCGGCAATGCGGCGCAGACGCTGCATCCGATCGCCGGGCAGGGCTTCAACCTTGGGCTGCGCGACGTGATGTCGCTGGCGGAGACGCTGGCGGCCGCGCATCGTCAGCAGCAGGATGTGGGCAGCTACGCCGTTCTGCATCGCTATCAGCAGCGCCGTCAGCCCGATCGCGCGGCGACGATAGGCATCACTGACGGGCTGGTGCGGCTGTTCGCCAATCGCTATGCGCCGCTGGTGGTGGGACGAAATCTGGGGCTGATGGCGATGGATCATCTGCCGTGGCTGCGTAATCAACTGGCCGAGCGCACGCTGGGCTGGGTTAAGCGTTAACTAAGGGGCACCGATGCAAAGTTTTGATGTGGTTATCGCCGGCGGCGGCATGGTAGGACTGGCGGTCGCCTGCGGTTTGCAGGGCAGCGGGCTGCGCGTCGCCGTGCTGGAAAAAACGGCGGAGCCGCAGTTCGACGCCAGCGCTGCGCCGTCGATTCGCGTATCGGCGATCAACGCCGCCAGCGAGCGGCTGCTGCAGAAGCTGGACGTCTGGTCCGATATTCTGGCGCGTCGCGCCAGCGCCTATCACGGCATGGAGGTGTGGGATCGCGACAGTTTCGGTGCCATTAGCTTCGATGATGAGCAGCAGGGAGTGACCCATCTGGGACACATTGTCGAAAATCCGGCGATACACAGCGCCCTCTGGCAGCGCGCCAGCCGCTGCAGCGACGTTACCCTTATGGCGCCTTCGCAGCTGCAGCAGGTGGCGTTCGGCGAAAACGAAGCTTTTGTGACCCTGCAGGATGGCACCATGCTGACCGCGCGCCTGCTGATCGCCGCGGACGGGGCCAACTCCTGGCTGCGCAACAAAGCCGATATTCCGTTGACCTTCTGGGATTACGATCACCATGCGCTGGTGGCGAATATCCGCACCGAGCAGCCGCATAACGCGGTGGCGCGCCAGGTTTTCCACGGCGACGGCATTCTGGCGTTCCTGCCGATGCAGGATCCGCACCTGAGCTCAATCGTCTGGTCGCTCTCGCCGCAGGAGGCGAGTCGGCTGGAGAGCATGCCGCAGGCGCTCTTCAATCAGCAGCTGGCGGTGGCGTTCGATATGCGCCTCGGCCTCTGTGAACTGGCGAGCGAGCGTAAATCCTTTCCGCTGATGGCGCGCTACGCCCGTAATTTCGCGGCGCATCGTCTGGCGCTGGTGGGCGACGCCGCACATACCATTCATCCGCTGGCGGGGCAGGGCGTGAATCTCGGCTTTATGGACGCCGCAGAGCTGATTGGCGAAATCCGCCGCCTGCACCAGCAGGGCAAGGATATCGGCCAGCATCTCTATCTGCGTCGCTACGAGCGCAGCCGCAAACACAGCGCGGCGCTGATGCTGGCGGGCATGCAGGGCTTCCGCGAGCTGTTCGCCGGCACTCATCCGGCGAAAAAGCTGCTGCGCGATTTGGGGCTGAAGCTGGCGGATACGCTGCCCGGCGTCAAACCCACGATGCTGCGTCAGGCGATGGGGCTGCACGATATGCCTGCCTGGCTGCGCTAAGCCGCGCGGCGTCTTCTCGAAGCCAGCTTCGCGCTGGCTTTTTTACGCCTTTTGCTCAGCCTGCATCAAAAGCGAGCAGGGCTGCACCTTTAGCGCGCCTCGTTTGATTTATTCTAATTTCACCCCTCTCTTCGCATTAGTTTTATTTGTCTTATGCCTTCCTCTGCCAGGCGCGTTTTTAACATTTTGTGCGCCACCGCTGATTATCTTGCTGCGTATAACGGCGATGAACTTCTTTCCTGCGTGGTAAATCACAAAAACGCAGTTAATTATGCTGTCGTCTTTGCGCGGCGCTTAAGAGCCATGCTTCAATTCGACCCTGTACAGCTTATGGTTAAATCGTCTTTTCAATGATAACGTCAGGGAAAAGAGAACGTGTGCGCCGGGCGATAAGCAGGCTGACGCCCGCCCGAAACTTACCCGCTTCGCGACAGGATGGTTATGACTCAGCAAACCCCTTTGTTTGAACAGCATCAGGCCTGCGGCGCCCGCATGGTCGACTTCCACGGCTGGATGATGCCGCTGCACTACGGTTCGCAAATTGACGAACATCATGCCGTGCGTCAGGACGCTGGGATGTTCGACGTGTCGCATATGACTATCGTCGATCTGCACGGCGCGCAGACGCGCGACTTCCTGCGATATCTTCTGGCGAACGACGTTGCTCGCCTGACGCAGCCTGGCAAAGCGCTCTACACCGGCATGCTGAACGCCTCCGGTGGCGTCATTGACGATTTAATTGTTTACTTTATGAGCGAAGATTTTTTCCGTCTGGTGGTCAACTCGGCCACGCGCGAGAAGGATCTGGCGTGGATCGGCAAGCATGCTCAGGCTTATGGCGTGGCGCTGACCGAGCGCGACGACCTGGCGCTTATCGCCGTACAGGGGCCGCAGGCGCAGCAGAAGGCGCAGACGCTGTTCAACCCGGCGCAGCGCGACGCGGTCGCCGGGATGAAACCCTTTTTCGGCGTGCAGTCCGGCGACCTGTTTATCGCTACTACCGGCTACACCGGCGAAGCGGGCTATGAAATTGCGCTGCCTGCCGCCGCCGCGGCAGATTTCTGGCAGCGTCTGCTGGCAGCGGGCGTTAAACCGGCTGGCCTGGGAGCGCGTGACACGCTGCGTCTGGAAGCGGGCATGAACCTCTACGGCCAGGAGATGGACGAAGGCGTCTCGCCGCTGGCGGCCAATATGGGCTGGACCATCTGCTGGGAGCCAGCCGATCGCGATTTTATCGGGCGCGACGCGCTGGAGATGCAGCGTGAAAAAGGCACAGACAAGCTGGTTGGCCTGATCATGACGGAGAAAGGGGTGCTGCGCGGCGGCCAGCCGGTACGCTTTACCGACGCGCAGGGCCAGCCGCAGCAGGGCGTGATCACCAGCGGCTCCTTCTCGCCGACGCTCGGCTACAGCATTGCGCTGGCGCGCGTGCCGGCAGGCATCGGCGAAAGCGCTATCGTCGAAATCCGCCAGCGCGAAATGCCGGTAAACGTAACCAAACCTGTTTTTGTACGCGGCGGCAAGCCGGTTCAGTAATCTATTTTCAGGAGAAAGGGCGATGAGCAATGTGCCAAATGAATTGAAATACCGTGACAGTCATGAGTGGGTGCGTAAGGAAGCGGATGGCACCTTTACCGTCGGCATTACCGAGCACGCGCAGGAGCTGTTAGGCGACATGGTCTTTGTCGATCTGCCGGACGTCGGCAACAGCTACTCAGCGGGCGACGAATGCGCCGTCGCGGAATCGGTCAAGGCCGCGTCCGACATCTATGCGCCCGTCAGCGGCGAAATCGTCGCCGTCAATGAGGCGCTGGGCGATGCGCCGGAGCTGGTCAACAGCGAGCCCTACGCCGCCGGTTGGCTGTTCAGAATCAAACCCAGCGACGAATCCGAGCTCGATTCGCTGCTGGACGCGGACGCCTATAAAGCCTCCATCGACGAATAAGCAACAGGGCGGCCAGACCTCGCTGGCCGCTTTTTATCCCTTGCTTTCTCTCTACTCCAGCCCGATTCAGGATTGACTGCACATGACCCAGACTTTGAGCCAGCTCGAACACAACGGCGCCTTTATTGAACGCCATATCGGTCCCTCGCCGGAACAACAGGCTTTGATGCTGGAGGCGATAGGCGCCAGCTCGCTGGACGCGCTGATCGGCACTATTGTGCCCGCCGATATCCAGCTGCCAGGCCCGCCCGCGGTGGGCGATGCGGCGACCGAGCAGCAGGCGCTGGCCGAACTCAAGGCGATTGCCAGTCAGAATCAGCGTTACAAATCCTGGATCGGTATGGGCTACAGCGCGGCGATCACGCCACCGGTGATCCTGCGCAATATGCTGGAAAATCCGGGCTGGTACACCGCCTATACCCCCTATCAGCCGGAAGTGTCGCAGGGCCGCCTGGAGGCGCTGCTCAACTTTCAGCAGGTGACGCTCGATCTGACCGGTCTGGACGTCGCCTCCGCCTCGCTGCTGGATGAAGCCACAGCGGCGGCGGAAGCGATGGCGATGGCGAAGCGCGTCAGCAAGCTTAAAAACGCCGGCAAATTCTTTATCGCCGACGATATCCATCCGCAAACGCTGGACGTGGTGCGCACTCGCGCCGAAACCTTCGGCTTCGAGCTGATTATCGACCGCGCCGAAAAAGCGCTGGATCACGACGCGCTGTTCGGCGTGCTGCTGCAGCAGGTGGGCACCACCGGCGAGGCGCACGACTACAGCGCGCTGATCGCCGAGCTGAAAAGCCGCAAAGTCGTGGTCAGCGTCGCGGCGGACTTTATGGCGCTGGTGATGCTGGAAGCGCCCGGCAAGCAGGGGGCGGATATCGTGTTCGGATCGGCGCAGCGCTTCGGCGTGCCGATGGGCTACGGCGGTCCGCACGCCGCCTTTTTTGCCAGCCGCGATGAGCATAAGCGCTCAATGCCGGGCCGCATTATCGGCGTCTCGCGCGATGCTGCAGGCAACACCGCGCTGCGTATGGCGATGCAGACGCGCGAGCAGCATATCCGTCGTGAAAAAGCGAACTCTAACATCTGTACCTCTCAGGTGCTGCTCGCCAATATTGCCGGGCTCTACGCGGTTTATCACGGTCCGAAAGGGCTGAAGCGTATCGCCTCTCGCATCCATCGTCTGACGACGATTCTGGCGGCCGGGCTGCAAAACGGCGGGCTGAAGCTACGTCACAACAGCTGGTTCGACACCCTGACGGTTGAGGTGGAGGATAAAGGTGCGGTGCTTAACCGCGCGCAGAGCTTCGGCGTCAACCTGCGCAGCGATATTCATCACGCGGTCGGCATTACGCTGGACGAAACCACGCGCCGCGAAGATGTGCAGGCGCTGTTCGCTATTCTGCTGGGCGACGAGCACGGTCAGGATATCGACAAGCTGGACGCCGCCGTCGCGGCCGACAGCCAGGCGATTCCTGCCGCGCTGCAGCGTCAGAGCGCCATCCTGACTCATCCGGTCTTTAATCGCCATCACAGCGAAACCGAGATGATGCGCTACATGCACAGCCTGGAGAAAAAGGATCTGGCGTTGAACCAGGCGATGATCCCGCTCGGCTCCTGCACCATGAAGCTGAACGCCGCCGCCGAGATGATCCCCATCACCTGGCCGGAGTTCGCCGAGCTGCATCCGTTCTGTCCGGCGGAGCAGGCCACGGGCTATCTGCAGATGATCGGCCAGCTGTCGCAGTGGCTGGTGCAGCTCACCGGTTATGACGCGCTCTGCATGCAGCCGAACTCCGGCGCGCAGGGCGAATACGCCGGGTTGCTGGCGATCCGTCGCTATCACGAAAGCCGTAACGAAGGCGGGCGCAACCTCTGCCTGATCCCCAGCTCCGCGCACGGCACTAACCCCGCTTCGGCACAGATGGCGGGCATGGAGGTGGTGGTGGTCGCCTGCGACAAACAGGGCAATATCGACCTTGGCGATCTGCGCGAAAAAGCGGTGCAGGCGGGGGAGCAGCTCTCCTGCATTATGGTGACCTATCCCTCGACGCACGGCGTCTATGAAGAGACCATCCGCGAAGTGTGCCAGATCGTGCATCAGCACGGCGGCCAGGTCTATCTCGACGGCGCCAATATGAACGCGCAGGTGGGCATTACCACGCCGGGCTACATCGGCGCGGACGTCTCGCACCTCAACCTGCACAAAACCTTCTGCATTCCGCACGGCGGCGGCGGCCCAGGCATGGGCCCGATCGGCGTGAAGGCGCATCTGGCGCCGTTTGTGCCGGGCCACAGCGTGG
Source organism: Enterobacter sp. BRE11 (assembly GCF_031844285.1). NCBI lineage: Bacteria > Pseudomonadati > Pseudomonadota > Gammaproteobacteria > Enterobacterales > Enterobacteriaceae > Enterobacter > Enterobacter sp. BRE11. Next base: position 150,129 of record NZ_JAUZUX010000005.1, read on the forward strand.
TGCAGATCGACGAGATGCTGACGCAGCAGGGCGCGGTCTCGGCGGCGCCGTTCGGCAGCGCCTCTATTCTGCCGATTAGCTGGATGTATATCCGCATGATGGGCGCCGAGGGGCTGAAGCGCGCCAGTCAGGTCGCGATTCTCAACGCCAACTATATCGCCAGCCGTCTGCAGTCGGCTTATCCGATCCTCTATGCCGGCCGCGACGGCCGCGTGGCGCACGAATGTATTCTCGACATTCGCCCGCTGAAAGAGCAGACCGGAATCAGCGAGCTCGATATCGCTAAGCGGCTCATCGACTACGGCTTCCATGCGCCGACCATGTCTTTCCCGGTCGCCGGCACCCTGATGGTGGAGCCGACCGAGTCTGAAAGCAAAATCGAGCTGGATCGCTTTATCGACGCAATGCTCTCTATCCGCATGGAGATCGATCGCGTGGCCGACGGCGAATGGCCAGCGGACGATAACCCGCTGGTGAATGCGCCGCATACCCAGGTCGAAATTGTCGGCGAGTGGAGCCATGCCTACAGCCGCGAGCTGGCGGTCTTCCCGGCGGGCAGCGACAATAAGTACTGGCCGACGGTGAAGCGCCTCGACGACGTGTTCGGCGATCGCAACCTGTTCTGCTCCTGCGTGCCGATGAGCGATTATCAGTAAACGCCGCGCAACGCTGTTATCAAGGGCCGCTTATCCGGCCCTTTTTTGTGGAGAAAATATGACACTGGCTCTGGTGACCGGCGCAAGCCGGGGAATTGGCCGCGCGACGGCGCTTAAGCTGGCGCAGCGGGGCTACCGCGTGGCGGTTAACTATCTGAAGCGCGCTGACGAGGCGCAGCAGGTGGTGGCGCATATTCGCGAGCAGGGCGGGGAAGCCTTTGCCGTGCAGGCGGATATCGCCGAGGAGGCACAGGTCAGGGCGCTGTTTCAGCGGCTGGACGCGGAGGCGATGCCGCTCGGCGTGCTGGTCAACAACGCAGGCATCCTTTTTACGCAGTGCCGGGTAGAGGACCTCAGCGCCGAGCGCCTGCAGCGCGTCTTCGCCACCAACGTCACCGGCACCTTTCTCTGCTGCCGCGAAGCGGTGAAACGCATGGGCACGCAGCACGGCGGCCTCGGCGGTTCAATTATCAACGTCTCCTCTGCCGCGTCGCGGCTGGGCGCGCCGGGAGAGTATGTCGACTATGCAGCATCGAAAGGGGCGATGGATTCGCTGACGAAAGGATTATCGCTGGAGGTGGCGGCGCAGGGCATTCGCGTCAACAGCGTCAGGCCTGGCTTTATCTATACTGACATGCATGCGGACGGCGGCGAGCCGGGACGCGTCGATCGCGTGGCGGCCACGGCGGGCGCCATCCCGATGGGACGCGGCGGAGAAGCGGAAGAGATTGCTGAAGCGATTGTCTGGCTGGCGAGCGAGGCGGCCTCCTATATCACCGGCACCTTTATCGACGCCGCTGGCGGCCGCTGACCGCAGGGCCGCGCCCGTTACGGCGCAGCCCTGCGAGCATCAGAGGGTTTCGCCGTTGCTGGCAATGACCTGCTGATACCAGCCGAAGCTCTTCTTGCGCGAGCGGGCGAAGTCGCCGCTGCCGTCGTCGTTTTTATTGACGTGGATAAAGCCGTAGCGCTTGTCGTACTGGCCGGTGGTAAACGAGACGCAGTCGATGCAGCCCCACGGGGTATAGCCCATCAGCTCGACGCCGTCGTGCGCCACCGCTTTTTTCATTTCGGCGATATGCGCGCGCAGGTAGTCGATGCGGTAGTCATCCTCAATCACGCCGTGCTCATTCGGCTTGTCGATAGCGCCAAAGCCGTTCTCAACGATGAACAGCGGCTTCTGGTAACGCTCATAAAGCGCGTTCAGCGCATAGCGCAGCCCGGTCGGGTCGATCTGCCAGCCCCAGTCCGACGCGCCGACGTGCGGGTTTTTTACCACGCCGTCGAAGCCGGTAATGGGATCGTCAACGCCGCTGGCGTCATGTTTTACCGCGTTGCTCATGTAGTAGCTAAAGCCGACGTAATCGGCGCAGCCGTTGCGCAGCGTCTCAGCGTCGTCCGCTTCCATTTCAATCTGATAGCCTTTGCGCGCCCACTCTTTCAGGGTATAGGCCGGCCAGGCACCGCGCATCTGCACATCGCTAAAGACATAGCGCTGATGCATTGCTTCCTGCGCCAGCATCACGTCGTCAGGATGGCAGGAGTAGGGGTAAATCGGCACCATAGCGATCATGCAGCCGATCTGAAAATCGGGATTGATGGCGTGGCCGAGGCTGACCACTTTGGCGCTGGCGACAAACTGGTGATGCATCACCTGATACATCACCTCTTCCGGCTTCTCGTGCTCGGTGAACACCACGCCGGAGCAGCAGTAGCCGAACAGCGGATATTGCCAGTTGCGCTGGTTATTGATCTCGTTAAAGGTCATCCAGTACTTCACTTTGTGCTGATAGCGGCGCATCACCACGTCGCTAAAGCGCATGAAGAAATCGACCACTTTGCGACTGCGCCAGCCGCCGTACTGTTTCACCAGATGGTAAGGCATTTCAAAGTGGGAGAGGGTGATAACCGGCTCGATGCCATACTTGAGCAGTTCGTCGAACAGATCGTCGTAAAACTGCAGGCCCGCTTCGTTCGGCGCCTGCTCATCCCCCTCAGGGAAGATGCGCGTCCAGGCGATAGAGGTACGAAAACACTTAAAGCCCATCTCGGCAAACAGCGCGACGTCCTCTTTGTAGCGCGAGTAGAACTCCACGCCCTGATGGTTGGGATAGTGGTTACCCGGCTGCACGCCATCGGTGATGACGCGGCTGACGCCGTGCGAGCCGCCGGTCAGCACGTCGGCGATGCTGACGCCTTTGCCGCCCTGATCCCAGCCGCCCTCGACCTGATGCGCCGCCACCGCGCCGCCCCATAAAAAGTGTTGTGGAAAGCCTGATTCGTTATGCATATATCCCTCTCAGCGAAATAGATCTTGCCGCGAGTGTAGCAAAGCAAAAAAGGAAGTCACGCGATAACACCGGCGCGCCTGAGTAATATGTTACTTCGCTAAAACAGCCTGTTTTATTTATTCAGCAGGCGGCCAATAGCTTCGAGAATATACATAACCGGCACCTGCGTCGTGATGTCGGAATTGTCGCTCAGGCGGATAACCGGCACATGATAGGCCAGAGTGAAATCGCTCATTTTCGCCAGCGAGCTGCTCTCTGAATGAGTTATCGCCATGATCTGGCAGCGCCGCAGGCTGAACTGGCTGGCAAGGCGTAATATTTCTGGCGTCTCGCCAGAGACGGAGAGCAATATCGCCAGCGTATTTTCATCCACGTTGCCGCTGACCGGATAATAGGGATCGTCGATATAGTGGCTGAATTTTCCGACGTTAGAAAAAAAACGCGCCCCATATTTCGCCAGGCTGCCAGAGGTGCCGGCGCCAATAAAGAAAAGCTGCTCGGCGCGATTAATCATCTGCGCGGCGCGGGAAATAAGCTCGCTGAATTCATCGTTATTAATACTTTTAAAAAAGCTCAGCATTTCGCTGACGCCGACGTTCGCCTGCGCGGGCTGCGCCTGCTGCTGCGCCAGCCGGAAACGAATGCGAAATTCCGACCAGCCGTCGCACTGCATCTTGCGGCAGAAACGCAGCACGGTGGTGGTCGAGACGCCCGCCCGTTCCGCCAGTTCGCGGATGGTCATATAGCTGACGCTTTCCGGGTGTTTAATGATGTCGTGATAAACCTGCATCTCGAGGTCATTCAGGCTGGCAAGATCGTGATGAGAGAACATCTGCGGGCGCGCTCATAAAAACGAAACTGCGCGCAGTGTAGCAGATTTGCGCGCTCCGCAGGCGGTAACACGCATTCACAGATTAATTTTAGCGTACACGTGTACTCTCAAAATATTCCTGGCTATGCTGGAGGTCAGAAAATCTGCACCCATCACGACGTTGAGGAACGCGCCATCATGAAAAATCGCCTGGCCCTTCAGGGCTACTCGCTCGCTGAGGAGATCGCCAACAGCATCAGCCACGGTCTCGGCTGCCTGTTCGGCATTGTCGGTCTGGTGCTGCTGCTGGCACAGGCGACCGAAGCGGACGCTAACGCTATCGCTATCACCAGCTACAGCCTCTATGGCGGCAGCATGATACTGCTGTTTCTCGCCTCTACGCTCTATCACGCTATTCCCCACCAGCGCGCCAAACGCTGGCTGAAAAAACTCGACCACTGCGCCATCTATCTACTGATCGCCGGCACCTACACGCCTTTTCTGCTGGTAGGGCTGAAGTCGCCGCTGGCGCATGGGCTGATGGTGGTGATCTGGGGGCTGGCGCTGGCGGGCATCATCTTTAAGCTCACTATCGCGCACCGCTTCAAGGCGCTATCGCTGGTGACCTATCTCTGTATGGGCTGGCTGTCGCTGGTAGTGATCTATCAGCTGGCGCTGACGCTCTCGCCGGGCGGCGTCTGGCTGCTGGCGGCTGGCGGCATCATCTATTCGCTAGGCGTGATTTTCTACGTGGCGCGGCGTATCCCCTATAACCATGCTATCTGGCACGCCTTTGTGCTGGGCGGCAGCGCCTGCCACTTCTGCGCCATCTACTTTTACGTGAAGTAATCTACCGCGCCTGGCTCCCTGAGGGTAGGAGCCGGGCGCGGCCGGAGATTACGCTTCCAGCGAATAGGGCAGCGGCTTAATCAGCAGCCGTCCGCCTTCGTCGCCCTCGACGCGCAGCACGCTCTCGGGCTCCAGATCGTTGTTCATCACCACCTGTACCCACACCTCGCCATCGTCGAGCTGAACGGCGGCGAGCACCGTGCCGGTGCGGCGCCAGCGCTCGCCCATCTGTAGCTCCAGCGAATCGTTCGCCGTGGGCACCCGGCTCGCCTGACCGGCAAGCCAGTAGAGCGCGCGCTTGTTGGCGCCGCGGAATTTGGCGCGCGCCACCATCTCCTGGCCGGTATAGCAGCCCTTTTTAAAGCTGATGGCGTCAAGCGCCTGCAGGTTTGCGGCCTGTGGAATCAGCTGCGCGGCGGTCGCTGGCTCAATGACAGGGATACCCGCCTCGATGTCGAGCGCCAGCCACTGCGCGCTGTCATTCAGCTGCGCGTCGTCGGCCAGCTTCTGCTGCAGCGCCTGCGCCTGATTGCGCGTGGTGACGATCAGGAAACGCTCCGCGGGCGTCGGGAACCACAGCAGCGTGCTCTCCGCCTGCTGCACCACCGGATGATCGCCGTCCGGCAAGACGTCGAACAGGCTGGTCAGCGCCGCGCGCGCCTGGAACCCCGCCACCCCCAGCAGCACCGCCTCATCGTCCGGCGCCAGCGTCACTTTCGAGAATACCGCATATTTTTTCAGTTCCGTCAGCTGCGTGTCGCGCAGTTCGCGGCGCACCAGATAGGCGTAACCTTCACCGCGATGGAACAGGCGCAGATTGCTCCACATCTTGCCTTTCGCGTCGCAGTGCGCCGCCGGGCGATGCTGATCCGCGCCCAGCGCGGCGACATCCAGCGTGAGCTGGCCTTGCAGATAAGAAGTGCTGTCGGCGCCCTGCACCGATACCAGCGCCCAGCCCTCCAGCGACATCAGGGTTAACGGCAGGCGAGAAGCGGCCACGGGCTGGCGCGGCGGTAAGCTGAAAATAGGCATTGGCTGTCCTGATTAAAAAGGTGAATCCTGAACTCAATGTTAAAAGAGCGCACTGGCTTTGCAACCGGTTTACGGAATCGGGCGCACAAATCGCGAGTCGGCGCGGCAACGGCAGGCCGACGCGTGCGGCACGTCGCACAGCCCCACAACGGGCGCCTGCAGGCGTGAGAAAACCAGGTTACACTAGCCGCCTGTCTGAAATGCGGAAATCACACACATGGATATTCATGATAAATCGCGCATTCACTGGGCCTGCCGCCGCGGCATGCTGGAGCTGGATGTCGCTATTATGCCTTTCTTCAAATATGAATATGACACCCTTAACGACGTCGACAAACAGGCGTTTGTCGCCCTGCTTAAGGCCGACGATCCCGATCTTTTTAACTGGATGATGAATCATGGCGAACCCGCCGATCCGGAGCTGAAGCGTATTGTCCAGCTGATCCAGCAGCGCAACCGTGAACGCGGCCCCGTGGCAATGTAAGCTGCGGCCGTCGCGGCAGGCGCGCCTGCTGCACGGTGCACTCACGTCTGGCGCACTGCTCATCGTGGCGAGCGCGCCGCTGCCCGCCGCGTGCTGGCTGATTAAAATCCCGCTTTTGCTGCTGATGCTGCGTGAATGCTGGCAGCAGCAGCGTCGACTGACGCAGCGGCGCGGCATGTTGCAGCATAAAAGCGACGACAGCTGGCGCTGGCAGGGCGCGCGCTGGCGCATTAGCGGACCCATCCGCTGGCTGCCGGGCGCGGCGCTGCTGGTGCTGCGCAGCGAGAAAGGGCGGACGCGCAGGCTGTGGCTCATGCAGGATATGATGCCGCGCGCGCGGTGGCGTCAGCTGCGCGCGCGCTTGCTCAGCCACGTGGAGAGAGAGTAGGCCGGGCGCTACAGCAGCGCGGCGGTCTCGGTCAGGATCTGCTCGCACCACTGTTCGATACGCTCATCGGTGACGTCAAACTGATTGACATCGTCCAGCGCCAGGCCGACAAACTGCGTGCCGTCGGCGCTAAGCGGACGCGGGCTGGTAAATTCATAGCCTGCCAGCGGCCAGTAGCCGACGAACGTCACGCCCATCGGCTGCAGCAGCTCATGCAGCATGCCCAGCGCGTCGAGAAACCATTCGCCATAGCCAAGCTGATCGCCCATGCCGTAGAGCGCGACGATTTTTCCGCGCAGGTTGAGCGTCGACAGCCGCGGCCAGATCGCTTCCCAGTCCTCCTGCAGCTCGCCGAAATCCCAGGTAGGGATGCCTAAAATCAGCAGGTCGTACTGCTCCATCAGCAGCGGATCGTCATCTTTCACGTTGTGCAGCGTGACCAGCTCAGCGCCGATAAAGTCGCGGATTTTCTCTGCGGCCATTTCGGTATAGCAGGTGCTTGAGCCGTAAAAAAGACCAATTTTCATGCAGATAATGCTCGAATTAAGACTGACTTTGGCGCAATTGTATCAGAAGCAGGGCGGATTCAGGCATAATGAGCACGATTTCACCTCAAGGCGGGGATACCGTGCAAGACAGCGACCTGACAGAACAGTTTCTGGATGCGCTCTGGATTGAGCGCAACCTGGCGCAAAATACCCTGTCCTCGTATCGTCAGGACCTAAAAACCCTGACCGACTGGCTGACGCATCGGGGGCTGACGCTGCTGACGCTGCAGGCCGAGGATTTGCAACAGTTTCTCGCCGAACGGCTGGAAGGCGGCTATAAAGCCAGCAGTTCGGCGCGGCTGCTCAGCGCCATGCGCCGTATTTTTCAGTATCTTTACCGTGAGAAGCTGCGCAGCGACGATCCCAGCACGCTGCTGGCCGCGCCGAAGCTGCCGCAGCGGCTGCCGAAAGATCTCAGCGAAGCGCAGGTGGAACGACTGCTGCAGGCGCCCAGCACCGATATTCCGCTGGAGCTGCGCGATAAGGCGATGCTGGAGTTGCTCTACGCCACCGGGCTGCGCGTCTCTGAGCTGGTCGGCCTGACCCTGAGCGACGTCAGCCTGCGCCAGGGGGTGGTGCGCGTCATCGGCAAAGGGAATAAAGAGCGTCTGGTACCGCTGGGCGAAGAGGCCGTTTACTGGCTGGAGCACTATCTGGAACATGGCCGCCCCTGGCTGCTTAACGGAGAGACGCTGGACGTGCTGTTTCCCAGCAGCCGCGCGCAGCAGATGACGCGCCAGACCTTCTGGCACCGCATCAAGCATTACGCCGTGCTGGCGGGCATCGACAGCGAAAAGCTGTCGCCGCACGTGCTGCGGCACGCCTTTGCCACCCATTTGTTGAACCACGGCGCCGACCTGCGTGTCGTACAGATGTTGCTGGGACACAGCGATCTCTCTACCACGCAAATTTATACGCACGTCGCGACCGAGCGGCTGCGTCAGTTGCATCAACAGCATCATCCGCGCGCCTGACGCGGACATTAAGGAAAGAAGATGAAGAAATTTCTCCTGCTGGCCCTGTTGGCTGGCGCCTTCAGCAGCGTAGCGCAGGCCGATGACGGCGCGATCCTGCAGTCGCTGAAAAAGCTGGGACTGAAGCAGACGGAAATCGTGCCGTCGCCGCTGCCGGGGTTTAAAACCGTGCTGACGGAAAGCGGCGTCATTTACGTGACCGAAGACGGCAAGCATATGATTCAGGGCCCGCTCTACGACGTGAGCGGCGCGCAGCCGGTCAACGTCACCAATCAGCTGCTCGACAAAAAGGTCGAGGCGCTGGCACCGCAGATGATCGTTTATAAAGCGGCGAAAGAGCAGCACGTGATTACCGTTTTTACCGACGTCACCTGCGGCTACTGCCGCAAGCTGCATGAGCAGATGGCCGACTACAACGCGCTGGGCATTACGGTGCGCTATCTCGCCTTCCCGCGCGAAGGGCTGCACGGCCAGGTGGAAAGCGCCATGAAGGCAATCTGGTGCGCTGCGGATCGCAACAAGGCGTTTGACGAAGCGATGAAGGGCAACGCGCCGCAGATGAGCGCGCCAGAGAGCTGCAAGATCGATCTCGATCAGCACTACAAGCTGGGCATCCTTTACGGCATCCAGGGCACGCCAGCTATCCTGACCGACTCCGGCATGATGATCCCGGGCTATCAGGGGCCGCAGGAGCTGAAGCAGGTGTTGGATCAGCAGAAGCGCGGTGGCTAATTGGCAGTGATTAAAACAGTAGAACTGCGGCGGCGCGAGATCGGCGTCGAGGACGCGCTTCCGGCCGATCTTCCGCCGCTGCTTAAACGTCTCTATCTACAGCGCGGCGTGCGCAGCGCGGCTGAGCTGGAGCGCGGCGTAAAGCATTTGCTGCCGTTCTCCTCGCTTAACGGGCTGGATGCGGCGGTGGAGCTGCTGCATCAGGCGCTGCTCGACGGACGCCGCATTATGGTGGTGGGCGATTTCGACGCCGACGGCGCCACCAGCACCGCGTTGACGGTGCTGGCGCTGCGCAGCATGGGCGGCCATAACGTGCAGTATCTGGTGCCTAACCGCTTCGACGACGGCTACGGCCTGAGCCCGGAAGTGGTGGAGCAGGCGCGCGCGCGCGGTGCGCAGCTGATCCTGACGGTCGATAACGGCATCTCGTCCCACAGCGGCGTCGCCTGCGCCCATCAGTACAACATTCCGGTGCTGGTCACCGATCACCATCTGCCCGGCGACACCCTGCCTGAGGCGGAAGCGATAGTGAATCCTAACCTGCACGACTGTGCATTCCCGTCGCGCGCGCTGGCGGGCGTCGGCGTCGCCTTCTATCTGATGATGGCGCTGCGCGCGCATCTGCGTAAGCTGGGCTGGTTTGGCGCCACGCGCGCGGAGCCTAACCTGGCGGAGCTGCTGGATCTGGTGGCGCTTGGCACCGTCGCCGACGTGGTGCCGCTCGACGTCAATAACCGCATTCTGGTGTGGCAGGGGCTCGGCCGCATTCGCGCCGGAAAATGCCGTCCCGGCATTCGTGCGCTGCTGGAGATCGCCAATCGTGACGCGCGCCAGCTGGTGGCGCGCGATCTCGGCTTCGCCCTCGGCCCGCGCCTGAATGCGGCGGGGCGGCTCGACGATATGTCGGTGGGCGTTTCGCTGCTGCTCACCGACGACATTACCCAGGCGCGGATGCTGGCCAACGAACTCGATGCGCTTAATCAGACGCGCAAAGAGATTGAGCAGGGCATGCAGAGCGAGGCGCTGGCGCTCTGTATGGCGCTGGAGCGTCAGCAGACCGAGCTGCCGCTGGGGCTGGCTTTCTATCATCCCGAGTGGCATCAGGGCGTAGTGGGCATCCTCGCCTCGCGGCTGAAAGAGCGCTTTTATCGTCCGGTTATTGCGTTCGCGCCTGCGGGCGACGGGACGCTGAAAGGCTCTGGACGGTCGATTCCCGGCCTGCACCTGCGCGACGCGCTGGAGCGGCTCGATACGCTCTATCCCGGTATGATGCTGAAGTTCGGCGGCCACGCCATGGCGGCGGGTCTGTCGCTGGAAGAGACGCAGTTTGAGGCGTTTCGCCAGCGCTTTGCCGACCTGCTGGGGGAGTGGCTGAGCGAAGAGTCGCTGCAGAGCGTTATCTGGTCTGATGGCGCGCTGCAGCCAGGCGAGTTCAGTCTGCAGACTGCCGAGCTGCTGCGCGAAGCGGGCCCCTGGGGACAGGCGTTTCCTGAGCCCGCTTTCGACGGCAAGTTCAAGCTGCTGCAGCAGCGGCTGGTGGGGGAGCGGCATCTCAAAGTGATGCTGGAGCCGCTCGGCGGCGGCCCGCTAATCGATGGCATCGCCTTTAACGTCGACACCACCCTGTGGCCCGACAACAGCGTGCGTCAGGTGGAGCTGGCCTTTAAGCTCGATATCAACGAATACCGCGGCAATCGCTCAGTGCAGTTAATTATTGACCATCTCTGGCCGCTGAGTTAAGGCTCTCAATGGCGGATCTGCTGCAGATCCGCCGCCGACAGCCCGGTCACTTCCTGCACCAGCGTCAGGTCGATTCCTCTGGCCAGCATATTGCGCGCAATCGCCAGCCTCGCCTCGCGCTGGCCTTCATTGCGGCCTTCATTGCGGCCTTCGCTAAGGCCCTGCTCTCGTCCCATCTGCTTAAGCTGTTCTGCAATCGTCATCAGTTCCTCCTTTTGCTGCGGCACGCGCTGCGCCAGCTGCTCAATAAAGCTTTTCGCCTGCGCCGCCTCGCCCGCCTGAATCATATAATTAATCAGCGCCAGCCGCTGTTTGCGGGTCACTGAATCCTGCAGCATAAGCGTCACCAGCCGCTCAAACAACCCGGTGAGATCACGCTGGCGAATATGTTTCTGCAGCAGCGTCAGCGCGGCCATACTGCGATGACGCGCAATTTCGCTGTCGGCCATAACGGTGACGTCGACCAGCGGAAAGGGGCCGCCATAGAGGCGCGAGGCCAGTTCCGGCTCGCTGAAGAGCGCTGTCCAGCGCATGCTGAAGGGCCAGGGAGATTGCTTACCGTGATAGAAGAGCAGCGGGATCACCAGTGGCAGATGACGATGGCCAGCATCCAGATGGCGCTGCATCACCGCGATGGCGTACCGCATCAGCCGGAATGCCATCAGCCGGTCCGTCGAGCTTTGATGTTCAATGATGACGTAGACATAGCCCGTTTTTCCTGTGGTTTGCAGCGAGTAGAGAATATCACTGTAGTAAGCGCGCAGATCTTCTTCGATAAAACTGCCGGAGGTGAGGCGCAGCGTCGAGAGATCGCAGATGCGTAGCAGCCAGTCCGGCAGGTGCAGCGCTAAAAAGTCACGTGCGGTATGCACATGGGTAAGAAAGGTTTTGAATACGGCGTCATGCGGCGTAGTGCTTTTTATTCCTGTCATCATCATCCCTATGTTTTCGCTCCTGTAGCGCCAGGCTAGCACGATCCCTTCGGCGGCGAGGGCTGGGAGAGAGAGTAAAGGTCATCCGCGCGACGCACCGCACAACGCGGACTGCGCCGCGCCTGCCCATCACATAAAAGCGCGTGCCGCGCCGCACATTTCACAGGCTGTCGCCGCTGCCAGCGCGCGACTGAAACCCTACAATCTCACGGCTATTTCAGTTAGACTGCGGGGTTTCTATCCCGATATTCAGCGAAAAGACCCGAAGCCATGTTTGAAATTAATCCGGTTAAAAACCGCATCCAGGACCTCACCGAGCGCAGCGCCGTTCTTAGGGGGTATCTTTGACTACGATGCCAGGAAAGAACGCCTCGAAGAAGTAAACGCCGAACTGGAGCAGCCAGACGTCTGGAACGAGCCTGAACGCGCCCAGGCGCTGGGCAAAGAGCGCTCGTCGCTGGAAGCGATCGTGCAGACGCTGGATCAGATGTCACAGGGCCTGGAAGATGTGCAGGGTTTGCTTGAGCTGGCCGTAGAAGCTGAAGACGAAGAGACCTTTGACGAAGCGGTCGCAGAGCTCGATACGCTGGAAAGCAAACTGGGCGAGCTGGAATTCCGTCGTATGTTCTCCGGCGAATATGACAGTGCCGACTGCTATATCGATCTGCAGGCAGGTTCCGGCGGCACCGAAGCGCAGGACTGGGCCAGTATGCTGATGCGTATGTATCTGCGCTGGGCCGAATCCAAAGGCTTTAAAACCGAAATTATTGAAGAGTCAGAGGGCGAAGTGGCGGGCATCAAATCCGTAACTATTCGCGTCTCAGGCGACTACGCCTTTGGCTGGTTGCGTACCGAAACCGGCGTGCATCGCCTGGTGCGTAAGAGTCCGTTTGACTCCGGCGGCCGCCGCCACACCTCATTCAGCTCTGCGTTTATCTATCCGGAAGTGGATGACGATATCGATATCGACATCAACCCGGCGGATCTGCGTATCGACGTCTACCGCGCGTCGGGCGCGGGCGGTCAGCACGTTAACCGTACAGAGTCGGCGGTGCGTATCACCCATATTCCTACCGGCACGGTGACGCAGTGTCAGAACGACCGCTCTCAGCATAAAAACAAAGATCAGGCGATGAAACAGATGAAGGCGAAACTGTACGAGCTTGAGATGCAAAAGAAAAATGCTGAGAAGCAGGCGCTGGAGGATAACAAGTCCGACATCGGCTGGGGCAGCCAGATTCGCTCCTATGTGCTGGATGACTCCCGTATCAAGGATCTGCGCACCGGCGTTGAAACCCGCAACACTCAGGCGGTGCTGGATGGCGATCTTGACCGTTTTATCGAAGCAAGTTTAAAAGCAGGGCTATAAGGAACCGACATGTCTGAACAACAACCGCAGAGCGCTGATGCCGCCCTTGAGTTAAATAACGAACTAAAAGCGCGTCGCGAAAAACTCAGCGCGCTGCGTGAAAACGGCGTGGCGTTTCCTAACGATTTCCGCCGCGACACCACCTCGGACGCGCTGCACGCGCAGTATGACGAGAAGAGCAACGAAGAGCTGGAAGATTTAGGCGTTGAGGTCAGCGTTGCTGGTCGTATGATGACCCGCCGCATTATGGGCAAGGCGTCGTTCGTGACGCTGCAGGACGTGGGCGGTCGCATTCAGCTTTACGTGGCGCGCGACGATCTGGCGGAAGGCATTTATAACGAGCAGTTCAAGAAGTGGGATCTTGGCGATATCCTCGGTGCACGCGGCAAGCTGTTTAAAACCAAAACCGGCGAACTGTCGATCCACTGTCATGAGCTGCGCCTGCTGACCAAAGCGCTGCGTCCGCTGCCGGACAAATTCCACGGCCTGGCCGATCAGGAAACCCGCTACCGTCAGCGTTATCTGGACCTTATCGCCAACGACGAGTCGCGCAACACCTTTAAAATTCGCTCGCAGATCATGGCTGGGATCCGCCAGTTCATGGTCGGCCGTGACTTCATGGAAGTCGAAACGCCGATGATGCAGGTGATCCCGGGCGGCGCCTCTGCGCGTCCCTTTATTACCCATCACAACGCGCTCGATATCGATATGTATCTGCGCATCGCGCCGGAACTCTACCTGAAGCGTCTGGTGGTCGGTGGCTTCGATCGCGTGTTTGAAATCAACCGCAACTTCCGCAACGAAGGTATCTCGCCGCGCCATAACCCTGAGTTCACCATGATGGAACTCTATATGGCCTACGCGGACTACAAAGACCTGATCGAGCTCACCGAAAGCCTGTTCCGCACCCTGGCGCAGCAGGTTCTCGGTACCACAAAGGTCCCTTACGGCGACCAGGAGTTCGATTTTGGCAAGCCGTTTGAGCAGTTGACCATGCGCGAAGCGATCAAAAAGTACCGCCCGGAAACCGATCTGGCGGATCTGGATGATTTCGATAAAGCGGTAGCGATCGCCCGTGCGATCGGCATCAAGGTCGAGAAGAGCTGGGGCCTGGGCCGCGTAGTGACGGAGATTTTCGAAGAGACGGCGGAAGCGCATCTGATTCAGCCAACCTTTATCACCGAGTATCCGGCGGAGGTGTCACCGCTGGCGCGCCGCAACGACGAGAACCCGGAAATCACCGATCGCTTTGAGTTCTTTATCGGCGGCCGCGAAATCGGTAACGGCTTCTCCGAGCTGAACGACGCAGAGGACCAGGCGGAGCGTTTCCAGCAGCAGGTTAACGCTAAAGACGCTGGCGACGATGAAGCGATGTTCTACGACGAAGATTATGTGACGGCGCTGGAGCATGGCCTGCCGCCGACAGCGGGTCTGGGCATCGGCATCGACCGCATGGTGATGCTGTTCACCAACAGCCATACCATCCGCGACGTGATCCTCTTCCCGGCGCTGCGTCCGACGGCGAAGTAAGCAGCGGTAATAATCTAAAACGGGCGATTTGCTTGCCCGGTCGCTTATCTCCGCTCAGACACCTGTAAGCAGAGCAGAGCAGAACGGCAGCATTGAATAAGGCCAGGCGAAAGCCTGGCCTTTTTTTGTCTGAGCATGCTTCCGGATAATAACAGCCGTGTCTGAGTGCCGGGAGAAAAAGCGGCTGCGTTTAGCCTGCTGTAACAATAAAATTCATCTCAATAATTAATGCTGCCTGGTGTGCAAAAATAATATACCTGGTGAGGCCAGGCAATATTTAAGCTGATTATAGATTTATTGCTAAGCAATAAATAGCCTGCGCTTAACCGTCCTTAATGTTCGATAATTTTACAAGGTGCAATGCCAGGTAAACGTGTTACTGACAAGCCTCGCTTTCCTGGCGCTGCCGTTTTTTATATTTTACATAAACAAAAACCAGGTTCCATTTTGAATGGGCTGTGTTTTCATTTTCTTCGGCGAAGAGCCCGTTATGAAATCTTTTTTTACATTACAAAATAAATAATAAGCGCTCAGATTGCGGGTGGAATCTTGATGGGGGCGGTGATTTTTATAAAAAATCCTTTTAATACAATATAGTGAGCATTTCTATTTTGCAGAGCATGTTAATTAAATGATTGAGCACTTTTTGCCTGGTCTAAACCTTATATAAATATAGACGGCCTGAGCCAAGGCGTATTAGAGTGATTTCGTTTTTTTAATATGTTAATTTTTTGGGATCGGGAGATGTTTTTTCTAATGAATTGCGAACTTTTTGTTCTTGGTAATGATCAGATGCTGTTACACGGCGTAGAGCTGCTCGCGAATAAAGTCGTCGCTGGAAAACGAATATCGATTACCGTTAAACGCGTTAATCTGATGGGTCTTATGCAGGCAGATAAAAGGTTGAAGTTTAATAAAAGATATTCAATCGTGGTCGTGCCAGACAGAATTTATGATGCGCTGCGCGTGTTCACCGCGATGGAGAATATCAAAATGATTTCCTGCAAAACCAGTATTGAAGCGTTCAGCACACTCCTCATCAATACGATATATCGCTGCCCCAGTGACGAGGAGAGAACAAAGACGAAGAGAAATAATATGTTTCTCACGGCCAGGGAGAGAAGATTCTGCCATTACATCTATCATGGCGTATCCAATAAGAACATCGCGCGCCATTTTCAATGCTCAGAAAAATGTATCAGCTACATGAAAAAGAAGATCATGACAAAATGGCAGTGTAAGAACAGCGTGGAGTTCTATCGTATTATTAACTACTTTTTTTGTGAAGACAGAAACGATTAAGGTAAATGGAAAAGGCTTATCCAGAACGCCTTGCTTTAAACGACGACTACGCCCTTATACACCATCATCTTTTTTCCAGAATAGATTAACGCTTAATCTTTACGTTTTTCACTATGTCGCTTAAGGGATATCGCTCATTTTTAGCTGAGTCAGCTTTTTTGTGTCTTGAGGGTGGTGCGCAGAACGGATGTTTTATAGTGCTGGTACTTAATGCGAACAGGCGCTCTCTTATTGCATAAGCAAATTCATATTTGCTGTTTTCGTCTGTCGCGCGATGACGAAATATCTGAAAGCAATCTCTGTTTATACAGTTGAAATGGCACCTTTTAGGTTGCATAACTTGTTGATTGCTTTGCTTGTTTTCATTTGTTTCCTTTTTGGGGTGTCAAATGACTATTTATGGCAGTGCTTATTTGGAATGTTCTTATATTGGTTCTGTTTTACGACTTAATTCTATGTAGATATAAATACGCCGCAGCAAAGCCTAACGGGCTTATCGCTCAAGAAAGCGGTAGATGAAGAGGCCAGACGGCGCGTTCTCATCTATTGCATAAAATCAAAAATTTAAGGATGACTGAAAATGAAAAAAATTAAGCTGGCTATGGCGTTAGGCATGATTCTGGCAGCAGGCAGCGTATTTGCCGCCGATACCACTGCGGATAGCAGCAGTGTAGCAACCAAAGGCCAGGGACATGGGACCGTCAATTTTAAAGGCGAAATTATTGAAGCGCCTTGCTCAATTACCGCTGACACCGCTGAGCAGACGGTTGATCTGGGCCAGGTTTCAAGCTCCGCGCTAAAAGCGGGCGGAAAATCAACGCCGAAAAACTTCAGCATTAAACTTGAAGATTGTGATGTGACCGGCCTGAAAAACAAAACGGTAACCGCAACCTTTACCGGTAAAAATGCAAGTTTTGATACCACCTCAACCCTGCTGGCGCTGAGCGGTACGGCATCAGGTGCAGGTATTGCTATTACTGATAATAACAATAGCGCGGTTACACTTGGCTCTGCCAGCACGGCTTATACCTTTACGGATGCCTCTACTGAAGGCGAGCTGCTGTTCTCTGCTTATCTTCAGGGCGCTGCTGATAACTCCACTAACCCCATCGTCGCCGGTGAGTTCACCAGCGTCGCTAATTTTACCCTGGCATATCAATAATCTGATTAACCATACCAAACAGGCGTGAAAGCGCCTGTTTATTACGTTTTTACTTTCCCGTTTTTGACGCACCAGGTGCCAACCATTATGAGAACAACTCAGCTCTGTTTACTTGCATTGGCTGTGCTGAGTCTGGTTCCGTTTGCCAGCGCAGCGAATAGCATGCACGGTAATGTACGTATGCATGGTTCGATTATTGATACGCCCTGCGCCATAGCCGCTGACAGCCGCGATCAGAGCATCGATTTATCTGTTATTCCTGTCAGCACCATTATTAGTGAAGGGGTTAGTCCGTCCAGGCCTTTTACTATTCAGCTGATTAACTGCTCGCTGGAGACTTCGCAAAACAATAAAAACGACTGGTCGAAATTTGCTATTACCTTTGATGGCAAAACAACCAATGGAAATCTCTTCAGCGCTGACGGCGAAGCAACAGGCGTTGGTATTCAAATCAGCGATAGCGCAGGAAATATTGCTGTGCCAGGGCAAACAATGCCTGAAAGAAACATCGAAGCAGGCCAGATGAAACTGGACTACAGCTTGCGTCTGATGGCAAACCGGGAAACGGTCAGGGCAGGGACTTATCAAAGTACAATTCGTTTTAAAATGGATTATTACTGATGAATGGAAATCAGCAGAGTTCACAGATACCGCGACTGAGTGTTCCATTACGACCTTTATTTGTCTGGATCGCTCTGGCTTCAGGCGTGAGTTTTTGCACATTTGCAGCTGAACCTAATGATAATCAGAATATTCAGTTCAATACCGATGTGCTTGACGTTAAAGATCGCGAACATATTGACTTAAGTCATTTTGCACGGGCGGGTTATATTATGCCTGGCAAATATCCCTTAATGCTGCGAGTCAATCACCACGAGCTCAATGAGCTGGAGGTGATATTCACCGCCTCTGCCGACGATCCCCAGCGCAGTGAAGCCTGCCTGACGCCTGCGATTGTCGACCAGATTGGCCTGAAGAACAAAATGAGAAACCAGCTTAGGTGGAAAAGTAACGGTACCTGCCTGGATATCGAATCCCTACCTGGCGCGCAGACGCGCGGTAATCTGGCAGAGAATACGCTCGATATATCCATACCTCAGGCATATATCGAATATATTTCCGATAACTGGGATCCTCCTTCTCGCTGGGATGAGGGCATACCCGGCATGATTTTCGATTACAGCCTCAATGCTCACAACACAAGCCGCGCTGAAGACAGTAAAAACGAACAAGACCTCAGCGGGAATGGGGTGGTGGGTTTAAATGCGGGCCCATGGCGAATGAGAGCAGACTGGCAAGGTTATTATAACCATGTCACCGGCAAAGCAGCGCCCTCCCAGCAGAGTTTGCGCATGAGCCGATACTATATGTATCGCGCTATCGGGGCGCTGCGCGCCAAATTAACGCTTGGCGAAAACTATCTCTATTCTGATATTTTTGACAGCTTTCGCTTTACCGGTGCGACTTTAATTTCTGACGACAGCATGCTTCCGCCTAATCTGCGCGGCTATGCGCCGGAGGTGAGCGGCGTAGCGAAAACCGATGCCAAAGTCACGATTTCTCAGCAGGGACGCGTTATCTATGAAACGCAGGTGCCCGCAGGACCTTTCCGTATCCAGGATTTAAGCTCCGCGGTGTCCGGCACCCTGGATGTGCAGGTCAAAGAGCAGGACGGCAGCGTTCGGACGTTTCAGGTTAATACGGCTAACATTCCCTATCTTACGCGTCCTGGACTGGTGCGCTATAAGCTGGCGCTGGGCAAGCCTTCTGACTATCAGCGCAATAGCCGTGGACCAGGCTTTGCCAGCAGCGAATTTTCGTGGGGCATTAATAATGGCTGGTCGCTTTACGGCGGGGCGATCCTGGGGGGCGACTACAATGCGCTTTCGGCTGGCCTGGGTCGCGACTTGCTTGCGCTGGGCGCGCTCTCCCTGGACGTCACCCAGTCGCGCGCGCGTCTGCCAGAGCAGGGAACCAAAACGGGTGAGTCCTGGCGTCTCAGCTATTCAAAGCGTTTTGAAGAGATTGATAGCCAGGTGACCTTTGCTGGCTACCGGTTTTCTGAACGTGACTATATGAGCATGTCCCAGTACCTGGATTTGCGCTATCTGGGCACCACCGCGGGACAGGGGAAAGAGCTCTATACCATCACCTTCAATAAACAGTTCGAAAGTATTGGCCTGAGTGGTTACCTGAACTACAGCCATCAGACTTACTGGAATCAGGCAGCCAACGACAGCTATACGCTCTCTGTTGCTAAATACTTTGATCTGCTGCGCCTGAAAAATTTGAGTCTGAACCTCACAGCCTATCGTTCTGTTTATCACCACCAAAATGACGATGGCGCTTATTTAACCTTGACCGTTCCCTGGGGGAGTGGTGGGTCAGTGAGCTATGACGGACAGTATTACAATAATAAAACGTCGCATTCAGTTAGTTTATATAACCGCATCGACAGTAACAGTAATTATCAAATCAGCGCAGGCGTCGGATCGGACGGCAAGGGCACGCTCAGCGGTTATTATACCCATGACGGGGATCTTGCCAGTATGACGGCAAATGCGAGCTATAGCGGCAGTCAATATAGTTCGGTCGGGCTATCGCTCCAGGGCGGGATGACGGCGACAGCGCAGGGCGTGGCTTTGCATCGCATTACGACGCTGGGCGGGACGCGAATGATGATCGATACCGAAGGCGTTAAGGGCGTGCCGCTCGTCGGTAACGGTGGCGTCAGCCATACAAATTATTGGGGGAAAGCCATCGTTGGCGATCTTAATAATTATTACCGCAGCAGCGTGCGTATCGATCTGGATAAGCTGGCAGATAATGCTGATGCGCCTCGCTCAGTCGTGCAGGCCTCATTAACCGAGGGCGCCATTGGTTATCGTAAATTAGGTGTCATTTCCGGCGAAAAAGCCATGGCGGTTATCAAACTGTCAGACGGAACGTCTCCGCCCTTCGGCGCGACGGTCGAAAATAAAAATAATTATCAAACCGGCATTATTAATGATGACGGCAGCGTCTGGCTGACCGGAATAAATGCTGGAGAGAAAATGACGGTTAAATGGGACGGAAAAGCGCATTGCGCGGTGATATTGCCAGCGCCACTGCCACCTTTAACCCGCGGGCTGCTTTTACCTTGTGAAACGGTCAGTAAGCCTTAATGCCGCAGCTAACATCCTGAGTGAGAAGAAAGATGAAATTAACCTGTTTGAGCTCCTTTTTAACTGGCGTGCTGGCGAGCGCCATACTGGCACCGCAGGCCAGCGCCGCAATCGCCTTAGACCGTACCCGAATAATATTCGATGGCGGCAGTCGCTCTTTGAGCCTCAATATCAGCAACAAAAATAAAGATCTTCCCTATCTTGCCCAGGGATGGATTGAGAATGCAGACGGCGTAAAAATCGATTCGCCGCTGATTGTTTTGCCACCGCTGCAGCGGGTTGAGCCTCTGGCCAAAAGCCAGGTCAAGGTTCAGGCGTTACCTGCGGTCAATACCTTGCCGCAAGACCAGGAAACCCTCTATTACTTTAACCTGCGTGAAATTCCGCCGCGGTCGAACAAGGCCAATACGCTGCAAATTGCGCTACAAACGCGTATCAAAATGTTTTATCGCCCACAGGCGCTAATAAAAAACGCCGTGGGCATGATCAACGTCTGGAAAGAGAGCATTAGCCTGAAACGTGACGGCGCAAAATATCGCGTCGACAATCAGTCCCCCTATTTTTTTACGCTGGTTGGGGTGAGCGCAGCAGGCAAAGAGATTGATGACGTCAAGCCGTTAATGATCTCGCCGCACAGCAGCGCGCTATTGCCTGTCAGCGCAGAGCGGATCGGCAGCGCACCAGCGGTGACATTTATCAACGACTACGGCGGACGGCCACAGCTGGTGTTTCACTGTGCTGGCGCAGGCTGCAGCGTAGCGGATTATAAAGAAGGCTGAGGCCAGGCGACAGACGTTAAGCACTCATTATCAGGGATCGCATATATATAACAGGGCTTCTTCTTTAATAAAAAGTGGTTTGGCTATATGGCGTAAGGGCAACGGCTGTCGATGCCTGCTCGGTGTGCTGGCGGTGAGCGGATTAATGACTTTTCATCACGCTCAGGCCAAAGATTTCAGTCAGGTCGATGGCGAATGGGGAACGCTGCATGTGACGGGTGCCTTATCCCAGGGCGCCTGCAGGCTGGAAATGGAAAGCGCTTACCAGCAGGTTCAGCTCGGTACCATTGTGACGGGTGATTTAGCCAGGGTAGGCCAGCGCGGAGAGGCGACCCCTTTCCAGCTGATTTTACGTGACTGTCTGCTTAGCGGCGGCCAGCAGCGGGATAGCCTGACGCAGGGTTCAGTATGGGATAGCCGTCAGCCCGTGGTGTCGGTCTCTTTTATCGCACCGGCAGACACCGCGTCGCCTGATTTAGTGAAAGTCGACGGTGCTCAGGGGATAGGTCTGCGCCTGCTGGATAGCCGCATGCGGGATGTCCGGCTGGGCAGCAGAAGTGAACCGCGCTTTATCGCGCCATACCATGATGCACTGACCTGGTATGTGCTTCCAGAGCGAACCGTCGCGCCGCTGGTCGCTGGCGCCTTTAACGCCACCCTCAACTTCAGGCTGAATTATGACTAAGGGTAAAGAAATGCCTGTTTATTCACGGCTGCACCTTTTATGGCGGCTGAGCCTGTTAAGGCGTGTTGTGCAAGGCTGGCTCATCCTTAGCCTGGGATTAACCACAAAGCCGCTTTTTGCGCTCGACCCCGTCACTATCAATATCAGCGGAACGGTGGTCGCGACGGCGTCCTGCCTGTTTGGCAGTAACGAAAAGATCCAGGTTGAATTTGGCGATGTCTATATCAGTGAAATTAGCGGCGATTACTACAAAGAGTCGGTGCCCTATACGCTGAGCTGCGAAGGCGATGCCGACGGCAAAAGCGTCAGCATGCGATGGATCGGTAGTGCCGCCTCTTTCGATACGGCGCTATTAATGACGGATGTTGTCGGGTTAGGCATTAAATTACTGCAGAACAATAGCCAGATAAGCCCTAATACCTGGTTCACGCTTGATGCCGCTTCTCCGTCGGCGCTTGACGTTGTGCTGGTTAAGCAGTCAGGTGCCAGTTTTAGCAACGGGCAGGAGTTTAACGCCTCCGCTACCCTCGAAGTCGCCTATCAATAAGGAAGCAGAGAAATGAACGCCAGGCGTCCAGTACGGCACATCATAAAAGGATTCGCTGTTCTGCTGCTGCTGTTTGTTAATTTTTTTTCCAGCGCGGAACAGACGGGCGATACGCTCAGCGTCGTTATTCATGGCACACTGAAGCGAAAGCCCTGCCATATAAATAATGACGGCGTAATCGCGGTTGAATTTGGTAATGTCGGGATTAATAAAGTTGACGGCGAGCGATATAAGCAGACGATTCCCTATACGCTGGAGTGTGACGATCCGGACGAAACGGTGAATTTAAATATGACGCTTAAAGGAACGCAGACGGCTTATGACAGCGGAGCTATTGAAACCTCCGTGAGCGGCCTCGGCATCGAAATCCTGCAAAATGGAACGCCAGTCGTTATTAATCAGCCCTTTGTAATTGACTATAGTCGCCCCCCCGTGCTGGAAGCTGTGCCCGTTTCATCTGGCGCCCCCCTTATCGAAGGCGCATTTAGCGCGACCGCGACCCTGCTGGCGGAGTATGAATAATGTTAACAACAGCCAGATGTGCTTATTTTAGGGCGATCGCCTGTTCTGTTTTGTTAATAAGCGCGGTGATAAGCCCGTCCCGTAGCGTTGCCGTGACGAATAATTTGCAATTTTCCGGTAATTTAGTGGCCGAACCCTGCGTGCTCAATCCAGAGACGGAAACCGTTGAGCTCGATTTCGGCACCATTGTCGACAAATATCTTTATATCAATGAGCGAATCCACAGCCAGCCTTTTACTATTCGGCTGCTTGAGTGCGATTTAAGCCTTGGCGAGACGGTAAGCCTGACGTTTAGCGGAACGGCGGACAACGAACTCACCGATATGCTGGCCGTAACCGGCACCGCCAGCGGCATTGCCATTGGGCTGGAAACGCTGGATGGCACCGCGTTAGCCTTTAATAGCGCAACGCCAAATTTTTCATTAAGCGCAGGCACGACAAATTTGACGCTAAAAGGCTATGTCAGGGGAAAGCCGAGCGCTATTCAACATCACGCCATCGTAAAGGGCGAGTTTAACGCGACAGCCAACTTCACGCTGAATTATGAATAAGCTGGCTGGCATTAAGCGATGTTCTCAATCTGTTTAAAAACATATTGTCATGCAAAAGCGCCTGGCAGGAAAATAATGATGAATATATCCACGTTTTTTAATTCGAAGCTTATTAAAACGTTGCTGGCCGGAACGGTTATCTGGCTGTGGTCCGCTGGCTGCGATGCCTATGACTTTAGCGTCACCTGCTACGGCGCTAACGATCAGTGCGGACCCGGCACTAATTTCACCCTGACCAAGACCAGTACGGCGCATGACGCGGTAGGCCTGCCTTTTTCACCCTCGGGCGTTCAGCTCTACCTGGCAAACTGCACTTCGGACACCAGCTGCACAAAACTGGTGGGGCCTTTCTGGGAGAAGACCATTAGCTATCCCGCATGGGATCCCAAAACCTGGGGCAACCTGGGAAAGAAATTCCTTACCGGCACCATTCTGAATGGCACCATTAGCGCCGGCGCCAATGGTGGCGGCAGTAACGTGTGGAACGGCAAGGTATATAAAAATTTGTGCTTCAGCGTCACCGCCGTTAACGGCACCACGGGCTGGGGAATATGGGGGATCAACTATACCTATCCTGCCGGTCAGGTCATGTGTTCGGCACCGGTAAACCGCGTCGTAGCCGATACCTGTAGCGTATCGACGCCGAGTCTTAACGTCGCTTTCGATCCTATTGAACGCGCCTCTATAGGCACCACGGCGGGAACGGCGGCGGATAAAACCGTGAGCGTCAAGCTAAGCTGTACCGGTACCAGCACCCATAACTTTTCCCTGAAGCTCAATATGACGCCGGTCTCCTGGTCCACCTCGCAAATCGTCACCAGTAACAGCGCACTGGGCGTCAGCGTAAGAGAAGAGGGCGGCTCAACGCTTAACAACGGCGATGCATTTAGCATGAGCGTTACCGGATCGGGATCGAAAAACCTGATCTTTAGCCTGCTGAGAAACCCCTCCGTCGCCACTAGCGCTATCGCAACAGGCGGCTTTACGGCATCCGCGACGCTGATCATCACCGAACTGTAGATTGCAATACCCCGGGCGAGGGCTGCCAGATGCTCTCGCTCTTTATCCTGCCGAGGCAGATATTCAGGACTTCACCACGCCGTTCAGCCAGGCTTCGAAACGGGCATAGGGCACATAGAGCGCGACGTCGCGATAGAGCGTCTTCCCGCTCTGGTTATCATCAATGCGGCTGCTGTAGCCGACGATCACGCCCGCCAGGGTATCGTCGGACGCGTTATAGACCGCGCCGCCCGACATGCCTTTTACCACGCCCGCGTTAGCCGCCACCACGACGCACTGCGCCTTGTTCCAGCTGTTGGCCAGCGAGGTGTTAATCAGGTTCTCGCCGCTGGAGCTGACCGGCATCGCACTAATAAAGCTATAGCCGTAGAGATTCACCCTGTCGCCGATGCGGCTGTTGCGAAAGCGCGGCGGCAGGTTCGCTTCGGCATTTTTGTGATAGACCACGGCGATATCGCACTCGGGATGCCAGGCCTTGACGCGATAGAGCGAAAATTTAGCAACGTGCGCGGCGGTCAGGCTGTACTCCGCCGTCAGCGGGATCGTGGTGCCCAGTGTTCCCAGACCGAGCGCGGTGGGAATGCCGGTATAGGTCATATCGACGCGCTTTTGCGCTTCGCTGCTGTACTCGTAGTGGCCGACGGAGCAGCCGCTGAGACAGAGCGCCGTCAGGGCGATTAGCCGCTGCATAGTCTCTCCCCGCATAAGAATGGCTTCACATTTCCAGATAGGGCAACTGGAGTATCGGCAGCGCGCACCATTCCTTTACCTGATTGAATCCACACGCAAAGCGCGCCTGCGCGCCACGCCTCTGGCGCTTACCCTCAAGCGTAGCGCGTTAAAGCGGAGAAGATTGTTAAGATTCCATCACGCGAACGGCGCGCTATTATTGCGCCCGCGGCAAAAGTTCCTTGCCGCACGCAGGGTGTATGCACGCTGACGGCTATGATTTAATACTCACCGTGACGAAGTTCAAATTTTTATAACCGTCCGCGCCCGGCGTCCGCCGCGGCGTTCACCTGCAGATCGATTGGGAGAGTGTGTTATGCCTGTTGCTTTACTGGCGCTGGCGCTGAGTGCGTTTGCGATTGGAACCACCGAGTTCGTCATTATGGGGCTCTTGCCCGAGGTGGCGGGCGATCTGCAGGTCTCGATCCCGTCAGCAGGCTGGCTAATTAGCGGCTATGCGCTGGGCGTCGCCATCGGCGCGCCGATTATGGCGCTGTTAACCGCAAAGCTGCCGCGTAAAAAGACGCTTATCCTGCTGATGATTATCTTTATTGTCGGCAACGTGCTCTGCGCGCTCGCCTACACCTATAACCTGCTGATGATGGCCCGCGTCATTACCGCGCTCTGCCACGGCGCCTTTTTCGGCATTGGCGCGGTGGTGGCGGCAAGTCTGGTGGCGCCTGGCCGACAGGCCTCTGCGGTGGCGCTGATGTTTACGGGCCTGACGCTGGCCAACGTGCTTGGCGTGCCGCTCGGCACCTGGTTTGGTCAGCTGTTCGGCTGGCGCGCTACCTTCTGGGGCGTTGCCATTATCGGCGTACTCGCCTTTATCGCGCTGATCGTCAGCCTACCCACTAATAAAGAAGAGAAGCCGGTGCATTTGGCGAGCGAAATCAGCGCGCTGGCCAACGGCAAACTGTGGCTTTCGCTGCTGATGACGGTGTTCTTTGCCGCGGCGATGTTTGCGCTGTTCAGCTATATCGCGCCGCTGCTGCTGCAGGTTACCGGCATCAGCGCGCGCGGCGTGAGCTGGACGCTGTTCCTGATTGGCGCGGGCCTCACCGTCGGTAATATTCTCGGCGGCAAGCTGGCGGACTGGAAGGTCTCTTTCAGCCTGATTTTAAGCTTCTCGCTGATCGCCCTCTTCTCGCTGCTGTTTAGCTGGACCAGCCATGCGCTCTGGCTGGCGGAGGTGACGCTGTTTCTGTGGGCGATGGCGACGTTCGCCACCGTGCCGGGCCTGCAGATCAACGTGGTGCGCCACGGCAAAGAGGCGCCGAACCTGGTCTCGACGCTGAACATCTCCGCCTTTAACGTCGGCAACGCGCTGGGCGCCTGGGTCGGCGGCGCGGTAATCGGCCGAGGTTATGGCCTGACTGCCGTGCCGGTGGCCGCCGCCGCGCTGGCCGCTATTGGCCTGATTATCTGCCTGATCACCTTCCGTAAGTCGGGCGGCAATGCCGCCGCAGTGCGCGCTTAAGCCAGCCGTTCGGCGATGCGCTGAGGAAAATCGGCCACCTGCGCCTGCAGGTGGTCGACAAAAGCCGCCACCAGCGCCGACGCGGGGCGGTGCAGCGGTCGCACGAGGCTCACGGTAAAAGGCACCGCGACGCTAAATCGGCGCATCACCACGCCGCTGTCGGCATAGTCGAGCGCCGTCAGCGGATTCACCACTGAAATCCCCACGCCCGCGCGCACCATGGCGCACACCGACGCCGCGCTGTGCGTCTCCAGCGCCAGCCTGCGCTCCACGCTCTGCTCATGAAACAGCGTATCCAGCAGCTGACGATAGCTGTCGGCGCGCGACAGGCTGACGTAGTTCTCTCCGGCGAAATCCTGCGGCGTCAGCACCGCGCGCGCGCAAAGCGGGTGATCCCGCGGCAGCACGCAGACCTCGTCGCAGGTCAGCAGCGGCAGCCGCTCCGTGCCGGCGGGCGCATGCTGGGTTTCCGTCAGGCCGAGATCGTAGCGCTGCGCCGACAGCCACTCCTCCAGCAGCGGCGACTCCTGCGGAATAATATTCAGGCTGACATCGGGATAGCGCTGCATAAAGGGCTGCACCAGCGGCGGCAGCAGCGACTGCGAAAAGACCGGCAGGCAGGCGACCGACAGTTCGCCCTGGCGGAACTGGCGCAGCCCGTCGGCGGCTTCCATAATGCGATCCAGCCCGTACCAGGAGCGCTGCACCTCTTCGAACAGCCGCAGGCCCTGTACCGTGGGCTGCAGCCGACCGCGCACGCGGGTGAAAAGCGTCAACCCCAGCTGCTTCTCCAGCCGCGCCAGTTCGCGGCTGACGGTGGGCTGCGAAGTGTTCAACAGCGCGGCGGCCTGCGTCAGATTGCCGCTGGTCATCACCGCATGAAAAATCTCGATATGCCGCCAGTTGATTTTTGCCATGTGCTGCCATATCCATTTTGAATAGAAGCTATTAAAACAGATATTTTTCAGCATGGCACGCGTCTGGCCTAATAGGGGTAACTCACAGGAGAATGCTTATGCCCCGCGCCTTGACCGACCCTACTACCGCACTCAACGCCGCGCAGCTGCTGCCGCTCGCGCAGCAGTACAGCGGCCCGTTCTGGGCCTATGATGCCCAGATTATTCAGCAGCGCATCGAACAGCTGCGCGCCTTCGACGTGGTGCGCTTTGCGCAGAAAGCCTGCTCAAACATTCATATTCTGCGCCTGATGCGCGCGGCGGGCGTCAAAGTCGACTCCGTGTCCCTTGGCGAAATCGAACGCGCGCTGGCGGCGGGCTTTCAGCCGGGCGGCGAGGATATCGTCTTTACCGCCGACGTATTCGACCGGCCGACGCTGGCGCGCATTGCCGAACTCAAGGTGCCGGTGAACGCCGGATCGGTGGATATGCTGCACCAGCTGGGCCAGGTGTCACCAGGCCACGCGGTATGGCTGCGCATCAACCCCGGTTTCGGCCACGGCCATAGCCAGAAAACCAATACCGGCGGCGAAAACAGCAAGCACGGCATCTGGCACAGCGAACTGCCGCAGGCGCTGGCGGCGATCAAAACCTACGGGCTGCGCCTGATCGGGCTGCATATGCATATCGGCTCCGGCGTGGATTACGACCACCTGCAGCAGGTGTGCGACGCGATGGTGGAGCAGGTCATCGCGCTCGGTCACGACCTTGAGGCGATTTCGGCAGGCGGCGGGCTCTCAATTCCTTACCGCCTCGGCGAAGAGGCGATCGACACCGCGCACTATTTCGGCCTGTGGGACGCGGCGCGTCAGCGTATCGCCGATCACCTCGGCCATGCCGTTAAGCTGGAGATCGAGCCGGGGCGTTTCCTGGTTGCCGAGGCGGGCGTGCTGGTATCGCAGGTGCGCGCGGTGAAAGCGATGGGCAGCCGCCACTTCGTGCTGGTGGATGCGGGCTTTAGCGATCTTATGCGTCCCTCGATGTACGGCAGCTATCACCATATTTCGCTGCTGCCGGGCGACGGTCGCGCGATTGATGAGCACACCCTGCGCGATAGCGTGGTCGCCGGACCGCTGTGCGAGTCGGGCGACGTCTTTACCCAGCTGGAAGGCGGTAAGGTCGAAACGCGCGCGCTGCCGGCGGCGCAGGTGGGCGACTATCTGGTATTTCACGATACCGGCGCCTACGGCGCCTCCATGTCCTCTAATTACAACAGCCGCCCGCTCATCCCGGAAGTGCTGTTCGAGCAGGGCGAACCGCGTGAAATCCGCCGGGCGCAGACTATTCAGGAACTGCTGGCGCTTGAGCTGGGCTAAGGCGCGCGATGAAGATCCTCTCGTTGCGCGACGCGCCGCAGTTCGCCGAACAGGTGACCGACTGGCTGTGGCGCGCCTTTGATGCGGAAAACGGGCGCGACTTTATGGCCAGCGTGGTGGAGAGCTCGCTGCATGGGGCCGCGTTTCCCGTTACTTTCGTCGCGGTCGACGACGCGGGCAGGGCAGTGGGCACGGTGGGCTTCTGGCGCTGCGATCTGATTAGCCGTCAGGATCTCTTTCCCTGGCTCGCCGCGCTCTACGTCGATGAAAGCGCGCGCGGCACCGGCCTGAGCGCGGCGCTGCAGCAGCATGTGATTGACTATGCGCGGCAGCGCGGCCACCGCAGCCTGTGGCTCTGGTCGACCTTCGGCGGCTATTATGAGCGCTGCGGCTGGACGCCAGCGGGCGAGGCGCTGGAGTACCCCGATAAACCGGTCAAACTCTACCGGCGCGCGCTTTAACCCGGCCCGCTCACCGAATGGCGCCGTACCAGCGTTGGGCTGAATATATTGGTCACCTCCGGCAGCGGCTGCGCATGGGCCAGGGCCAGCGCCAGCTCCGCTGCCTGCTGCGCCATGGTGACGATGGGGTAGCGCACCGTGGTCAGGCGCGGGCGCACATAGCGCGACACCAGCACGTCATCGAAGCCAATCAGCGACATCTCTTCCGGCACGCGCACGCCGTTATCGCTCAGCACCGCCAGCGCGCCAGCCGCCATCGAATCGTTATAGCAGGCCACGGCGGTAAAGCTGCGGCCGCGTCCCAGCAGCTCGGTCATCGCCTGCTCGCCGCCTACTTCATCCGGTTCGCCAAAGGTCACCAGCCGATCGTTAGCGGGCAGACCGTGCTCTTTCAGCGCGTCGTAGTAGCCCTGCAGGCGATCTTCGGAGTCGGAAATGGGGTGGGTTGAGCAGATAAAGGCGATATTCTGATGTCCCTGCTGGATAAGATGGCGCGTTGCCAGCCAGGCGCCGTAGCGGTCGTCGAGCGCGATACAGCGCTGTTCAAACCCTTTCAGCAGCCGGTTCAGCAGCACCATGCCCGGCATCTGCTTCATCAGCTGCTCCAGTTCGGCGTCGGGGATCTTCTTTGCATGCACCACCAGCGCGGCGCAGCGGTGGCGCATCAGCTGCTCAATCGCCTGCCGCTCTTTTTGCTCATTGTGGTAACCGTTACCAATCAGCAAAAAGTTGCCGGTCTGTCCGGCGATCTCATCAACCGCCTTAACCATTGCGCCGAAAAAAGGATCGGAAACGTCGCCGACCACCAGGCCTAAGGTTTCGGTCGACTGCTGCGCCAGCGCGCGCGCGTTGGCGTTGGGATGATACTGCAGCTCCTCCATCGCCTGGCTGACGGCCTGACGCGAGCTCTCGCTGGCTTTAGGCGAATTATTAATCACACGGGACACCGTCGCGACGGAAACACCCGCCAGTCTGGCAACATCCTTAATCGTAGCCATGCCTCGACCTGCTCCAGGGAAAACGTTTACACATGGCAGCAGTGTTACGGAAAAGGCGGCCTGTATCAAGCTGACAGAATGTCTGCGCCGTCGCAAAAAGGGGGAAAACTCCAGGCTTAACCCGGCGCGGGGTCGCGTGGTATCCTGCCTTTTTCCCTTATCTGCCGTAAAAGAAACCATGAAAAAGCGAGTGCCACATCTGGCGCACTGGGGCGCGTTCAGCGCCGTGACTGAAAACGATCGTCTGATCGGCTGCGAGCCGTTCTTCGCCGACGCCGATCCGTCGCCGATGCTGAACACCATTCCCGAGCTGGTCTATTCCGACAAACGTATTCGGCAGCCGATGGTGCGCCGCTCCTGGCTGAAATCGCGCGAAAACAGCGACCGCACGCTGCGCGGCCGCGAAGATTTCGTCGCCGTCGACTGGGAGACCGCGCTGGATCTGGTGGCGGAGGAAAACCGCCGCATCCGCGAACGCTACGGCGCCTCCGGCATTTTCAACGGTTCTTACGGCTGGTCGTCCGCGGGCCGCGTCAACCACGCGCGCACCCTGGTGCGGCGCTTCTATTTTCAGGGCGGCGGCGGCGTCGATCAGCAGGGCAACTACAGCTGGGGCGCGGCGCAGTTCTTCCTGCCCTATGTGATCGGCACCTATATGCCGCTGACCGGCCGCGTTACCGACTGGCCGCAGGTGGTGGAGCATGCGGAGATTTTCGTCGCCTTCGGCGGGCTGGCGCTGAAAAACGCCCAGGTGGCATCGGGCGGAGCAGGCCAGCACAGCCTGAAACCCGCGCTGGAGCAGCTGGCGGCCAAAGGCACACCGGTCATCAACATCAGCCCGATGCGCGACGACTGCCCGGCATGGGTTAACGCCGACTGGATCCCGATTCGCCCCAATACCGACGTGGCGCTGATGCTGGCGCTCGGCTATGAGATCGCCCAGCGCAACGCGGTGGACGAGGCGTTTCTCGCCAGCCACTGCACCGGCTGGCCGCAGCTGCGCGCCTACCTGCTGGGCGAAAGCGACGGCGTCGCCAAAACCGCCGGCTGGGCGAGCCGCATCACCGGTATTCCGCCGGAGCGCATCGTTCGCCTGGCCGAACAGCTGATCGGCAAGCGCAGCTTTATGACCTGCTCCTACTCGGTGCAGCGCGCCCATCGCGGCGAGCAGCCTTACTGGATGATGATCGCGCTCTCGTCGATGCTCGGCCAGCCCGGCCTGCCGGGCGCGGGCTTCTCGTTCGGCCACGGTTCGATGAACAGCGTCGGCAACCCGCGTCAGGACGGCCCGGCGCCGCTGATGGCGACCGGCCCCAATCCTTCCGGCTTGTCGATTCCGGTGGCGCGCATCAGCGATATGCTGCTCAATCCTGGCCAGCCTTACGCGTTCCAGGGCGAGACGCTGACCTATCCCGACATTCATCTGGTGCACTGGGCGGGCGGCAATCCTTTCCACCATCATCAGCAGCTTAACCGGCTGGTCGAAGTCTGGCAGAAGCCCGACACCGTGGTGGTGCAGGATATCGTCTGGACGCCAGCGGCGCAGATGGCGGATATCGTCCTGCCCGCCACCACCACGCTGGAGCGCAACGATATCGGCGGCTCCTCGCGCGACCGTTTTGTGCTGGCGATGCATCAGGCGATTAAGCCGCAGCATCAGGCGCGCAACGACTTCGATATTTTCGCCGATCTGGCCGAACGCCTCGGGTATCGTCAGCAGTTCACCGAGGGGCGCAACGAGCGTCAGTGGATCGAACACCTTTATCAGCAGTGCGCGACGGCGCATGCGCGCAAGGGCATCGACTTTCCGGAATTCGCCGAGTTCTGGTCGCGCGGCTTCGTTGAGATCCCGGAAGGCGGCAAGCCCTACATCTTTATGGAGGATTTCCGCGCCGATCCCGTGCGTCACCCGATCAAAACCGCCAGCGGCAAGATTGAGCTCTTCAGCCAGACCATTGCCGACTACGATCTGGCCGATTTCGCC
This sequence comes from Enterobacter sp. BRE11, assembly GCF_031844285.1. Classification (NCBI taxonomy): domain Bacteria; kingdom Pseudomonadati; phylum Pseudomonadota; class Gammaproteobacteria; order Enterobacterales; family Enterobacteriaceae; genus Enterobacter; species Enterobacter sp. BRE11. The sequence continues at coordinate 182,121 of NZ_JAUZUX010000005.1, forward strand.
GGTCATCCGGAGTGGCGCGAACCTCAGGAGTGGCTGGGCGCGGCGCTAAGCGAGCAGTTCCCGCTGCATATGATCTCTATCCAGCCGTCAGATCGACTGCACAGCCAGCTTGACGCCACCCCGACGGTGCAGGGCAACAAAACCGCCGGCCATGAAACGCTCTATCTGCATTCGCAGGACGCGGCGGCGCGCGACATTGCCGACGGCGAGGTGGTTGAGGTGCGTAACGCGCGCGGCGCGATGCTGGCGGGCGCGCGCCTGACCGACGGGCTGACGCCGGGCGTGGTGATCGTCGCTACCGGCGCCTGGTTCGATCCCGGCTTCGGCGCGGAGTGGCAGCCGTTTGACCGTGCGGGCAATCCCAACGTGCTGACGCTGGATATCGGCACTTCATCGCTGACGCAGGGGCCCAACGCCATGAGCTGCCTGGTGGACATCAAAAAACATGCGGTTTGCAAAATCGCTTAACAAACACATGGCTGGTTACATTTTGCCGGACACTGTTGCGTTTAGGTGATGGCAGCCGGTCTCGTGGCCTTGTTACAGTCAGGGTCCCAGAGGTATTGATGGGTGAACATCAATAGATTTTCTTGATTACACCGACCTGCGCAGATGCGCAGGTTTTTTTTTGCCTGGCGCACCGATTACGAACTGATACACAGTTTTCCTGTTAACGGCGTAGCGCTTTCTTTATAACTGCTCGCGTGGATATTTTTTTACTTTTCTTTGCAGCGGACAGCTATGCCCCGGATAAAAAAACTACTGGGAAAAGACCAGATCAAAGCCCCGTTTAACCCGTTTCGCTTTCGCCTGATTTGCCTTGGCGTGCTGACCTGCATGGTGGTACTGATGGCGCGTATCGCCGATCTGCAGTTTCTGAATCAGCCGATGCTGGAGCATGAGGCGGATCAGCGCTCGCTGCGCACCGTGACGCTGCCAACCAACCGCGGCACGCTGCTGGATCGCAACGGCGAAGCGCTGGCGCTTTCGGTGCCGTCGCGCGACGTTATTGCTGACCCGATGCGCGTGCTGGAGGCGAACCCTGATTTCCTGAGCGCTAAGTGGGCCTACCTGGCCTCGGCGCTGAATATGCGCCCGGAACAAATTGCCGCGCAGATTACCGCCAATCCCAAACGCCGCTTTCTCTATCTGGGGCGCAAGATTGAGCTCGGCATTGCCAAAGATATCGCCGAGCTGCACCTGAAGGGCATCAGCGAAGTCTATGACGACAGCCGCTTCTACCCGATGAGCGAGGCGGCGGCGCCGCTGATCGGCATCGTCGGCGCGGACAATGTCGGCCTGAACGGGCTGGAAAAAGGCTATGACAAGGTGCTGCAGGGGACGCCGGGCAAAGAGGTTTATCGTCAGGACGCCGCGGGCAATATTATTTCCATGCTGAGCTATACGCCGCCGACCCAGCCGCCGACGGTACAGCTCAGCATCGACAAGTTCGATCAGTACACGCTCTACAGCCAGCTGCGCGACGGCGTGCTGCGCAACAAGGCGGACTCCGGCGCGGCGGTGCTGGTCAAAATCGATACCGGCGAAATTCTCGGTATGGCCTCTTATCCCTCCTTTAACCCAAACAATTATGATGGCGCCACGCCGGCGCAAATGCGCAATACGGCGATTAACGACAGCTATGAGCCGGGTTCGACGGTGAAGCCACTGGTGGTCATGGAAGGGCTGGAGCGTCATCTGGTCCGCCCTGATTCAGTAATTGATACCACGCCGTACAGCGTCAACGGCCACCTGATCCGCGACGTCGGCCACTGGCCGCGCCTGACCATGACCGGCATTCTGCAAAAGTCGAGCGACATCGGCGTTTCCCATATTGCGCTGGCAATGCCTGCCGAAGCGCTGGTTAATACCTATCAGGCGTTTGGCCTGGGTAAACCCACTGGTCTGGGGCTGACCGGCGAGAGCGTCGGCTACTTCCCGGCGCACCGCCAGCGCTGGGCCGATATCGAGCGCGCCACCTTCTCCTTCGGCTATGGTCTGCGCGTCACGCCGCTGCAGATTGCGCGCGAATATGCGACGCTGGGCTCGTACGGCATCTACCGTCCGCTGTCGATTACTCGCGTGACGCCGCCGGTGCTCGGCAGGCAGGTGGCGAATCCGGAAACGGTCAAGGAGGTGGTGCATATGCTGGAGAGCGACGTGCTGCCAGGCGGAACCGGTATCAAAGCGGCGGTGCCGGGCTACCGGCTGGCGACCAAAACCGGTACGGCGGAAAAGATGGGCAGCAGCGGAAAATATGACGGCGGCTATATCAACTACACGGCCGGTATCGCCCCCGCCAGCCATCCAGAGGTGGCGCTGGTGGTCATGATTAACCATCCTACCGCTGGCGATCACTTCGGTGGCTCGGTCGCCGCGCCGATCTTCGGCAACATTATGGGGCCGGTGCTGAAGCATATGAATATTGCGCCGGACGCCATCTACAGTAATCCTTCAGATAAATCTTAGTAAAATCAATCTGTAACCGGGTATGGAACTTATTCATACCTGGTTTCATTTCCCCGAATTCCGTTGCGTTTTCGCGCTGTTTTGTCGCGCCGCAGAGTGCGACGATAGCAGTCCCAGAGGTATTGATAGGTGCGAAAACGCGCTGCTCCAGGCAGCGGCATCCGCAAGGATAATCCACCCTGTTTATTGCACCAACCCACGCGGATGCGTGGGTTTTTTTTTGCCTGTTGTTAACCGCTTACCTTTTTTGGCTCACGTCGGCGCCAGCGCGGTAAATAGCGCTGCATGCGGCGCTGAACGTCGGCTGGAAAGTCTGACCATTCTTAACGCAACCCTTACGGTTTGCCGATAGAAAAACAGCCGGGGCTTCGCAGATAATACACGGCGTGATGATTGATAAACGTAATAATCCCCTGAAAAATAGGGGGTTTTTCTTTCTACCTCTGCAAAGACTTTTTAACCATGACGCATACCTCCCGCCTCTCCCGTTCCCGCTGGCTTAAATGGCTGCTGCTGTTCATCCTGATGGTGATGATTGCCGGCGCCGTCTGGCGCGTGTTGCCGTTCGGCAAAGGGCAGGGTGCGATGCCGCCTGGCGGTCGTCACGGCGGACGCGGCGGGCCGCCGGGCATGGCGATGATGGGCGGCGGCGCGACGCTGGTGCACAGCGGCGTGGCGACCACCGCCGACGTGCCGGTCTATCTCAACGCGCTCGGCACGGTGATCCCCAACGCCAGCGTCACCGTCACCAGCCGCGTCGACGGCCAGCTGGAGAAGGTTTACTTCACCGAAGGGCAGAAGGTAGAGGCGGGCCAGCTGCTGGCGCAGATCGATCCGCGCGGCTTTCAGGCGACGCTGAATCAGTATCAGGCGGAGCTGAGCGAAAACCAGGCGCTGCTGAAAAGCGCCGAGCTGACGCTGGCGCGCTACCGCAAGCTCTACGCGCAGGACTCGCTGGCACGTCAGGATCTCGACACCCAGACCGCGACCGTCGGGCAGTACCGCGGCGCCGTCGCCGCCGACCAGGCGCAGATCGCCAGCGCGAAGCTGAGCATTGAATATGCGCGCATCACCGCGCCGGTCAGCGGTCGCGTCGGGCTGCGGCTGGTGGATCCTGGCAATATGGTGCAAAGCTCCAGCAGCACCGGGCTGGTCACCATTACCCAGATGCAGCCCGCCGCCGTGACCTTTAGCGTGCCGCAGAGCTATATTCCCGCGCTGATTAAGGCGCTGCACAACGGTCAGGCGCTGCCCGCCACCGCCTTCGACCAGGACAACAGCCGCGCGCTGGCGCAGGGGGCAGTGAAATTCATCAGCAATCAGATCGACACCAGCACCGGCACCGTGGCGCTGAAGGCGACCTTCGCCAACGAGGATGAGGCGCTCTACGCCAACCAGTTCGTCAATCTGCGTTTGCAGATGGCAACCCTGACAGGGGCGACGGTGATCCCGTCGCAGGCGCTGCAGTTGAGCAGCGACGGCAGCTTTGTCTATGCGATCAATAAAGACAATACCGTGACGCGCAAGGCGGTCTCCGCTGGTCCGGCGTTCGGCGACGACAGGCAGGCGATTCTTAAAGGCGTCGAGCCCGGTGAGCGTCTGGTGACCGAGGGCATCGATCGCCTGACCAACGGCAGCAAAGTCGCGCTGGCGGATGAGACGCAACCGACCGCGACCACCGAGGCAAAATGAACCCGTCACGTCTCTTTATACAGCGGCCGGTCGCTACCATTCTGCTGATGGTCGGCGTGCTGGTTGCTGGCATTTTTGCCTACAAATTCCTGTCGACCTCGGCGCTGCCGCAGGTGGACTATCCCACCATCCAGATCACCACGCTCTATCCCGGCGCCAGCCCCGACGTGATGGCGTCGTCGGTGACCTCGCCGCTGGAGCGCCAGCTGGGGCAGATGGCGGGGCTGAGCCAGATGACCTCCACCAGCTCCGGCGGCTCCTCTGTTATCACCCTGAAGTTCAGCCTCGATCTTTCGCTCGACGTGGCGGAGCAGGAAGTGCAGGCGGCGATCAACGCCGCCAATAATCTGCTGCCGAGCGATCTGCCCAATCCGCCGACCTACAAAAAGGTCAATCCGGCGGACAGCGCGGTGATCACCCTGGCGGCCAGTTCAGACACCCTGCCGCTGACGCAGGTGCAGGATCTGGTCAATACCCGCGTGGCGCTAAAGCTGTCGCAGATTTCCGGCGTTGGCATGGTGACGCTGGCGGGCGGCCATCAGCCAGCGATCCGCGTGCAGATGAACCCGACCGCGCTTGCCGCTCATCATCTGACGCTGGAAGATGTCAACACGCTGATCGGCAACAGCAACGTTAACGGTTCCAAAGGCGGCTTCGACGGCAAATATCACTCGGTCACCATCGACGCCAACGATCAGCTGCGCACCGCCGCCGAGTACGGCAACCTGATTCTCACGTATCAGAACGGCGCGGCGCTGCGTCTGAAGGATATCGCCCATATTGAGCAGGGGCCGGAAAACAGCTTCCAGTCCGCCTGGGCCAACCGCAGCCCGGCAATTGTTATCAGCGTGCAGCGCCAGCCGGGCGCTAACGTGATTCAGGTGGTGGACAGCATCAAGGCGGCGCTGCCCACGCTACAGGCCGCGCTGCCGGACGGCGTGAAGATAACGATACTTTCCGACCGCACCCAGACCATCCGCGCCTCCATCAGCGACGTGCAGTTTGAGCTGATGCTGTCGATCGCGCTGGTGGTGATGGTGACCTTTCTCTTTCTGCGCAACGTGGCGGCGACGCTGATCCCCAGCGTGGCGGTGCCGCTGTCGCTGGTCGGCACCTTTGGCGTGATGTATCTGGCGGGCTTTAGCCTCAATAACCTGTCGCTGATGGCGCTCACCATCGCCACCGGCTTCGTCATCGACGACGCCATCGTGGTGGTAGAGAATATCTCGCGGCGGCTGGAGGAGGGCGAAATGCCGATGCAGGCGGCGCTAAAGGGCTCGCAGCAGATCGGCTTCACCATTATCTCGCTGACCTTCTCGCTGATTGCGGTGCTGATCCCGCTGCTGTTTATGGGCGACGTGGTCGGGCGGCTGTTCCGCGAGTTCGCCATTACCCTGGCGGTGTCGATCCTGGTGTCGATGCTGGTGTCGCTGACCTTAACGCCGATGCTGTGCGCTTATCTGCTGCACCATATTCCGCCGGAGCGGCAGTCGCGCTTTGCGCGCAAGGGCGGCGAGCTGTTCGACAAGCTCATCCGCGGCTACGATCGGCTGCTGACGGTGGTGCTCAACCACCAGAAGCTGACGCTGCTGGTGGCGCTGGCGACCTTTGCGCTCACCGCGCTGCTCTATATAGCGGTGCCGAAAGGCTTTTTTCCGACCCAGGATACCGGGCTGATTCAGGGCATTACGCTGGCGTCGCAGGATGTCTCCTTTAGCGAGATGGCAAAGCGTCAGCAGGCGCTGGCGAAGGTGGTGCTGGCCAACCCGGCGGTGCAGAGCGTCTCCTCTACCATCGGCATCGACGGCAGCAACACCAGCCTGAACAGCGGACGCCTGCAGATTAACCTGAAGCCTTTCGACCAGCGGGACGACAAGGCCGGTGCGGTGATTAAGCAGCTGCAGCAGGCGGCGACGCAGGTGGCAGGTATCCAGCTCTATATGCAGCCCGCGCAGGATCTGACGGTCAACGATCAGGTGACGCCGAGCCAGTATCAGTTCACCCTCGACGACGCCGACAGCGAAAATCTGGTGACCTGGTCGCCGAGGCTGGTGGCGGCGCTGCAAAAGCGCCCGGAATTTAACGGCGTGGTAAGTAACCTGCAGGATCAGGGCCGCGTCGCCTGGATCGAGCTGAACCGCGATAAAGCGGCGCGCTACGGCATTACCGCTTCGGACGTCGATACCGCGCTCTACAACGCCTTCGGCCAGCGTCTGGTCTCCACCATTTTCACCCAGTCGAACCAGTATCGCGTGGTGCTGGAGGTGGCGCCCGCTTACCAGCAGTCGCCCGCCTCGCTGGAGGAGGTCTATCTGCAGGCCGCGACCAGCGATAGCGCGACGAGCAGTTCGACGTCATCTGCGGGGGCGTCTTCGGCCACATCGGCGGCATCAACGTCAACGTCAACGTCAACCAGCGACGCCAGCGGCGGCATGGTAAAGCTGACCTCGGTCGCCACCATCCACCAGCGCGCCGGTTCGCTGATGCATATGCGGCTCAACCAGTTCCCGGCGGTGACGATCTCCTTCAACCTGAACAGCGGCTACTCGCTGGAGGAGGGGCAGAAGGCGATCGCCGAGGTGCAGCAGCAGCTGGGGATGCCGTCGAGCATCACGCTGCGTTATCAGGGCGAAACCGCCGCCTTCCAGAGCGCCACCGGCAATACCCTGTGGCTGATCCTCGCCGCGCTGCTCACCATGTACGTGGTGCTGGGCATTCTCTACGAGAGCTTTATTCATCCGGTCACCATTCTCTCCACGCTGCCCTCGGCGGCGGTCGGCGCGCTGCTGACGCTGCTGCTGGCGGGCAGCGAGTTCAGCCTGATTGCGCTAATCGGCGTGATCCTGCTGATCGGCATCGTGAAAAAGAACGCCATTATGATGATCGACTTTGCGCTGGAGGCGGAGAACAAGCAGCACCTCAGCCCGCGCGAGGCGATCCATCAGGCCTGCCTGCTGCGCTTTCGCCCGATCCTGATGACCACCATGGCGGCGCTGCTCGGCGCGCTGCCGCTGATGCTGGCGTCAGGCTCCGGCGCGGAGCTGCGCCAGCCGCTGGGGCTGGTGATCGTCGGCGGGCTGATCGTCAGCCAGGTGCTGACGCTCTTCTCCACGCCGGTGATCTACCTGTGGTTTGACGCCGTCGCGCAGCGCGGCAACGCTTGGGTAAAACGTCGCCAGCAGCGGTCGCGAGGCGCGTCATGAACCTGACGCGGCTGTTTATCTTCCGCCCGGTCGCCACGCTGCTGCTGACGCTGGCGATCCTGCTGCTCGGCGCGCTCGGCTACCGGCTGCTGCCGGTCGCGCCGCTGCCGCAGGTCGATTTTCCCACCATTATGGTGAGCGCCAGCCTGGCGGGCGCCAGTCCGGAAACCATGGCGGCGACGGTGGCGACGCCGCTGGAGCGCGCGCTGGGGCAGATTGCGGGCATTACCGAAATGACCTCCAGCAGCTCGCAGGGATCCGCCAGCATCATTTTGCAGTTTGAGCTGGACCGCGACATCAACGGCGCGGCGCGCGACGTGCAGGCGGCGATCAACGCCTCGCGCAGCCTGCTGCCGAGCAGCATGGCGTCGCTGCCGACCTACCGCAAGGCTAATCCCTCTGACGCGCCGATCGTGATGCTGGCGCTCACCTCGGCGACGCGCACCCCCGGCGAGCTGTACGATCTGGCCGAAAGCAAGATTGAGCAGGCGATGGGACAGGTGAAGGGCGTGGGCGAGGTGTCGCTGATGGGCAGCGCGCTGCCTGCGGTGCGCATCGACCTGCAGCCGCAGAAGCTGACGCACTACGGCATCTCGCTGGATAGCGTGCGCAGCGCCGTTGCCAACAGCACCACCAATTTGCCGAAAGGGATGCTGCAGGGCAGCAGCCAGTCGTGGATGATAGACAGCAACGGCCAGCTCGATAAAGCGGCGCAGTATCGGGATCTGATCGTCGCTTATCAGGACGGCAACGCGGTGCGGCTGCATGACGTCGCCACCGTCTATGACTCGGTGGAGGATCAGTATCAGGCCGGTTTTCTCAATGCCGCGCCGTCGGTGATGATCGGCATCAAGCGCCAGGCGGGCGCCAATATGCTCGACACCATCGACGCGATTAAGGCGCAGCTGCCAGCGCTGGAGAACGATCTGCCCGCCGATACGCAGCTAAAAGTGGTGATCGACCGCTCGCCAGGGGTGCGCGCCTCGCTCTACGACACCGAAGAGACGCTGCTGATTGCGGTGCTGCTGGTGATCGCCGTGGTGTTTCTGTTTCTGCGTAACCTGCAGGCGGTGGTGATCCCGGCGCTGGCGCTGCCGGTGTCGCTGATCGGCACCTGCGCGGTGATGTACCTGCTCGGCTACAGCCTCGACAACCTCTCGCTGATGGCGCTGATTATCTCTACCGGCTTTGTGGTGGATGACGCAATCGTGGTGCTGGAGAACATTACGCGCCATATCGAAGAGGGGCTGGGCCCGGTGCGCGCGGCGGTCCGCGGCGCGCGCGAGGTGAGCTTTACCGTGCTGTCAATGACGGTGTCGCTGATCGCCGTTTTTATCCCCATCCTGCTGATGGGCAGCATCGTAGGACGCCTGTTCCGCGAATTCGCCGTTACCCTCACGGTGTCGCTGCTGATCTCAATGTTCGTCTCCCTCAGCCTGACGCCGATGCTCTGCTCGCGGCTGCTGAAGCGCAAACCGCGCGTGACCACACGACCGCATCCGGTTTATCAGTTTATCGAGAACCGCCTCAACGCGCTGCTGGCCGCCTATGCGCGCGGGCTGAACTGGGTGATGCGCCATCAGAAGCTGACGATGTTTAGCCTGCTGCTCACCGTGCTGCTCAATCTGTTTCTCTATAGCGTGGTGCAGAAGGGCTTCTTTCCCAATCAGGACACCGGCCTGCTGATGGGCGCGCTGCGCGCCGACCAGAACATCTCGTTTCAGGCGATGAAGCCGAAAATGCTGATGTTCACCAGCATCATTCAGGCCGATCCGGCGGTAGAGAGCGTAATGTCGTCGATGGGCAGCGGCATGTTCGGCTCGCGCAACAGCGCCAACTTCTTCGTGCGGCTGAAGGCGCTCGACCAGCGCGACGCCACCGCCACCGAAGTGGCCAACCGGCTGAGCATGAAAACCAGCCATATCGCGGGCGCGCAGATGTTCCTGATGGCGGCACAGGATCTGCATATCGGCGGCCGCAGCGCCAACGCCAGCTATCAGTACAGCCTGCAGGCGGACGATCTCGATCTGCTGCGCACCTGGACGCCGAAGGTGCAGGCGGCGCTGGCGGCGATCCCGCAGCTCAACAGCGTCGACTCTGACTCGCAAACCGGCGGCCAGGAGGTGGTGATCACCATCGATCGCGATCGCGCCACGCGCCTCGGCGTCAATGTGCAGATGCTCGACACCCTGCTCAACAACGCCTTCAGCCAGCGCCAGGTCGCCACGCTCTATCACACGCTGAATCAGTATCACGTCGTGATGTCGCTGAACAGCAGCTACACGCGCGATCCGGCGATCCTCAACGAGCTTTATGTGATTAACGACAGCGGCGATCGCGTGCCGCTCTCCGCTTTCGCTACCCTGAGCAGCGGCAACGCGCCGCTGTCGGTGGCGCATCAGGGGCAGTCGGCCACCAGCACCGTCGCCTTTAACCTCAACGACGGCGTCTCGCTGGAAGAGGCGCAGGCCTTGATCAAGCAGGCGATGGCGAAGCTCGGTCTGCCCTCCAGCATCCAGGCCGGTTTCGCCGGCACCGCCGCCGCCTTCGGCCAGCTGACGGCCACCATGCCCTGGCTGATTCTGGCGGCGCTGGCGGCGGTCTATATCGTGCTGGGCGTGCTCTACGAGAGCTACGTGCATCCGCTGACTATTCTCTCCACGCTGCCGTCGGCGGGCGTCGGCGCGCTGCTGCTGCTGCTGCTCACCAACACGCAGCTCACGGTGATTGCGCTGATCGGCATCATCCTGCTGATTGGCATCGTCAAGAAGAACGCCATTATGATGATCGACTTTGCGCTCGACGCCGAGCGCCGTCTCGGCCTGACGCCGCAGCAGGCGATCGTGCAGGCGTGCCTGATGCGCTTTCGCCCCATCATGATGACCACGCTGGCGGCCTTTTTCGGCGCGCTGCCGCTGGCGCTCGGCAGCGGCGGCGACGCCGATCTGCGCAGCCCGCTCGGCATGGCGATTGCCGGTGGTCTGGCATTGAGCCAGCTGCTGACCCTGTTTACCACGCCGGTGGTTTATCTCTGGCTCGACCGTTTGAGTCGCGCCACTCAACGTCAGTGGCGCCGTTTGCGCCATGCGGAATCCTGATTGATGAAAAACGTTTCTCTCGCTTTACTGCTGCTGCTCGGCGGCTGCGCCGTCGGCCCCGACTATCAGCGCCCCAGCGCCAGCGTGCCGCTCCATTACAAAGAGGCGAGAGGCTGGCAGCGCGCCGCACCGCAGGACGATCAGAGCAAAGGTGAATGGTGGGCGGTCTATCACGACGACACCCTGAGCGGCCTGCTGCGGCAGGTCAGCCTCTCTAACCAGAACGTCGCCAGCTACGCCGCGCAGTACCGCGAGGCGCAGGCGCTGGCCGCTCAGTCGCGCGCCGCGCGCTTTCCCACGCTCGGCTATGACGCCAGCGCAACGCGCAGCGGCACCCGTTCCACCAACAGCGGCGCGCGCAGCGTCACCAGCAGCAACGCGGCGCAGCTAAGCGCCAGCTGGGAGGCGGATCTGTGGGGCAAGCTGCGCCGCACCCGCGAAGAGAATGTTGCCAGCGCCCAGGCGAGCGCCGCCGAACTGGCGAACGTGACGCTCAGCGCCCAGTCGGCGCTGGCGCAGGACTATTTTCAGCTGCGTATTATGGATGAGAAGATCGCGCGCTATCAGCAAAGCGTGGCGGCCTACGATCGCTACCTGAAGGTCATTGAGAATAAATACCAGGCGGGCAGCGAATCGCGCGCCACCCTGGCGCAGGCGCAGATGCAGCTGGAGAGCGCGCGCGCCTCGGCGCTCGACCAGCAGTGGCAGCGGGCCCAGATGGAGCATGCTATCGCGCTGCTGATCGGCAAAGCGCCAGCCGACTTCAGCCTGCCAGCGGCGAAGCTGACCGCGACGCTGCCGCCGTTGCCGCAGGCGCTGCCGTCGCAGCTGCTGCAGCGCCGTCCCGATATCGCCTATGCCGAACGCAACGTCGCCGCCGCCAACGCCGCGGTCGGCGTGGCGATTGCCGGCTACTATCCCGATCTGACGCTGAGCGCCAGCGGCGGCACCAGCGCCTCGGCGCTGCATAACCTCTTTTCGCTGCCGTATCGCGTCTGGTCGCTCGGCCCCGATCTGAGCGGCACGCTGCTCGATTTCGGCGCTACCTCGGCGAAGGTGGATCAGGCGCGCGCCGCGTATGATGCCAGCGTCGCCAGCTATCGCCTGGCGGTGCTGACGGCGATGCAGGAAGTCGAAGATGATTTGGTAGAGCTAAACACCCTCACCAGCGAACTGGATGCGCAGCAGCGTGCCACCGATGCCGCGCGCGAATCGGCGCGCGTCACCCGCAACCAGTATGAAGCGGGCATGATCGACTATCTGGACGTCGCCACCACCGAGGCCAGCAGCCTGAGCGCGCAGCAGAGCCTGCTGACGCTGCAAAGCACGCAGTGGGTCGCCAGCGTGGCGCTGATTGCCGCGCTCGGCGGCGGCTGGCAGAGCGCGCCCTAAATCGCGCCTTTACGCTTGTCGAACGACGTCAGATCCTGCATCGTTAGGAACCTTTTTAGCGATGCTATGGAGCTGGCATGTTGTTTACATTTTTACGGCTGGTCTGCCGCCTGCTGTGGCGAGTGGAACTGCGCGGTGATACCGCCGCGCTGCATCAGGGAAAAGTGCTGATCGCGCCGAATCATCTCTCTTTTCTCGACGGCGTGCTGCTGGCGCTGTTCCTGCCGATCAGACCGGTTTTCGCAGTTTATTCCGCGATCAGCGATCGGTGGTATATGCGGCTGGTGAAGCCGCTGATCGATTTCGTTCCGCTCGATCCGACCCGGCCGATGTCGATCAAGCAGCTGGTGCGGCTGATCGACAGCGGCCGTCCGGTGGTGATCTTCCCGGAAGGGCGCATTACCGTGACCGGCTCGCTGATGAAAATCTACAGCGGCGCGGGGTTCGTCGCCGCCAAATCGCAGGCCAACGTAGTGCCGATGCGCATTGAAGGCGCAGAGTACACCCCCTTTGGCCGCCTGGCGGGCGTCTTCAAGCGCCGCCTTTTTCCCCGTATCACCCTGAGCATTCTGCCCGCCACGCGCATTCCGATGCCGGAGGCGAAGCGCGCGCGCGACCGGCGCCAGCTCGCTGGTGAGCACCTGCACCATATTATGATGGAGGCGCGCATGGCGGTGCGCCCGCGCGAAACGCTCTATGACGCCTTCCTCAACGCCCGCACCCGCTACGGCGCCTTCAAGCCCTGCATCGAAGACGTCAATATGCAGCCCGACAGCTATACTGGGCTGCTGAAAAAGGCGCTCGGCGTCGGGCGCATTCTGGAGCGCTACAGCCAGCCGGGTGAAATCGTCGGCCTGCTGCTGCCGAATGCGACGGTGACCGCCGCGGCGATCCTCGGCGCGTCGATGCGCGGGCGCGTGCCGGCGATGCTCAACTACACCGCCGGGGTCAACGGCATGCGCGCGGCGCTGAGCGCGTCGCAGGTGAAAACCGTCTTCACCTCGCGCCAGTTTCTGGAGAAGGGCAACCTCTGGCATCTGCCGCAGGGGCTGACCGAGGTCGAGTGGATCTATCTGGAGGATCTGCGCGATACCGTGACAACGCAGGACAAGCTCTGGATCCTCGCGCATCTGCTGCTGCCGCGTCGCGCGCAGGTGGCGCGCCAGCCGGAAGAGGCGGCAATGGTGCTCTTCACCTCCGGCTCGGAGGGGAACCCCAAAGGGGTGGTGCATTCGCATAAAAGCCTGCTGGCGAACGTGGAGCAGATCCGCACCGTGGCGGATTTCACCCCACGCGATAAATTTATGTCGGCGCTGCCGCTGTTCCACGCCTTCGGCCTGACGGTGGGCCTGTTCACGCCGCTGATGACCGGCGCGCAGGTGTTTCTCTACCCCAGCCCGCTGCACTATCGCATCGTGCCGGAGCTGGTCTACGACCGCAACTGCACCGTGCTGTTCGGCACCTCGACCTTCCTCGGCAACTACGCGCGCTTTGCTGCGCCTTACGATTTCGCCCGCCTGCGCTACGTGGTGGCGGGCGCGGAGAAGCTGCAGGAAACGACGCGTCAGCTCTATATGGAGAAATACGGCATTCGTATTCTGGAAGGCTACGGCGTAACCGAATGCGCGCCGGTGGTGGCGATCAATGTGCCGATGGCGGCGAAAGCGCACACCGTCGGCCGCATCCTGCCGGGCATGGATTCGCGGCTAATGTCGGTAGAGGGCATTGAGCAGGGCGGACGTCTGCAGCTGCGCGGGCCGAACATCATGAACGGCTATCTGCGCGTCGAGAACCCCGGCGTGCTGGAAACGCCCGCTGCCGACAACGGTGAAGGGCAGATGGAGGCGGGCTGGTACGATACCGGCGACATCGTCTCCTTTGACGAAGGCGGTTTCTGTCAGATCCAGGGGCGCGCCAAACGCTTTGCCAAGATCGCCGGCGAGATGGTATCGCTGGAGAGCGTCGAGCAGATCGCCCTGAAGGCGTCGCCGGAGAAACAGCACGCGGCGTCGCTGCGCGCCGACGGCAACCGCGGCGAAGCGCTGGTGCTCTTTACCACCGACGCCGGGCTGAAGCGCGACGCGCTGCAGAAGGCGGCGCGCGAGCTGGGCGCGCCGGAGCTCGCCGTGCCGCGCGATATTCGCGTGATGAAACAGCTGCCGTTGCTGGGCAGCGGCAAACCGGACTATGTCAGCCTGAAAAAACAGGCGGAAGAGGAGCAGGCATGGGCAGGCTAAACACGCAGGCGATGTCGCTGAGGTCGCGCGGCATGCTGGCGGTGATGGGCGCGCAGTTTTTCTCCGCCTTCGGCGACAATGCGCTGCTGTTCGCCACCCTGGCGCTGCTGAAAAGCGAGTTCTATCCCGACTGGAGCCAGCCGGTGATGCAGATGCTGTTCGTCGCCGCCTATATTCTGCTGGCGCCCTTTGTCGGTCAGATGGCGGACAGCTTCGCCAAAGGCCGGGTCATGATGTTCGCCAACGGCCTGAAGCTGCTGGGGGCGCTGCTAATCTGCTTCGGCTTCAATCCTTTCGTGGGCTATACGCTGGTGGGCATTGGGGCAGCCGCTTATTCACCCGCCAAGTACGGCATTCTTACCGAGCTGACCTCTGGCGAGAAGCTGGTGAAGGCCAACGGCATGATGGAGAGCTCGACCATCGCCGCGATCCTGCTCGGATCGGTATCGGGCGGGGCGCTCGCCGACTGGAGCCTGACGGCGGCGCTGGCGCTCTGCGCAGCCACTTACGCGGTGGCGGTGGCGGCAAACCTGTTTATTCCGGCGCTTGCCGCGGCGCGGCCGGGACAGAGCTGGCACCCCGGCGTGATGCTGCGTGCTTTTTTCCAGGCGTGCTCAACGCTGTGGCATAACGCGGAGACGCGCTTTTCCATCCTCGGCACCAGCCTGTTCTGGGGCGCAGGCGTGACGCTGCGCTTTCTGCTGGTGCTCTGGGTGCCGGTGGCGCTCGGCATCGGCGACAACACGACGCCGACCACGCTCAACGCCATGGTGGCGATCGGCATTGTGGTCGGCGCCGGCGCCGCGGCGAAGCTGGTGACGCTGGAGACGGTGCGCCGCTGTATGCCTGCTGGCGTACTGATCGGCGTGATGGTGGTTATTTTTTCGCTACAGCATTCGCTGCTGAATGCGTACCTGCTGCTGATAGTGATCGGCGCGCTGGGCGGCTTTTTCGTGGTGCCGCTCAACGCGGTGCTACAGGCGCGCGGCAAAGCGAGCGTCGGCGCGGGCAATGCGATTGCGGTGCAGAACTTCGGCGAGAATATCGCCATGCTGGTGATGCTGGGGCTCTATACGCTGGCGGTGAAGGCGGGCGCGCCTGCGGTGGCGACCGGCGTCGGCTTCGGCGCGCTGTTTGCGCTGGCGATTGCGGCGCTCTGGCTGTGGCGGCCGAAAGCCGCCGCGCGTTAAAACTGAAGGTGCTGGTCCGAGAGTAAACCGTACGCTTCTGTTATTCGGTTGAGTCCGGCCAGCGCCGCCTCGTTAGCCTGTCGCCACTGCTGTGGCGATACGGCGACGGAAGGCTCTCTGCGTTGCCTGCCGCCGCGCTCTTTTTTGCTCTGGTTAGCTTTCACCCAGCAGCCTCCGCGCCTCGCGCGCCACGTTTTCCATCACGTCCTGCAGCTCAAGCAGCTCCGGCTCCAGGTCGTCGATATCGCCGCTCTGGCGCAGGTTCTTCTCCAGCTGGCGGCAGAGCTGCTTCATGCGCGGCACGCCGCTGTAGCTGGCGCTGCCGTGCAGCTTATGAATAATTTCGCGTATTCCCTGCACATCTTTCGCCGCCATAAAGGCGTCAAGTTTTTCATGCACCTCAGGCAGAAAGTCGAGCAGCATTGTCAGCATGTCGCGCGCCAGATCGGGCTTGTTCGCCGCCTGACGCAGCGCCAGCTCCCAGTCGAGCGACGGCGAAACGGCAGGCACCGCCGGCAGCACCGCAGGCAGCGCCGGGCTGTAGCGCGCCAGCAGTTGGCTGAGCCGGGCTTCGTCGATCGGCTTCGCCAGATAGTCGTTCATCCCGGCGTTGATCAGATGTTCGCGCTCGCCGTCGATGGCGTGCGCGGTGACCGCCACAATCGGCGTACTGGCGTGCAGCGGCAGGCTGCGAATGATTTCGCTGGCGCGAATGCCGTCGATCTCCGGCATCTGGATATCCATCAGGATGATATCCAGCGGCTGCGCGCGCGCCGCGGCGATCGCCTGCTCGGCGTTGTTGCATAACAGGCTATGCTGCACCTGCTCCTCCAGCAGCGCGCCGATCAGCTTGAGGTTGGCGGGGTTATCGTCCACCGCCATGACCCGCAGCGGCAGGCGCGCGCCGTTCGGCAGGTCGCTGCGCTGGCGGCTATGCAGGTCGGCCAGCAGCGGCAGCAGACGCGTGGTGGAGACCGGTTTGGTGATGCAGCCGTGAATGCCGCGCACCTTGAGCCGATCCGCCAGCAGCATCATGGCGCTCGGCAGCGCCAGCAGCACGCAGTCGGCACGGTTGAGCAGGGAATCGATAAAGGCGTCGTCCAGCAGCGCTTGCTGCGTGATGTCGATCGGCAGCCCGACCAGCAGCAGCGGATAGTGCGGCTCGCGCAGGCCCGACAGCGTTTCGCTGTGCTCGACCTGCAGCGGGGTAAGGCGCAGCATCTTCAGCGCCGCATCGGCCGAGGCGGCGTGCGCCTCGACGTAGGCCATGCGCGAGCGCGACAGGGCGTCGAGCGCGCGCGGCAGCGTCGGCGCGTTGGGATTGAGCTCGAGCTGTATCCGCACCCAGAAGGTCGAGCCTTCGTTAACGCGGCTGTGGAAGGCGATTTCACCGCCCATTTCGCTGACCAGCTTCTGGGTAATCACCAGCCCCAGCCCGGTGCCGCCGTGGCGGCGGGAAATGCTGGCGTCCGCCTGGCGAAACGCCTGAAACAGCTGGCTTTGCTGCTGCTCAGAAATGCCGATGCCGGAGTCGTGCACCTGAATCTCCAGCTCGACGCGCGTGGCGCTAACGGCGCGCTGTCCGACGCGCAGATCGATTGTGCCGCGCTCGGTAAACTTGATGGCGTTGCCCAGCAGGTTGATCAGAATCTGCTGCAGGCGCAGCGGATCGCCGATCACGTTATCCGGCACGCTGCTGTCGCACAGCACCGTCAGCTCCAGCCCTTTTTCGTGCGCCGACGGCGCCAGCAGCACGATGGTTTCATCCAGGGTGGCGCGCAGCGGGAAAGGAATCGACTCCAGCACCAGCTTGCCCGCTTCCAGCTTGGAAAAGTCGAGCACGTCATTGATGATGCTGAGTAAGTTATTCGCCGAGCGCTCAATGGTGTGCATATAGTCGCGCTGGGTGGTGCCGAGCGCCGTTTTCAGCATCTGACGGGTAAAGCCGATGACGCCGTTGAGCGGGGTGCGCAGCTCGTGAGACATATTGGCGAGAAACTCCGACTTGATGCGCGCCGCTTCCTGGGCGCGCTTTTTCGCCAGATCCAGCTCGACGTTCTGAATCTCCAGCTGCTCCAGCGTTTCTCGCAGATCCCAGGTCGCCTGATCGATATTGTGCTGCATCTCTTCATGATAGGCGGTGAGCGACATCGCCATGGCGTTGATGCCGTTTTTCAGAATGCTCAGCTCGCCCAGCATATAACCCTCGACGCGGCTGTCGAGCTGGCCGCGGCGAATGCGGTCGACGGTTGTCACCATGTTGCGAATCGGGCCGGTAACGTCGCGCATCAGGCGATAGGCAAATAGCATAGCGATGCAGAGACAAAACAGCAGCATCAGGGTGGCGATAAATACCTCTTTATACTGCTGCAAACGCACTGACTGCAGATCGAGCTCGATCGCCACGTAGCCGAGCGGATTACCCGCTGGTTTCGCCTCTTCGCTCGGCTGTTCATCTATCGCATAGTGCTCAGAGGTTATCGGCGTGCGCAGGATCAGCAGCGTGCCGTGGCGCTCTATCGAGACATCGTCCGGCAGCGCGTGGATATCCTCTTCCTGCATCAGGCTCAGATTCTGGTTGTTATTCGAGGTGACGTAGAGACGGTTAGTGTTGTCGAACACGGAAATGGCGCGGACAATATCAGAATGACGGCGGTGCAGCAGGCTGACCAGCGCGCGCAGCGCGTCGCGATCGTGCCAGGTCATGCTGTATTCGCTGGAGATCGCCAGCGGCTCAATAATGCTGGCGCCCGCGTCCACGACCTGCCGCTGCAGTTCGTTATAGCGATGCACCACGAAAAATGAGCTGAGCAGGAGTCCAATCATTAACGTCGGGGCCAAAATTAGAATCATCATTCGCGCCCGCAGGCTGTATTTCGTCATAATAGTCGCTGGCTGAGCCCGTTATCCCTGTGCGCGACAACGCGCGCACGCTGAATTTTATTGAGAATGTAGAACACTATGGCGCAATTTTACTCCGCAAAACAGCGCGTGACGACGAAGCAACGCATCACCGTCACCGTAGACGAGCTCGATCCTTTTGGTCAGGGCGTGGCGCGGCATCAGGGCAAGACCCTGTTTATCAACGGCGCGCTGCCCGGCGAGCAGGCGGAAGTGACGCTGGTGGAGGAGAAACGTCAGTATGCGCGCGGCAAAGCGACGCGGCTGCTCAGCCTCAGCCCGGAGCGCGTGACGCCGCGCTGCCCGCACTTTACCCGCTGTGGCGGTTGTCAGCAGCAGCACGCCGCCGAGTCGCTGCAGCAGCGCAGCAAAGCGGCAGCGCTGTCGCGTATGCTGGGCCAGACGGCGCAGCGTGCCGTCGCGGTGGATGAGATCCTCGCCGGACCTGCCTGGGGCTATCGTCGCCGCGCGCGCCTCGGCCTGCAGTGGCAGCCGAAAACGCGCGAGCTGCAGATGGGATTTCGCCAGGAGGGGAGCAACGAGCTGGTAGCCATTCGCGTCTGCCCCATTCTGGCGCCCGAACTTGAAGCGCTGCTGCTGCCGTTGCGCGACTGCCTCAGCGCGCTAAAGGCGGCCAGCCGGCTGGGGCATCTTGAACTGGTGCTGGCGGACAACGGGCCGCTGATGGTATTGCGCCATCTCGACGCGCTGCAGGCCGCCGACCGCGAAAAACTGGAACGTTTTTCGCATGAGCAGAGGCTGATGCTGTTTCTCGACGACGGCAAGCGGCTGGAGCAGGTGCGCGGCGAGGAACCTTTTTACCATTCGGGCGAGGTGCGGTTGACCTTTAGTCCGCAAGACTTTATCCAGGTCAACGACGCGGTCAATCAGCAGATGGTGGCGCAGGCGATCGCCTGGCTCGATCTGCGGCCGGAAGACCGCGTGCTCGATCTTTTTTGCGGCATGGGAAACTTTACGATCCCTGTAGGAAAATTCGTACAAAATGCTGTGGGTGTGGAGGGCGTTGCAGCATTAGTGCGGCAGGCAGCGTATAATGCGCAACTGAATAATCTTAAAAATGTCCGCTTTTTCCAGCATAACCTGGAGGAAGACGTTACGCGTCAGCCGTGGGCGGCGCAGGGATTTAACAAGGTATTGCTCGATCCGGCGCGCGCCGGGGCCGCGGGTGTGATGACGCATGTGGTTAAACTTGCGCCAGAGCGCGTGGTCTATGTTTCGTGTAATCCCACAACGCTTGCTCGTGACAGCCAGACATTGCTGTCGGCGGGCTACCATCTGGAAAGGGTCGCGATGCTGGATATGTTCCCTCATACCCGTCATCTCGAGTCCATGGTGCTATTCAGCAAAACATAAGCGGCAATTGATGCTGCTGTGGCAGGAGAGGATATGGTTGCGGTCAGAAGTGCGCATTTAAATACGGCAGGAGAGTTCGCTCTCGATCAGTGGATCGCCAGTCTTGGCATTGCCAACCCGCAATCATGTGAACGTATCGCCGAGACCTGGCGCTATTGCGAGGCCCAGACGCAGGGCCACCCCGATCAGTCGCTGCTGCTGTGGCGCGGTATCGAGATGGTTGAGATCCTCTCAATGCTCAGCATGGATATCGAAAGCTCCTGCGCCGCGCTGATCTTCCCGCTGGCGAGCGCGGAAGTGGTGAGCGAAGAGGAGCTAGGCGAAACCTTCGGCAACGGCATCGTTACGCTGGTGCACGGCGTGCGCGATATGGACGCCATTCGCCAGCTCAAAGCGATCCACAACGACTCCATGGCCTCTGAGCAGGTGGATAACGTGCGCCGCATGCTGCTGGCGATGGTGGAGGATTTCCGCTGCGTGGTGATAAAGCTGGCGGAACGCATTATGAACCTGCGCGAGATGAAAGACGCGCCGGAAGATGAGCGCGTGCTGGCGGCCAAAGAGAGCACCAATATCTATGCGCCGCTCGCCAACCGGCTCGGCATCGGCCAGCTGAAATGGGAGCTGGAGGATTACTGCTTCCGCTACCTGCATCCCGATGAATACAAACGCATCGCCAAACTGCTGCACGAGCGCCGTATCGACCGCGAGCAGTATATCGAGAACTTCGTCGACTCACTGCGCAAAGAGATGGTGAAAGAGGGGGTACGCGCCGAGGTTTACGGTCGTCCGAAACATATCTACAGCATCTGGCGCAAGATGCAGAAGAAGTCGCTGGCGTTCGACGAGCTGTTTGACGTGCGCGCGGTGCGCATCGTTGCCGAGCGTCTGCAGGACTGCTACGGCGCGCTCGGCATCGTGCATACGCTCTATCGTCATCTGCCGGCGGAGTTCGATGACTATGTCGCCAACCCTAAACCGAACGGCTATCAGTCGATTCATACCGTGGTGCTCGGGCCGAAAGGCAAAACCGTGGAAATTCAGATCCGCACCCGGCAGATGCACGAAGACGCCGAGCTGGGCGTCGCCGCACACTGGAAATATAAAGAGGGGCCGAGTACCGGCAGCGCCCGCGGCGCCTCTGGACACGAAGGGCGTATCGCCTGGCTGCGTAAGCTGATCGCCTGGCAGGAAGAGATGGCTGACTCCGGCGAGATGCTGGAAGAGGTGCGCAGCCAGGTGTTCGACGATCGCGTGTACGTCTTTACCCCAAAAGGCGACGTGGTGGATCTGCCTGCTGGATCGACGCCGCTCGACTTCGCCTATCACATTCACAGCGATATCGGCCACCGCTGCATCGGCGCCAAGATTGGCGGCCGCATCGTGCCCTTTACCTATCAGCTGCAGATGGGCGATCAGGTTGAAGTGATCACCCAGAAACAGCCGAACCCGAGCCGCGACTGGCTGAACCCCAACCTCGGCTATATCACCACCAGCCGCGGACGCGCCAAGATCCATAACTGGTTCCGCAAGCAGGACCGCGACAAAAACATCGCTGCGGGCCGTCAGATCCTCGACAGCGAGCTGAACCAGCTCGATATCAGCCTGCGCGAAGCGGAGAAGCTGCTGCTGCCGCGCTATAACGTTACCTCGCTCGATGAGCTGCTGGCGGCGATTGGCGGCGGCGATATTCGCCTCAACCAGATGATTAACTTCCTGCAGGCGAAGCTCAACAAGCCGAGCGCGGAAGAGGAAGATCGCGAGGCGCTGCGCCAGCTGACGCAGAAAAGTTACTCGCCGCCGTCGCGCAAAGAGAGCGGCCGCGTGGTGGTGGAAGGGGTCGGCAACCTGATGCACCATATCGCGCGCTGCTGTCAGCCGATTCCGGGCGACGATATTGTCG
Source organism: Enterobacter sp. BRE11 (assembly GCF_031844285.1). Classification (NCBI taxonomy): domain Bacteria; kingdom Pseudomonadati; phylum Pseudomonadota; class Gammaproteobacteria; order Enterobacterales; family Enterobacteriaceae; genus Enterobacter; species Enterobacter sp. BRE11. Next base: position 203,580 of record NZ_JAUZUX010000005.1, read on the forward strand.
GGTTTATCACCCAGGGCCGCGGCATCTCTATCCACCGCGCCGACTGCGATCAGCTCGCTGAGCTGAGCGACCACGCGCCAGAGCGCATTGTCGATGCGGTGTGGGGCGAGAGCTACTCCAGCGGCTACTCGCTGGTGGTGCGCGTGACCGCCAACGATCGCAGCGGCCTGCTGCGGGACATCACCACCATTCTCGCCAACGAGAAGGTCAACGTGCTGGGCGTCTCCAGCCGCAGCGACACCAAAAAACAGCTGGCGACCATCGATATGGACATTGAAATCTACAATCAGCAGGTGCTGGGTCGCGTGCTGTCGCGGCTGAACCAGGTGCCTGATATCATCGACGCCCGACGTCTTCACTGATATTGCGGGATGGGCAGGTGCCCATCCCGCTTCTGCTCCCCGATTTAACAAGGACTGACTATGAGCGCACTCGATCGCCTGCTGGGCATCATGCAAACCCTGCGCGATCCGCAACGCGGCTGCCCGTGGGATCGCGAACAAACCTTCGCTTCGATTGCGCCCTATACGCTGGAAGAGACCTATGAAGTGCTGGACGCCATCCAGCGAGAAGACTTCGACGATCTGCGCGGCGAGCTGGGCGATCTGCTGTTTCAGGTGGTGTTTTACGCGCAGATGGCCAGCGAGCAGGATCGCTTTACCTTCGACGACATCTGTAATGCTATCAGCGACAAGCTGGAGCGCCGCCATCCACATATTTTCGGCGACGCCAGCGTAGAGGGCAGCGCAGAGGTGCTGAAAAACTGGGAGGCGATCAAGGGCGCAGAGCGGGCGGAAAAGGCGCAGCACTCGGCGCTCGACGATATTCCCAAAGCGCTGCCGGCGCTGATGCGCGCGCATAAAATCCAGAAACGCTGCCATAACGTCGGCTTCGACTGGACCTCAATCGGCCCGGTGCTGGATAAAGTGCATGAAGAGATCGACGAAGTGATGCACGAGGCGCAGCAGGCGACCATCGATCCGCACAAGCTGGAAGAGGAGATCGGCGATCTGCTGTTTGCCACGGTCAACCTGTCGCGCCATCTGGGCAGCAAAGCGGAAACCGCGCTGCAAAAGGCGAACGACAAGTTTGAGCGCCGTTTCCGCGCGGTAGAGTCGATTATCGCCGCGCAGGGACTCGCCATGTCCGAGACGACGCTGGAGCAGATGGAGGCCGCCTGGCAGCAGGTTAAAGAGGGCGAAAAGCGCTGATTATTCCAGCGCCGCATACAATTTAGCCGGTCACGCTTACTCGATTCAGCCTGAGAAAAAAGTTGTGACCTGCGTCAACATTTCCCTGGCCGCTATCCGCTATGTTACCCGCTGCAATGCGTTGGAGGATGGCGGTGATTCATCAATTGTGGCTAACAGGGGTTTCAGGTATACTGTTTTCCCGTCCTGGTTATTCCACCGTCTTTAAACCTAAACTCTCAGGTTCAGCATGACAACGAATTATATTTTTGTGACCGGCGGGGTCGTTTCCTCTCTGGGTAAAGGCATTGCCGCAGCCTCCCTCGCAGCCATTCTCGAAGCACGTGGTCTCAACGTGACCATCATGAAGCTGGATCCCTATATCAACGTCGATCCGGGCACCATGAGCCCTACCCAGCACGGTGAAGTGTTCGTCACCGACGACGGGGCCGAAACCGATTTGGATTTGGGTCACTACGAGCGCTTCATCCGTACGAAAATGACGCGCCGCAACAACTTCACGACCGGCCGCATCTACTCTGAAGTGCTGCGCAAAGAGCGCCGCGGCGACTATCTCGGCGCGACCATTCAGGTTATCCCGCACATCACCAACGCCATCAAAGAACGCATTATTGCAGGTGGCGAAGGTCATGACGTCGTTCTGGTGGAGATCGGCGGCACCGTCGGCGATATCGAATCGCTGCCGTTCCTGGAGGCGATTCGCCAGATGGCGGTTGATGTCGGCCGCGAGCACACCATGTATATGCACCTGACGCTGGTGCCTTATATGGCGGCGGCGGGTGAGGTGAAAACCAAGCCAACACAGCATTCAGTAAAAGAGCTGCTCTCTATCGGCATCCAGCCCGACGTGCTGATCTGCCGTTCCGACCGCGCCGTGCCGGCAAACGAACGCGCCAAGATCGCGCTGTTCTGTAACGTGCCGGAAAAAGCGGTTATCTCGCTGAAAGATGTCGATTCTATCTACAAAATCCCGGGCCTGCTGAAATCACAGGGTCTGGATGATTATATCTGCAAGCGCTTCAACCTGAACGCGCCGGAAGCCAACCTGTCCGAATGGGAGCAGGTGATCTACGAAGAGGCCAATCCGGGCGGCGAAGTGACCATCGGCATGGTCGGCAAATATGTCGAACTGCCGGATGCGTACAAATCGGTGATTGAAGCGCTGAAGCATGGCGGCCTGAAAAATCGCGTAACGGTCAATATCAAGCTGATCGATTCGCAGGACGTCGAGACGCGCGGCGTCGAAATTCTCAAAGATCTGGATGCGATTCTGATCCCCGGCGGCTTCGGCTACCGCGGCGTGGAAGGCAAGCTGATGACCGCGCAGTACGCGCGTGAAAACAACGTGCCTTATCTGGGCATCTGCCTCGGCATGCAGGTGGCGCTGATGGAGTTCGCGCGCAACGTTGCCGGGATGGAAGGCGCCAACTCCACTGAATTTGTGCCAGACTGTAAATACCCGGTGGTAGCGTTGATCACCGAGTGGCGCGATGAAAACGGCAATGTGGAGCAGCGTACGGAGTCCAGCGACCTGGGCGGCACCATGCGCCTCGGCAGCCAGCAGTGCCAGCTGACGCCGGACAGCAAAGTTCGTCAGCTCTACGGTTCCGACACTATCGTCGAGCGCCATCGCCACCGCTACGAAGTCAACAATCTGCTGCTAAAGCCGATTGAAGCCGCAGGGCTGCGCATTGCCGGACGTTCTGGCGACGACCAGCTGGTCGAGATCATCGAGATCCCGAATCACCCCTGGTTTGTGGCCTGCCAGTTCCATCCGGAGTTCACGTCAACACCGCGCGACGGTCATCCGCTGTTCGCTGGCTTTGTTAAGGCCGCGCAGGATCACCAGAAGCGTTTAGCGAAGTAAGTTTCACGAGCAACGCGCGAACTTTTCGCGCGTTGTTTGTCTTAGGATTGACTAACTTGTACTGAGGAAAATCGTAATGGCCAAAATCGTTAAAGTCATCGGTCGCGAAATCATCGACTCCCGCGGCAACCCAACTGTAGAAGCGGAAGTGCATCTGGAAGGTGGTTTTGTTGGTCTGGCAGCGGCACCGTCAGGCGCTTCTACCGGTTCACGCGAGGCGCTGGAACTGCGCGACGGCGACAAATCTCGTTTCCTGGGCAAAGGCGTAACGAAAGCCGTTGCTGCGGTTAACGGTCCGATTGCGGATGCGGTAAAAGGCAAAGACGCGAAAGATCAGGCGAACATCGATAAAATCATGATCGACCTGGACGGTACTGAGAACAAATCCAACTTCGGCGCAAACGCCATCCTGGCGGTATCGCTGGCTGCGGCGAAAGCGGCAGCGGCCTCTAAAGGTCAGCCGCTGTACGAGCACATCGCTGAGCTGAACGGCACCCCGGGCAAATTCTCTATGCCGCTGCCGATGATGAACATCATCAACGGCGGTGAGCACGCCGACAACAACGTCGATATCCAGGAGTTCATGATCCAGCCGGTTGGCGCTTCAACGGTGAAAGAAGCGATCCGTATGGGTTCTGAAGTGTTCCATCACCTGGCGAAAGTGCTGAAGGCGAAAGGCATGAACACCGCTGTTGGTGACGAAGGCGGCTACGCGCCGAACCTGGGCTCTAACGCTGAAGCGCTGGCTGTCATCGCAGAAGCGGTAAAAGCGGCGGGCTACGAGCTGGGCAAAGATATCACCCTGGCGATGGACTGCGCAGCCTCTGAATTCTACAAAGATGGCAAATATGTGCTGGCTGGCGAAGGCAACAAAGCCTTTACCTCTGAAGAGTTCACGCACTTCCTGGAAGATCTGACTAAACAGTACCCGATCGTCTCTATCGAAGATGGTCTGGACGAGTCAGACTGGAACGGCTTTGCTTACCAGACTAAAGTGCTGGGCGACAAAATCCAGCTGGTGGGCGACGACCTGTTCGTAACCAACACCAAAATCCTGAAAGAAGGCATCGAGAAAGGCATTGCTAACTCCATCCTGATCAAGTTCAACCAGATCGGTTCTCTGACCGAAACTCTGGCGGCGATCAAAATGGCCAAAGACGCAGGCTACACCGCGGTGATTTCACACCGTTCAGGTGAAACCGAAGACGCCACCATCGCTGACCTGGCGGTCGGTACTGCAGCAGGCCAGATCAAAACCGGTTCAATGAGCCGTTCTGACCGCGTTGCTAAGTACAACCAGCTGATTCGTATCGAAGAAGCCTTGGGTTCAAAAGCGCCGTTCAACGGTCTGAAAGAAGTGAAAGGCCAGGCGTAATCGCCTGCTGGTGCCGTCATCTGACGGCCTTTGCCTGAGTCAAAGCCCCGCCTTGTGCGGGGCTTTTGCTTTATCTGGCGCAGAGAAAAGGCACGTCGCGTGGTTGAGCTGCACGGCAAATCTGCCATAATCAGCGCCCTGTTTTTTTCAAGCGAGTCCGTAATGCAATACCCGATTAATGAAATGTTCCAGACGCTGCAGGGAGAAGGATTTTATACCGGCGTTCCGGCCATCTTTATCCGCTTACAGGGATGTCCGGTGGGTTGTAGCTGGTGTGATACCAAACATACCTGGGAGAAGCTGGCCGATCGGGAAACGGCGCTGGGCGATATTCTGGTCAAAACGGTGGAAACAGATGCCTGGGGCCACGCCGATGCGGCGCTGCTGATTGAGACTATCCAGCGTCAGGGCTGGACGGCGCGCCATGTGGTGATTACCGGCGGCGAGCCGTCGATTTACGATCTGCGCCCGCTGACCACGGCGCTGGAAGCGCAGGGGTTTCAGTGCCAGATCGAAACCAGCGGCACGCACGAAGTGCACTGCTCCGAGAAAACCTGGGTGACGGTATCGCCGAAGGTGAATATGCGCGGCGGCTATGACGTGCTGGCCCAGGCGCTGCAGCGTGCGGATGAGATCAAGCATCCGGTGGCGCGCGAGCGCGACGTAGAGGCGCTGGACCAACTGCTGGCAACCCTGAGCGACAGCAAAGCGCGCATTATTGCGCTGCAGCCCATCAGCCGCAAAGACGCGGCGACGAAACTCTGTATTGAAACCTGTATCGCGCGCAACTGGCGCCTGTCGATGCAGACTCACAAATATCTTAATATCGCCTGACGGCAGAGAGCAGGGCGGCGGCCGCGCCGCCCGCTGGCATTACTGCTTCGCTTTATAGGCGTCAAACGCCTTCTTGATTTCGCTCTTCGCCACGTCGGCACCCTCAAATCCGTTCAGCTCGACCTTTTTGCGCCCCTCGGGCAGTTGCTTATAAACGCGGAAAAAGGCCTCGAGGCGTGCCCGTTCCATCTTCGGCAGATCGCTGATGCTCTGAATATCGTCCCAGGTCGGATCGATTTTACTGGTCGGCACCGCGACGATCTTGTCGTCCACTTCGCCGCCGTCAATCATCTTCAGCACGCCGATAGCGCGCAGTTTAATCAGCGTGCCTGGCTGCAGCGGCGCGCGGGTATAGAAGATCACGTCGAGCGGATCGTTATCACCGCCCAGCGACTGCGTCAGGGATCCGTAGTTAGCCGGATAGGCCACCGGCATCGACTGAAAGCGATCCGCCACGATAAAGCCGGTTTTGGCGTCGGTCTCATATTTGATTGTGCCGCCGGCGGGAATTTCGGTCACGGCGTAGAACTCGTCCGGCACGTTGTCCGGCTGGGGAAAGTCGAGCACGTTTTGCGCCTGTACGGCGGCAGAGGCGGTAAAAAGCAGCGCAAGGGCAGCAAGGCGTTTCAGGTTCATTGTTGATTCTCTTGATCTTTAATGAAGGAGAGAACAACGTAGAGAGGTCAGATGACAGAGAGATGACGCAGGCGTAAAGAAGCGTAGGGCGGAAAGAGCGGGCTGTGCGGTCCACAGCCCTGACGGGATTATCCTTTATAGACGCAGCCCGCTGTACAGGTCTCTTTGATCATTACCGCGCTCAGCTCCGGCAGCTGCGGCTTCATCCGATCCCAAATCCACTTCGCCAGCACTTCGCTGGTGGGGTTCTCAAGGCCAGCGATCTCGTTCAGATAGTGGTGATCGAGGCGCTCGTACAGCGGCTTGAACGCCGCTTTCAGTTCGGCGAAATCCATTACCCAGCCGGTATGCGCGTCCACTTCGCCGGTAATTTCCAGTCGCACCAGAAACGAATGGCCATGCAGGCGACCGCATTTATGTCCTGCCGGGACGTTAGGTAAATGGTGAGCAGCTTCGAACTGGAACTCTTTAAACAATGTGGTAGACATAATGGCTCTCAGGCTAAAAAACCGGGGAATTCTACCTGAAATACGGAATTTTCGCATCCGTACCGTTGTAAAGAGGGATTTGCGCGGTCACTGCAGCAGCGTGCCATTATAAGATAATGATAAATATAAATTTTCTATATCAGTTTTACCGATTATGCCTACCTGGAAAACCACTTAGTCATTTTGGTTATTAATTATGTCGAAGCCGTATTTAATCGTTAATATACGGGCCGGTAACCTACCACTCTTCCTGCTACTTTACCGTCCGGACTCTGAATACTGGAATTCTTAACGCGATGACGACTCAGGCACCCCCAGGTTCTCTGCTCCCGCTTAACCCGGAGCAACTTGCGCGCTTACAGGCGGCAACGACTGATTTTTCTCCCACCCAGCTGGCGTGGATCTCTGGCTACTTCTGGGGAATGATCAATCAGACGCCCGGCAGCGTCGCGGCCAGTGCGCCAACGGCGGCGGAGATCCCGGCGATTACGCTGATCTCCGCTTCGCAAACCGGCAACGCGCGCCGCGTCGCCGAGCAGCTGCGCGACGATCTGCAGGCGGCGAAGCTGAACGTCAAGCTGGTTAACGCCGGCGATTACAAATTCAAGCAGATCGGTCAGGAGAAGCTGCTGGTGGTGGTGACCTCCACGCAGGGTGAAGGCGATCCGCCGGAAGAGGCGGTGGCGCTGCATAAATTCCTGATGTCGAAAAAAGCGCCTGCGCTTAATGGCGCCGCCTTCGCGGTGCTGGGCCTCGGCGACACCTCTTACGAATTCTTTAGCAAAGCGGGCAAGGATTTCGACAGCCGTCTGGCGGAGCTGGGCGCAGAGCGCCTGCTGGATCGCGTCGACGCCGACGTCGATTTCGCCGAAGCGGCTGCCAGCTGGCGCCGCGCGCTGGTCGAGGTGCTGAAGCAGCGCGTGCCGAGCGAAACGCCGGCGCAGGCCGTGGCGACCGCGACCGGCAGCGTCAATGAAGTGCACAGCAGCCCCTACACCAAAGAGGCGCCGCTGTCCGCCAGCTTTGCCGTTAACCAAAAGATTACCGGCCGCCACTCCGATAAAGACGTGCGTCATATCGAAATCGACCTGGGCGACTCCGGCCTGCGCTACCAGCCAGGCGACGCGCTGGGCGTCTGGTATGAAAATGACCCGGCACTGGTTGCCGAGCTGCTGAGCCTGCTGTGGCTGAGAGGTGATGAGCCGGTGCAGATGGAGAGTGAAACCTTGCCGCTTAGCGAAGCGCTGCAAACGCGTTTTGAGCTGACGGTGAACACTGCCCAGATTGTCGAGCAGTACGCCGCGCTGTCGCGCAACGACGCGCTGCTGGCGCTGGTGGGCGATAAGGCGAAGCTGCAGCACTATGCGCAGACCTTCCCGATCGTCGATATGGTGCGTAACGCGCCGACCGAACTCAACGCCGAACAGCTGACGACGCTGCTGCGTCCGCTGACGCCGCGCCTCTACTCCATCGCCTCGTCGCAGGCGGAGAATGAAACTGAAGTCCATATTACCGTCGGCGCGGTACGCTTCGATATCGACGGCCGCGCACGCGCAGGCGGCGCCTCCAGCTATCTGGCCGACCGGCTGGAAGAGGATGCGGAAATTCGCGTCTTTATCGAGCATAACGATAATTTCCGTCTGCCCGCTAACCCGGATGCGCCGGTGATTATGATTGGCCCGGGCACCGGCATCGCGCCGTTCCGCGCCTTTATGCAGCAGCGCGATAACGATGGCGCAGGCGGCAAAAACTGGCTCTTCTTCGGCAACCCGCACTTCACAGAGGATTTTCTCTATCAGGTGGAATGGCAGCAGTATGTGAAGGATGGCCTGCTGACCCATATCGACCTCGCCTGGTCGCGCGACCAGGAGCAGAAAGTCTACGTGCAGGACAAAATCCGCGCCAAAGGGGCGGAAGTGTGGCGCTGGATCGAAGAGGGCGCACATATTTATGTCTGCGGCGACGCCAACCGTATGGCGAAGGATGTCGAGCAGGCACTGCTGGATGTGGTGGTCGAACACGGCGCAATGGATCGTGAAACGGCCGACGAATTTTTAAGCGAGCTGCGCATTGAGCGCCGCTATCAGCGAGACGTTTACTAATGAGCGAAAAACACCCCGGACCGCTGGTCGTTGAAGGCAAGCTGGTTGACGCCGAGCGTCTTAAAAAAGAGAGCAACTATTTACGCGGCACCATTCTGGAGGATCTGGATGATGGCCTGACCGGCGGCTTTAACGGCGATAACTTTCTGCTGATCCGCTTCCACGGCATGTACCAGCAGGACGATCGCGACATTCGCGCCGAGCGCGCCGAGCAGAAGCTGGAGCCGCGTCACGCCATGATGCTGCGCTGCCGACTGCCTGGCGGTATCATCACGCCGACGCAGTGGCTGGCGATCGACAAGTTCGCCACCGAAAAAACGCTGTACGGCAGCATTCGTCTGACTAACCGCCAGACCTTTCAGTTCCATGGCATTCTGAAGAAGAACGTCAAGCCTTCGCACCAGATGCTGCACGAAGTCGGGCTCGACGCGCTGGCGACCGCTAACGACGTCAACCGCAACGTACTCTGCACCTCAAACCCGGTCGAGTCGGAGCTGCATCAGGAAGCTTACGAGTGGGCGAAGAAGATCTCCGAGCATCTGCTGCCGCGCACCCGCGCCTACGCAGAAATCTGGTGGGATAAAGAGAAGGTTGCGACTACGGATGAGGAGCCGATCCTCGGCGAGACCTATCTGCCGCGTAAGTTTAAAACCACGGTGGTGATCCCGCCGCACAACGATGTCGATCTGCACGCCAACGACCTGAACTTTATCGCGGTGGCGGAGAAGGGCAGGCTGATCGGCTTTAACCTGCTGGTCGGCGGCGGCCTGTCGATCGAACACGGCAACAAAGCGACCTATGCGCGCACCGCCAGCGAGTTCGGCTTTCTGCCGCTGGAGAAAACGCTGGAGGTCGCGGCTGCGGTGGTGACTACCCAGCGCGACTGGGGCAACCGCACCGATCGCAAAAACGCCAAAACCAAATATACCCTGGAGCGCGTCGGCGTTGAGACCTTCAAAGCGGAAGTGGAGAAGCGCGCCGGGCTAACCTTCGAGCCGATTCGTCCTTACGAGTTTACCACCCGCGGCGACCGCATCGGCTGGATCAAGGGCATCGACAAGATGTGGCACCTGACGCTGTTTATCGAAAACGGCCGCCTGCTCGACTACCCGGACCGTCCGCTGAAAAGCGGCATCGCGGCGATTGCGCGCGTGCATCAGGGCGACTTCCGCCTGACGGCGAACCAGAACCTGATCGTGGCCGGCGTGCCGGAGAGCGAAAAGGCAAAAATCGAGGCGATTGCGCGTGAACACGGCCTGATGGAGAGCGTGACCGCGCAGCGCGAAAATTCGATGGCGTGCGTCTCGTTCCCGACCTGCCCGCTGGCGATGGCGGAAGCGGAGCGTTTTCTCCCCGCCTTTGTCACCAAAGTCGAAGAGATCATGCACAGCCACGGCGTGGGCGAAGAGCACATAGTGCTACGCGTCACCGGTTGTCCCAACGGCTGCGGCCGTGCCATGCTGGCGGAAATCGGGCTGGTGGGCAAAGCGCCGGGCCGTTACAACCTGCATATCGGCGGCAACCGCATCGGTACGCGTATTCCGCGTATGTATCGCGAGAACATCACCGAAAGCGAGATCCTCGCCAGCATCGACGAGCTGGTGGGCCGCTGGGCGCGCGAGCGCCACGGCGCTGAGGGCTTCGGCGACTTCGCGATCCGCGCAGGCATCGTCAAGCCGGTTGTCGATCCGGCACGAGATTTCTGGGATTCGGAGGCAGTATGAGTCAGTTCGACCTCGCAGCACTGGGTGAAATGAACAAAGTCGAGCGCACGCTGGCGCTGGCGTCCGTCAATGCGCAGCTGGAGAAAAGCTCGGCGGAGGCGCGCGTCAGCTGGACGCTGGAGAACCTGCCGGGCGCCTTTGTGCTCTCGTCGAGTTTCGGCATTCAGGCGGCGGTGTCGCTGCATCTGGTCACGCGGCAGATGCCCGATATTCCGGTGATCCTCACCGATACCGGCTATCTCTTCCCGGAAACCTACCGTTTTATCGATCGGCTGACGGATCAGCTGGGCCTGAATCTGCAGGTGTTTCGCGCCGAAACCTCGGCGGCCTGGCAGGAGGCGCGCTACGGCAAGCTGTGGGAGCAGGGGGTGGAAGGCATTGAGCAGTACAACCAGATCAACAAGGTTGAGCCGATGAACCGTGCGCTGCAGACGCTGGGCGCGCAGACCTGGTTCGCCGGGCTGCGGCGCGATCAGTCGGGCAGCCGGGCGAATCTGCCGGTGCTTGGCGTGCAGCGCGGCGTGTTCAAGGTGCTGCCGATTATCGACTGGGACAACCGTCAGATTCATCACTATCTGCAGCAGCACAATCTTCAATACCATCCGCTGTGGGACGAAGGCTATTTGTCGGTGGGCGATACCCACACCACGCGCAAATGGGAGCCCGGCATGGCAGAAGAGGAGACGCGCTTCTTCGGCCTCAAGCGCGAGTGCGGCCTGCACGAAGGCTAAATTTCCAGGCGCGCGGCGATATAACCGCGCGCCTGCTGACTACATCCCTACCAGAGCGGCAAACTCCTCTGTCGCACGCGTGACGTTCAGCCTGGTCACCTCATAATTCGCCACCGCGACAAAGGGATCCTCCGCCAGAATCGTATCCAGCCGCGCGCGATCGATATCTTTGACCAGCACGATACCGCCGGTGCGCGGATCCTTGCGTCCAGCCGCGATAAAGACGCCAGCAGCGAAATAGCGATTCAGCCACTGGATATGCGGTTCCAGCAGTGTTTCCACCTCTTCGACCGGCCGAAAATAGCTTAACGAAACGATATACATCATTATCCTCACACTTTGGGATTGGTCAGCTCGCCCAGCAGCGGCAGCAGCACCTTCACGCTGTCGCGCGTGCGCAGGGAAATACGGCCCGGCAGCCAGCGATCGAGATAGCTGAGGTTATCACGATCAATCTGATGGCGTGTGGTGCCGTCGGGGAAATGCGTCGAGCGGCGGCGCTGCTGCGCGCCATCTTTGTCACCCAGCGCCCAGTTGCTCGCCGTCACGTCCAGCAGCGGAAAGCCCGCCTTATCGAAGGCGTTAGCGGCGTTATAGTCGCGCGCGGTCATCTGATGGCTGGCGGCGGGGATGCCGAGCTGCTGCGCGAGGCGCAGCGCGCGTTCGCTGGTCTGCTTGCGCACCGCGCGCGGCGTATTGCTGCCGCTGTTGAAATAGAGATGGTCGCCGGCGATCAGGCTGTTGAGATCGACCACCAGCAGCGTGTTCTTTTTCTCTTTCTCGCTCATGCGCGCCACGTAGTCCTGCATGCCGCCCAGCGCGGTTTCGCCTGCGCTCAGCGCCACAAAGCGCACGCCGTAATGCAGCGGCCGATGGCTCAGCTGCTGCGCCAGCTCCAGCATCACGCCCAGCCCTGACGCGTTATCGTCGACGCCCTGCAGACGCAGGCCACCAAGGTTATGCTCCGCGTCGCTGCTGCTGAGCGGCGTCCAGGTGTCGAGATGCGCCACAATCAGGATCTCCTGCGGGGCGCTGCCGGCGCGCGCGGCGATTACCGAGGTCGCGGTCACTTTATGCCAGCGCAGATCGCCGTTGGCTTCGCGCCAGCGGTAGCCGGTATTGAACTGACGGGTATTACTCTGAAAACCGAGCGCGGTGAACTGCTGCTGCAGGTAGTCGGCGGCCATCATTTCGGCTGGGCTGCCGCTCATGCGGCCGGGGAAGTAAGTGGCGATATGGCGAAGCTGCTGCTCGGCAAATTTCCCCGGCGCGACGCTGGCGGCCTGGGCGTGCAGAGCGAAACCGCAATTCAACAGCGCAGCCAGCGCGGTCAGGCGGAGAAGGGCAAACATGGGGTGTTCCTTGTGGGTCATCCTGTGACGAAAAGCCAAAATTTTTTGGCTATCCAGTATGAAACTGTGATCGCCATTAGACAATTTGATTCGCTCTGAAAGCCTTGCCAGATCATCCGTTAAGCACATTTTGTTATGAGCTTCCCTGGCGCGTTATTCCATTCGGTAACTACTCATTCCAATTCGTAATTTCATCTGCCAGAAGGGCGCAACGTATAGTCGCGTTAAATTACGGTTACAACGCCAGGGTTATCGTGGACTATTTGCCTCTTTTCGCCGATCTCAAAGGTCGTCCGGTGCTGGTCGTAGGCGGCGGCGACGTCGCGGCGCGCAAAATTGAACTGCTGCGTCGCGCCTCTGCGCAGGTGCGCGTGGTGTCGCGCGAGCTCTGCCCTGAACTTCAGGCGCTGCATCAGGAACAGCAGATCGAATGGCTGGCGACGGCGTTCGAGCCGGCGCAGCTCGACGCGGTTTTTCTCGCCATCGCCGCGACCGACGATAACCTGCTCAACCGCCAGGTTTACGACGAGGCCAACGCCCGTCACCGGCTGGTTAACGTAGTGGACGACCAGCCAAAGTGCAGCTTTATCTTTCCCTCTATCGTAGACCGCTCTCCGCTGGTGGTCGCTATCTCCTCCAGCGGCACCGCGCCGGTGCTGGCGCGTATGCTGCGTGAAAAGCTCGAAGCGCTGCTGCCCGCCAGCCTGGGACAGATGGCAGAGGTCGCGGGCGGGTTTCGCGACCGCGTAAAGCAGCGTTTTAGCCGCATGTCCGATCGCCGACGCTTCTGGGAGCGCGCCTTTAACGGTCTGTTCGCCAGCCAGATGTCGGCGGGCAACGTGGACGAAGCGACGCGTACTTTACAGCGCGAGCTGCAGGAAGAGCCGAACCGCGAAGGGGAAATCATTCTGGTCGGTGCCGGACCCGGCGACAGCGGGCTGCTGACGCTGCGCGGCCTGCAGGTGATGCAGCTGGCGGACGTGGTGCTCTACGACCATCTGGTCAGCGACGAGGTGCTGGATCTGGTGCGCCGCGACGCGGATCGCATCTGCGTCGGCAAACGCGCCGGTGCGCACTCGGTGCCGCAGGAAGAGACCAATCGCCTGCTGGTGGAGCTGGCGCGCAAAGGCAAGCGCGTGGTGCGCCTGAAAGGGGGCGATCCCTTTATCTTCGGTCGCGGCGGCGAAGAGCTGCAGGCGGCGCAGGAGGCGGGGATACCGTTCCAGGTGGTGCCCGGCGTGACGGCGGCGGCAGGCGCGACCGCCTATGCCGGTATTCCGCTGACGCACCGCGATCACGCGCAGAGCGTGCTGTTTATCACTGGTCACTGTCGCGCCGACGGCGACGACATCGACTGGCCGTCGCTGGCGCGCGCGCGTCAGACGCTGGCGATCTATATGGGTACGGTAAAGGCTGCGGTGATTAGCCAAGGGCTGATACATCACGGCCGCGACCCCGCGACGCCGGTGGCGGTGATTGGCCGCGGCACGCGGCAGGATCAGCAGGTGCTGACCGGCACGCTGGAGCACCTTGAGACGCTGGCTGCCGCCGCGCCGACGCCAGCGCTGCTGGTGATCGGGGAAGTGGTGAAGCTGCACGAGCAGCTGGCGTGGTTTCAACATTCTGCACAGCAGGCGACCCGCGAGTCCGCCGTTGTCACACTGGCTTGAGGAAAAATCATGGACCAAAAAAGACTCACTCATCTGCGTCAGTTAGAGGCGGAAAGCATTCATATCATCCGCGAGGTCGCAGCGGAGTTCGGCAATCCGGTAATGATGTACTCCATCGGCAAAGATTCGTCGGTGATGCTGCATCTGGCGCGTAAAGCCTTCTATCCAGGCACGCTGCCGTTTCCGCTGCTGCATGTCGATACCGGCTGGAAATTCCGCGAGATGTACGCGTTTCGCGATCGCACCGTAAAAGAGATGGGCGCCGAGCTGCTGGTTCACCGCAATCCGGAAGGCGTGGCGATGGGCATCAACCCCTTCGTGCACGGCAGCGCTAAGCACACCGATATTATGAAAACCGAAGGGCTGAAGCAGGCGCTGAACAAATATGGCTTTGACGCCGCGTTCGGCGGCGCGCGTCGCGACGAAGAGAAGTCGCGCGCCAAAGAGCGTATCTACTCTTTCCGCGACCGTTTCCACCGCTGGGATCCAAAGAACCAGCGCCCGGAGCTGTGGCATAACTACAACGGTCAGATCAACAAGGGCGAAAGCATTCGCGTCTTCCCGCTGTCGAACTGGACCGAACTCGATATCTGGCAGTACATCTTCCTTGAAAACATTGAAATCGTGCCGCTCTACCTCGCCGCGCCGCGTCCGGTGCTGGAGCGCGACGGCATGCTGATGATGGTGGATGACGACCGTATCGATTTGCAGCCTGGCGAAGTGATCAAGCAGCGTATGGTGCGCTTCCGCACCCTTGGCTGCTGGCCGCTTACCGGCGCGGTGGAATCTGAGGCGCAGACGCTGCCGGAAATTATCGAAGAGATGCTGGTCTCTACCACCAGCGAACGTCAGGGCCGCGTGATTGACCGCGATCAGTCCGGTTCGATGGAACTGAAAAAACGTCAGGGTTATTTCTAAGGAGACGCAGATGAATACCGTTATTGCACAACAGATTGCCGATCAGGGCGGCGTGGAAGCCTGGCTGACCGCGCAACAGCATAAAAGTCTGCTGCGTTTTCTCACCTGCGGCAGCGTCGACGACGGCAAAAGCACGCTGATTGGCCGCCTGCTGCACGATACGCGCCAGATTTATGAAGACCAGCTCTCCTCGCTGCACAACGACAGCAAACGTCACGGCACCCAGGGTGAGAAGCTCGACCTGGCGCTGCTGGTGGACGGGCTGCAGGCGGAGCGCGAGCAGGGCATCACCATCGACGTGGCCTACCGCTACTTCTCCACCGAGAAGCGTAAATTTATTATCGCCGACACGCCGGGACACGAGCAGTACACCCGCAACATGGCGACCGGCGCCTCGACCTGCGACCTGGCGATTCTGCTGATCGACGCGCGTAAAGGCGTGCTGGATCAGACCCGTCGCCACAGCTTTATCTCGACGCTGCTGGGCATTAAGCACCTGGTGGTAGCAATCAACAAAATGGACCTGGTGGAGTATCGCCAGGAGACCTTTGAACAGATCAAACAGGATTACCTCGACTTCGCGGCGCAGCTGCCGGAGGACCTGGATATCCGCTTTGTGCCGATGTCGGCGCTGGAGGGCGACAACGTCGCCACGCCGAGCCAGACCATGCCGTGGTACAGCGGTCCGACGCTGCTTGACGTGCTGGAAACCGTTGAGGTGAAGCGCGTGGTAGATCAGCAGCCGATGCGCTTCCCGGTGCAGTACGTTAACCGTCCGAACCTGGATTTCCGCGGCTATGCGGGTACGCTCGCCTCCGGCGCGGTACGTGTCGGCCAGCGCGTGAAGGTGCTGCCGTCGGGCGTAGAGTCCACCGTTGCGCGCATCGTTACCTTTGACGGCGATCTGCAGGAAGCGGGCGCGGGCGAAGCCATTACTCTGGTGCTGAACGACGAGATCGATATCAGCCGCGGCGATCTGCTGGTTGACAGCGACGCCGAGCTGGAGGCGGTGCAGTCCGCCACCGTTGACGTGGTATGGATGGCGGAGCAGCCGCTGCAGCCTGGCCAGAGCTACGATATTAAAATTGCCGGCAAGAAGGCGCGCGGCCGCGTGGAGAAGGTGATTCATCAGGTCGAGATCAACACGCTGGAGAAACGCGCCGCGGAGACGCTGCCGCTGAACGGCATCGGCCTGGTGGAAATGACCTTCGACGAACCGATGGTGCTGGATAAATACCAGCAGAACCCGGTGACGGGCGGCATGATCTTTATCGATCGCCTGAGCAACGTCACCGTGGGCGCCGGGATGATTCATGAGCCGCTGATCGGCGCGGCGCGGCAGGCGGGTCAGTTCAGCGCGTTCGAGCTGGAGCTGAACGCGCTGATCCGCCGCCACTTCCCGCACTGGAACGCGCGCGATCTGCTGGGCGGTGAGTAATGGCGCAGCACGATGAAAACGTGGTGTGGCACGATCATCCGGTGACGCGCGAGGCGCGCGAGCGGCAGCACGGCCATCAGGGCGCGGTGCTGTGGTTTACCGGCCTCTCCGGCTCCGGCAAATCGACGGTGGCTGGCGCGCTGGAGCAGGCGCTGCATGCGCTCGGCGTCAGTACCTATCTGCTTGACGGCGATAACGTGCGTCACGGCCTCTGCCGCGATCTGGGCTTCAGCGACGCGGATCGCAAAGAGAACATCCGCCGCGTCGGCGAAGTGGCGAAGCTGATGGTGGATGCGGGGCTGGTGGTGCTCACCGCCTTTATCTCGCCGCACCGCGCGGAGCGTCAGATGGTGCGCGATATGCTGCCAGAAGGGCGCTTTATCGAGGTCTTCGTCGATACGCCGCTGGCGGTGTGCGAAGCGCGCGATCCCAAAGGGTTATATAAGAAAGCGCGCGCGGGCGAGCTGCGTAATTTTACCGGCATCGACAGCCTCTACGAGGCGCCGGAGCAGCCGGAAATACGCTTAGCGGGCGAACAATTGGTTACAAAACTGACCGGCCAATTGTTAGACCTGCTGCGTCACCGCGATATCATCGAATCCTGAACAGACAAGCGGCAAATCGAGGCTGATTTGCCGCCTTCGCGTCAACAGGATCTCTATGCAGAACGTTACTCCTATGCTGGCCCGCAAAGATGACACCTCTCCGGACGAGCCGCGCTCGTCGCTGCCGGGCGGCATCATCGGCTTTCTCTCTTACTGGTGCGCGCTGGCGATCCCTTTCCTGTTGTACGGTTCCAACACGCTTTTCTTCTTCCTCTATACCTGGCCTTTTTTCCTGGCGCTGCTGCCAGCGTCAGTGCTGATCGGCATCATTTTCAGTATGGCATTGCGCGGCAGGCTGCTCTGGACGACGCCCGCTACGGCGATAGTCGTTGTCTGCCTTTTCTGGCTGCTCTTCTCTTTTTTATCCGGCTGGTAATGCTTCCCGATGTAGAAACGCGTCGGCAGGTTACAAAACTTTACCTGTCTGCTTTCCTGCCATCCTAATCAGAATTTGTGCAGACAGCCGGTAAAGCGGGCCATTTTCACCGCTGGAGTGGAGTCCTGCAGCAAGTTATGGGATGATTGAGCCGTTTTTCAGGGGGCGGGGATGGGAAAACTGACGTTACTGCTACTGGTGCTGCTCGGCTGGCTGCAATATTCGCTGTGGCTGGGCAAAAACGGTATTCACGACTACACGCGCGTCAATGATGACGTCGCGGTGCAACAGGCGAACAACGCCAAACTTAAAGCGCGTAACGATCAGCTGTTTGCCGAAATTGACGATCTCAATGGCGGCTCGGAAGCGATCGAGGAGCGCGCACGCAACGAGCTGGGCATGATAAAGCCCGGTGAGACCTTCTATCGTCTGGTGCCGGATCAGAACAAACGCAACGCGCAGGCTGCGCAAAACCAACAACGATAACTCATGAACATGCACTCTCTCCCTGCGGAGGTGATCGCCGTGGTGCCCGCTGCCGGTATCGGCAGCCGCATGCAGGCGACCTGTCCTAAGCAGTATCTGACCATCGGTCAGCAGACGCTTCTGGAACACAGCATCGCACGTCTGTTTTCCCATCCCGCTATCAAACAGGTCATCGTCGCGCTTAGCCCGGATGACGCGCAGTTCGCCTCGCTGCCGCTGGCGCGGGACCCGCGCGTGCTCAGCGTAACGGGCGGCGAAACGCGCGCGGAGTCGGTGCTGGCGGGGCTGCAAGCCGCGCAGGGCGCAGGCTGGGTGCTGGTGCACGACGCGGCGCGTCCTTGCCTGCATCCTGACGATCTCGCGCGTCTGCTGCAGGTGCGAGAAACCAGCCGCGTTGGCGGCATTCTGGCGGCGCCGGTGCGTGACACCATGAAACGCGGCGAGCCGGGCGTTGCCGCCGTGGCGCATACCGTCGAGCGTGAAGATCTCTGGCACGCGCTGACGCCGCAGTTTTTTCCTCACCCGCTGCTGACCGCCTGCCTGACGCGCGCGCTGGCGGAAGGTGCGACCATTACCGACGAAGCCTCGGCGCTCGAATATTGCGGCTATCATCCCCTGCTGGTCAGCGGACGCAGTGATAACATCAAAGTCACCCGGCCGGAAGATCTGGCGCTGGCGGCATTTTACTTAACCCAGATTCAGTTAAAGGAGAGCGCATGATGCGTATCGGTCACGGTTTTGACGTTCACGCTTTTGGCGGAGAAGGTCCGCTGGTGATTGGCGGCGTGCGGATCCCGTTTGAACAGGGTTTTCTTGCCCATTCCGACGGCGACGTGGCGCTGCATGCGCTGACCGACGCGCTGCTTGGCGCGGTGGCGATGGGCGATATCGGCAAGCTGTTTCCCGATACCGATCCCGCCTATAAGGGCGCGGACAGCCGCGGCCTGCTGCGCGAGGCCTGGCGACGCATCGCGGAAAAGGGCTATCGCATCGGCAATGTCGACGTCACCATCATCGCTCAGGCGCCAAAAATGCTGCCCCATGTGCCGCAGATGCGCGTCAATATCGCTGAAGATCTGGGCTGCCATATGGATCAGGTCAATGTCAAAGCCACCACCACCGAGAAGCTGGGCTTTACCGGCCGCGGCGAAGGCATCGCCTGCGAAGCGGTCGCGCTGCTGCTGAAGGCGGATGCGTCATGACGCTGGAGAGCCAGGCTTTTCTGCACGGCAAGCCAACCGCGTGCGGCACAATCAAAGCGAGCCCGGAAGATTTTGTGGTGGTGGAGGATCTCGGCTACGGCGCCGACGGCGAGGGGGAGCATCTGCTGGTGCGCATCCGTAAAACCGGCGCAAATACGCGTTTTGTGGCGGAGGCGCTGGCGAAGTTCCTCGGCGTGCATCAGCGCGATATGAGCTATGCAGGAATGAAAGACCGCCATGCGGTGACCGAGCAGACACTCTGTTTCCGCATTCCGGGCAATGCGATGCCCGACCTGAGCGGTTTTTCGCTGGAAGGGGTCGAGATTCTCGAAGCGACGCGCCACAAGCGCAAGTTGCGTATCGGCGCGCTGGCGGGTAACGCTTTTCGTCTCGTGGTGCGCCAGATCAGCGACCGCGACGCGGTGGAATCGCGCCTGGCGCTGATCCGCGACGCCGGTGCCCCCAACTACTTCGGCACGCAGCGCTTTGGCCGCGGCGGCCATAACCTGACCATGGCGCAGCAGTGGGCGCGTGGCGAAATCAGCCTGCGCGACCGCAACAAGCGCAGCCTGATCCTTTCGGCGGCACGCAGCGCGCTGTTTAATCAGGTCACCAGCGCGCGCCTGCAGCAGCAAGGGTCGCTAACGCAGGTCCTGGAGGGTGATGCGCTGCAGCTTACCGGCCGCGGCAGCTGGTTTGTCGCACAGGCGGCGGAGCTGAGCGAGCTGCAAACCCGCGTCGACCACCATGAGCTGCGCATTACCGCGCCGCTGCCGGGACGCGGCGAACCGGGTCCGCAGGCGGAGGCGCTCGCCTTTGAGCAGCAATCTCTGGCGGGCGCAGCAGAATTGGTTACACTGCTTGAGCGAGAGCGAGTGGATGCGGCGCGGCGCGCGATGCTGGTGGTGCCGCGCGATCTGCGCTGGAACTGGTGGGACGACGTCACGCTGGAGATGCAGTTCTGGCTGCCGGCAGGCAGTTTCGCAACCAGCGTGATTCGGGAACTTCTGCAACAGGAAGGTGACGATGCGGATATTGCTGAGTAATGACGACGGAATTCATGCGCCGGGCATTCAGACGCTGGCAAAGGCGCTGCGCCATATCGCTGAGGTGCAGGTGGTCGCACCCGACCGCAACCGCAGCGGCGCCTCTAACTCCCTGACGCTGGAGACGCCGCTGCGCACCTTTACCCATGAAAACGGCGACATCGCCGTGCAGATGGGGACGCCGACCGACTGCGTTTATCTCGGCGTCAACGCGCTGATGCAGCCGCGCCCGGATATTGTGGTTTCCGGCATCAACGCTGGCCCCAATCTGGGCGACGACGTTATCTACTCAGGCACCGTGGCGGCGGCGATGGAAGGGCGTCATCTCGGCCTGCCCGCGCTGGCGGTATCGCTCAACGGGCATCAGCATTACGATACGGCAGCGGCGGTCACCTGCGCGCTGCTGCAGGCGCTGACGCGCGAACCGCTGCGCACCGGGCGTATTCTCAACATCAACGTGCCGGATCTGCCGCTGGAAGAGATTAAAGGCATCCGCGTGACGCGCTGCGGCAGCCGTCACCCCGCCGATCAGGTTATCGCGCAGCAGGATCCGCGCGGCAACACGCTCTACTGGATTGGACCTCCGGGTGAAAAGTTCGATGCTGGCCCGGATACCGATTTCGCCGCCGTGGATCAGGGCTACGTCTCCGTGACCGCGCTGCATGTCGACCTCACCGCGCACGGCGCGCAGGATGTGCTGATTGACTGGCTGGAGAAGTCGGAGGTCAGTCTCGTATGGTGAACCGGCGTATCGAAGCGTTGCTGGCGCAGCTGCGCCAGCAGGGCATCCACGATGAGCTCCTGTTACGGGCCATCGCGGAGGTGCCGCGCGAACGTTTTATCGACGAAGCCTTCGAGCATAAAGCCTGGGACAATGTGGCGCTGCCCATCGGTTCCGGGCAGACAATTTCGCAGCCCTATATGGTGGCGCGCATGACCGCGCTGCTGGAGCTGCATCCCCATTCGCGCGTGCTGGAGATCGGCACCGGTTCCGGCTATCAGACCGCTATTCTGGCGCACCTCGTGGACCACGTTTACTCCGTCGAACGCATCAAGGGGCTTCAGTGGCAGGCAAAACGCCGCCTCAAACAGCTCGACCTGCATAACGTTTCGACGCGCCACGGCGACGGCTGGCAGGGCTGGCCCGCGCGCGGTCCTTTCGACGCCATCATTGTCACCGCCGCGCCGCCCGAAATTCCGACTGCGCTGATTGCGCAGCTCGACGAGGGCGGCATTATGGTGCTGCCGGTGGGGGAGGATCAGCAGGTGCTGAAGCGTCTGCGCCGCCAGGGTGGCGACATTGTGGAGGAAACTATTGAGCCGGTGCGGTTCGTTCCGCTGGTTCAGGGTGATTTGGCCTGAGATTTTCCCTACGTATTTCTTCACAACTGTTTCATAGCACCATCCTTTTGATCTTGTTACTATCCATTTTCATGCGTTATACGCAGGCTTTAATACGCCTCACAGAGCTTTGTGCTGGTGCGTTAGCAAGAAGCGTTATTCAGGTTTGCCATCACGGGGGAACAATGAGCACGGGAAGCCCAATATTTCAGTTACGCCGCCTTGCGGCGCTTTCTCTGGTTGGATTTTGGCTGGCAGGCTGTAGTTCAGGCGACAACACACAAGCACCCATTAGCCAGGTTGGAGATAATGGCAGCAGCGGCGGCATGCTTAGCGCGTCAGGCGGCGTTCCGTCGACGCCACGTCAGGGAGGTATGATTAGCAATACTGTACTTTCCGCACCCAGCAGCGGTGCAATGATTAGCGGCAATGATAATGTGCAGACGCAAAACGGTCGCATCGTATACAATCGCAGTTATCAGAATATTCCGAAAGGTAGTTACGCTGGCGATACATATACCGTTAAACGTGGCGACACGCTGTTCTATATCGCCTGGATTACCGGCAACGATTTCCGCGATCTGGCGCAGCGTAACAACGTGCAGGCCCCGTACAGCCTGAATGTCGGCCAGACGCTGCAGGTTGGCAACGGCTCCGGCCAGCCGATCACGGGCGGCAATGCGATCACTGCCGCCGACGCAACGCAGGGCGGCGTCCCGACCGCGCCGCAAATTAAACCCGCGCCTGTTGCACAGCAACCAGTTATTACGTATTCTGATGATTCGGGTAACTCGTCTGGCAGCAAATTGTTGCCGTCGAGAGGGACAAATGTTGCAACGACAACAGCTCCCCCCGTGGTTGCCGCACCGCCCACGGTTAGCAGTACAACGAACAGTTCGACGCCGGTTGGAAGCTGGCGTTGGCCGACCGATGGGAAGATCATCGATAACTTCTCCGCCTCTGAAGGGGGGAACAAAGGAATCGATATCGCTGGTTCGCGTGGACAACCTGTCGTCGCTACCGCATCAGGAAGAGTAGTGTACGCAGGCAACGCGCTCCGGGGTTATGGCAACCTGATCATCATCAAGCACAATGATGATTATCTCAGTGCCTACGCCCACAACGATACAATGCTGGTCCGGGAACAACAGGAAGTTAAGGCGGGGCAAAAGATCGCTACCATGGGTAGCACCGGAACCAGTTCAGTTAGATTACATTTTGAAATTCGTTACAAGGGGAAATCCGTAAACCCGTTGCGTTATTTGCCGCAGCGATAAACCGGCAGAACCCTGCTGTTCTGCCCTGGGATCACGGGTAGGAGCCGCTTATGAGCCAGAATACGCTGAAAGTAAACGAGTTACATGAAGATGCGGAATTCGAGGAGAACGGAGCTGAGGTTTTTGATGAGAAGGCTCTTGTTGAAAACGAACCCAGTGATAACGACGTAGCGGAAGAAGAGTTGTTGTCACAGGGTGCGACGCAGCGCGTTTTGGATGCGACGCAGCTCTATCTCGGGGAGATTGGCTATTCTCCGTTGTTAACGGCAGAGGAAGAAGTGTTCTTCGATCGCCGTGCATTACGAGGCGATATTCCTTCTCGTCGCCGCATGATTGAAAGTAACTTACGACTGGTGGTGAAGATTGCCCGCCGCTACAGCAATCGCGGTCTTGCGCTGCTTGACCTGATTGAAGAGGGCAATCTCGGATTAATCCGTGCCGTTGAGAAGTTTGACCCAGAACGTGGGTTCCGTTTCTCAACCTATGCTACCTGGTGGATTCGTCAGACGATTGAACGGGCGATTATGAATCAAACCCGTACCATCCGCCTGCCGATTCACATTGTTAAAGAGCTGAACGTTTATCTGCGCACCGCGCGTGAACTCTCCCACAAGCTCGATCATGAGCCGAGTGCGGAAGAGATTGCGGAGCAGCTGGATAAGCCCGTTGACGACGTCAGCCGTATGCTGCGTCTTAACGAACGCATCACCTCGGTTGATACGCCGTTAGGCGGAGACTCCGAAAAAGCGCTGCTGGACATTCTGGCCGATGAAAAAGACAACGGTCCGGAAGACACCACGCAGGATGACGATATGAAGCAGAGTATCGTTAAGTGGCTGTTCGAACTGAACGCCAAGCAGCGCGAAGTGCTGGCGCGTCGTTTCGGCCTGTTAGGCTATGAAGCGGCAACGCTTGAGGATGTGGGCCGCGAAATCGGTCTGACCCGCGAGCGCGTACGCCAGATTCAGGTTGAAGGCCTGCGTCGTCTGCGTGAAATCCTGCAGGCACAGGGTCTGAACATTGAAGCACTGTTTCGTGAGTAACTGACAAGTTGTAAGTACAAAAAAGCGGTGGCCGTGGGCCTCCGCTTTTTTTTTGCTGCGGCAGTGGCGGCAGGGCCGTAAAGGCCTGCCGCCAGGGATCGCTACACCAGCGACTTCAGTCGGTAAATCCACTCCAGCGCCTGACGCGGCGTCAGGGTATCAGGATCCAGCGCTTCAAGCGCTTCGACGGCTGGCGAACTCTCTTCCACCAGCAGGGGCAGCTGCGATCCGTCGATGGTTGAAGAGGCAGAATGATTCGATAGCGTCTCCAGCTCCTTGAGCTTATTGCGGGCGCGCTTGATCACCTCTTTCGGCACCCCCGCCAGCGCCGCAACGGCCAGACCGTAGCTTTTGCTGGCGGCCCCTTCCTGCACGCTGTGCATAAAGGCGATGGTGTCACCGTGTTCGACCGCGTCCAGATGGACGTTGAACACGCCCTCCATTTTTTCCGGCAGCGTAGTCAGCTCGAAATAGTGGGTGGCGAACAGCGTCATCGCCTTGATGCGGTTCGCCAGGCTCTCTGCGCAGGCCCAGGCTAGCGACAGGCCGTCATAGGTCGAGGTGCCGCGCCCGATTTCATCCATCAGCACCAGGCTGTTTTCGGTGGCGTTGTGTAAGATATTGGCGGTTTCCGTCATCTCCACCATAAAGGTCGAACGGCCTGAGGCAAGATCGTCTGCCGCGCCGATACGGGTAAAGATACGATCCAGCGAGCCGGTCACCGCCTCTTCCGCCGGCACAAAGCTGCCAATCCAGGTCATCAGGGCGATCAGCGCCGCCTGACGCATGTAGGTGCTTTTACCGCCCATATTGGGGCCGGTGATAATCAGCATACGGCGCTGCGGCGTTAGCGACAGCGGGTTGGCGATAAAGGGCTCTTTCAGCACCTGCTCAACCACCGGATGGCGGCCACCGGTAATTTTAATGCCGGGTTTTTCCTGTAGCGTCGGGCGGCAGTAGTTCAGCGTCCAGGCGCGTTCCGCCAGGTTGCTCAGCACGTCCAGCTCGGCGAGCGCGGCGGCGCTGAGCTGCAGCGCTTCCAGATGCGGCAGCAGCTGGTCAAACAGCGACTCGTAGAGGCTTTTCTCCAGCGCCAGCGCCTTGCCCTTCGAGGTCAGCACCTTATCCTCGTACTCTTTCAGTTCCGGGATGATATAGCGCTCGGCGTTTTTCAACGTCTGGCGGCGTACGTAGTGGATCGGCACATGGTCGCTCTGGCCGCGGCTGACCTGAATGTAGTAGCCATGGATCGCGTTGTAGCCAACCTTGAGCGTATCGAGGCCAAGCTTTTCGCGCTCGCGGATCTCCAGTCTGTCCAGATAGTCGGTGGCGCCATCCGCCAGCGCGCGCCATTCATCCAGCTCCGCGTTGTAGCCCGGTGCGATAACGCCACCGTCGCGGATCAGCACCGGCGGCGCTTCGATAATCGCCGCCTCAAGCAGCCCGCGCAGCTCGGTGAACTCGCCCATCTGCGCGCGCAGACGGATCAGCGCCGTCGATTCGACGCTGGCCAGCAGGGCGTTCAGCTCCGGCAGCTGCTGAAAAGCGTGACGCATGCGGGCTAAATCGCGCGGACGGGCGGTACGCAGCGCCAGACGCGCCAGAATACGCTCCAGATCGCCCACCTGGCGCAGCACCGGCTGCAGGGTGTCGCTCAGCGGCTGAAGCTCGGCGATGGCGTCCTGGCGCTGACCGATCGTCTGCGCGTCGCGCAGCGGCATATGCAGCCAGCGCTTGAGCATGCGGCTGCCCATCGGCGTCACGGTGCGGTCCAGCACCGCCGCCAGCGTGTTCTCCGTGCCGCCAGCAAGGTTCTGCGTAATTTCCAGATTGCGGCGTGTCGCCGCGTCCATAATGATGCTGTCCTGCTGCCGCTCCATGCTGAGCGAGCGGATATGCGGCAGGCTGGTGCGCTGCGTATCCTTAACGTACTGCAGCAGGCAGCCTGCGGCACGCAGTGCCTGATGCGCCTGCTCGACGCCAAATCCATTCAGATCGCGGGTGCCGAACTGCATATTTAACTGCTGACGCGCGGTCGCGATCTCAAACTCCCACAGCGGACGACGGCGCAGGCCGCGACGCTGGTCAATCAGCGACATCGCCTGCAGATCTTCTGGATAGAGCAGTTCGGCGGGATTGGTGCGCTGCAGTTCGGCCGCCATGGTTTCGGCGTCCGCCGGTTCGCTCAGGCGAAAACGGCCGGAGCTGATATCGAGCGTGGCGTAGCCGAACCCCTGGGGGCTCTGCACGATGGCGGCCAGCAGGTTGTCGTGGCGCTCCTGCAGCAGCGCTTCGTCGCTGATGGTACCCGGAGTGACGATGCGTACCACCTTGCGTTCAACCGGCCCTTTGCTCAGCGCCGGATCGCCGATTTGCTCGCAAATTGCCACTGACTCGCCCAGCTGCACCAGCTTAGCCAGATAGCTCTCTACCGCATGGTAGGGCACGCCCGCCATCGGGATCGGTTCGCCCGCCGAAGCGCCGCGTTTGGTTAGCGAGATCTCCAGCAGCTGCGAGGCGCGTTTCGCGTCGTCATAGAAGAGCTCGTAAAAGTCGCCCATGCGGTAAAACAGCAGAATGTCAGGATGTTCAGCCTTGAGACGCAGATACTGCTGCATCATGGGCGTATGAGCGGTGATGTCCTTATCGACTGATTTGTTCATAAATAATGTGCTCTTAAATCATTCGGTTATTGGGCAAGCCTTGCATCGGACTGCACGATCTGGCGTATGTAACGGGATCAATCCATTCGAAAAACAGAGAGGATGCCCGGAAAATGCGGTCATGGCTGTGAGATAAGCGGCGTCTGAAAGCCATTATGAAAAGTTGCCTGCTGAACATCAAGGCTGCCGCTTTTTCACCGCCAGGATAAAGGCGCTCTGGACCGGGCGGATAAGGCGAGCGCCACCCGCGTCGGGCGAAAACCTGGGTTAATGCGCATGACGTTATCAGGCTGCGCGCTAAAAGCCTAACGGAACCCTGTCTGATGGCGAACCCGTGCGAGACGCTGCGCAAAAAGCGCTTAGCCGTAGCAGGACACCAGCCGATCCAGCAGCAGCGCTTCGCCCGCCAGCGCCAGACAGGGGCCGAAAGGCAAGGGAAGATGCAGCGGACGCTGCATCCACAGGCGCGCCAGCAGCGCGGCGCTTAAACCGGCGTAGGAGGCGATCAGCAGCAGCAGGGGGAGCGACTGCCAGCCCAGCCAGGCGCCGAGTGCCGCCAGCAGCAGGGTGTCGCCGCCGCCCAGCGCCTCCCGATGGCGGAACAAGCGCCAGGTCCAGGCCAGCAGCCGGAACAGCAGATAGCCGCTGGCGGCGCCAAGGATCGCCTCTACCGGACTGCTACGCGGCAGAACGCCCCAGGCGTGAAACAGCAGCCCGAGCCAGAGCAGGGGCAGGGTCAGCGCATCGGGCAGCAGCTGGACGCGCAGGTCGATCAGCGATAACGTCAGCAAAAAGCCGCTTACCACCAGCGCCGCCAGCAGCACACCGTTCCACGGCAGTTGCCAGGCAAGCAGCAGGCTTATCGCCAGCGCGGCAAGCTCGATCGCCGGGTAACGCCATGAAATGGGGTGGCAGCAGTAGCGGCAGCGGCCGCGCAGCCGCAGCCAGCCAAGCAGGGGAAGGCAGTCACCTGCGCGTATCGGTGTTTTGCAGCGCGGACAGTGCGATCGAGGCAGCAGCAGTGAGAATCCCGGCTGCGGCTGCAGCACCATCAGCGGCAGGCGATAGATCACCACGTTTAGAAAGCTGCCGACGCAGAGTGCGGCGGCGGCCAGCAGCAGCCAGCATAAAAGGTCATAGCTCATCAGTTTCGGTTCCTCTTCCTTGATGCGCCGGCTTTGAGTAACCGGCTTAACCGCCAGGGTCTGAACGCACTCTATCCTTATCGCTATCGGCGTACAGCCTGACCTGCGGTTTTCCGTGAGGCTTGCGTCTCGTGCCGCAGGATGAGGCTGAAATAGCGCAGTGGTTTGCCGCGCTTCCTGCGCCGGTTCACAGCTATGCGCTGGCGCTATTTTTGCGTTTCGCCCTGTCTATTCTGCGAGTGAATGTTTACCATAATTCGTTACCTTCACTGCATGCTTATGGATATCAAATGCGTTTTAAGATCATCTTGCTTCCGCTTGTTGCCTTACTTGCCGCCTGCAGCAGTAAACCTGAATCCGCGCCGCAGGCTGCTACCCTGGCGGCGCCGAAAGGGGGCTTTCTGCTGGAACAGTCCCACGCCGTTCAGCCTGTGCTCGGCGACTTTGCCGGTAATCCGGCCGCCGAAAAGTTCATCGACCAGATGGTGGAGAAGCACGGTTTTGACCGCCAGCAGCTGCACGCGGTTATCGGCCAGGCGAAACGGCTGGACTATGTGCTGCGCCTGATGGATCGTCAGGCGCCCGCCTATACGCCTCCCGCCGGGCCTAACGGCGCCTGGATCCGCTATCGCAAACAGTTCATTACGCCGGACAACGTGCAGAACGGCGTCGCCTTCTGGAACCAGTATCAGGACGCCTTAACGCGCGCCCAGCAGGTCTACGGCGTGCCGCCGGAGATTATCGTCGGCATTATCGGCGTTGAGACGCGCTGGGGGCGCGTTATGGGGAAAACGCGCATTCTCGACGCGCTCGCCACGCTGTCGTTTAACTATCCGCGCCGCGCCAGCTACTTCAGTAGCGAGCTGGAAACCTTCCTGCTGATGGCGCGCAACGAAGAGGACGATCCGCTGGATCTCAAGGGATCGTTCGCCGGCGCGATGGGCTACGGTCAGTTTATGCCCTCTTCCTACCAGCAGTATGCGGTAGATTTCAACGGCGACGGCCACGTCAATCTGTGGGATCCGGTCGACGCTATCGGCAGCGTCGCCCACTACTTCAAAGAGCACGGCTGGCGCAGCGGAGAGGGCGTTGCCGTTCCCGCCAGCGGCCAGGCACCGCTGCTGGAGAATGGCTTCAAAACCAGCTATACACCGCAGATGCTGGCGGCATCCGGCCTCTCTCCGCAGGGGTCGCTCGACGGCAATAACCAGGTCAGCCTGCTGCGACTGGATATGGGTACCAGCTATCAATACTGGTACGGGTTGCCTAACTTCTACGTCATTACCCGCTATAACCACAGCACCCACTACGCGATGGCGGTATGGCAGCTGGGTGAGGCGGTTAGCAAAGCGCGCAGCGGCGCGATGTTCTGATAGTTGCCCTTACCAATAGTGCGGGTATATGATGGCGCCCCTCTGGCGTCATCATATCTGTTGTTTCAGGAGCTGTTATGCAATCACTTCCCGCATGTCCCCTTTGTCAGGCTGATTACAGCTGGCAGGATGGCGACAACCTCAACTGTCCCGCCTGCGGTCATATCTGGTCGCCGGGCGAAGGCGAAAGCACTGCGGATCGTCTTGTGGTGCGCGACGCCAACGGCAATCTGCTGGAGGATGGCGATACGGTGACCGTGATTAAAGATCTTAAAGTGAAGGGCAGCTCTTCCACGCTGAAGATCGGTACTCGCGTAAAAGGGATCCGTCTGGTTGAGGGCGATCATAACATCGACTGCAAGATCGACGGTTTCGGCCCGATGAAGCTGAAATCGGAGTTTGTGAAGCGCGGATAACGCAGGCGGGCGCATCGCGCCCGCCTCAGTGTCTTAGTCAAACAGCCGGTCGAGCGCCTCGCACTGCTCAGCGCTCAGCGCACCTTCATCGTTGCGCGACTGGCTGGTCATCGAATCGAACCGGCGCGATACCGCAGTTTTGATGGTGGTGACAAAATCCTCTCCAATGGCGTAAATCGCCATCATTTTGCCGATGCGCTGCTGAATAAGCGTCAGCGCTGCCAGATCCTGATCGCGCCACGCCTGCATCGCTGCGGCGAACAATTCCGGCACAATGTTATTCAGACCTGAAATCACGCCTGCGCCGCCTGCCAGCAGATTCGGCACCAGATATTCGTCATAGCCGGAGAGCACGGCGAAATCGTCGCGTACCTTTTTCGTCTCTTCAATCAGCGCGCGATTGTGCGACAGGCAGTCGACCGTATCTTTTATGCCAATAAAATTAGGCAGCTCGGCCGCCAGCTCGCTGATCAGCGTCGGCGTCAAATCGCAGCCGGTGCGCGCCGGGAAATTATAGGCGAACCATTTGCCACCAATCTGCTTATCCAGCGCACGAAAGTAGCTGAGCAGCTGACGCGGCGTCTGGCCGTAGTAGTAGGGCGGCAGCACCATCACCGCGTCGAAGTCGTTTTTCCAGGCGGCCTCGGCCAGCGCCAGCATATCCGGCACGCAGGTGCTGGAGATATTGGCGACCATGCTGAGCGGCGAGAGCTGCCGCGCCTCGCGAATCAACAACAGTCGCTCCTGCTGCGTCAGCGAGGCAAATTCGCCAATGCTGCCCATCAGCAGTAAGGTATTAATGCCTGACGCGTTTAGCCGGTTAAAGTGGCGACCCAGCGCGTCAATATCGGGCTCTCCTCGTAGCGTAAAAGGCGTAACGGAAGGGCACCACACGCCGGAAAAAGCGGATTGCGAGATCATAAACGCTCCTGAAGGTGAAAAAATGAAACACTGTTTTAACCTAATGCGCGGCGTGACGCTCTGCCAGCGCAGCGCAAAGAATTGGGCAGCGCATCGCATTTTTCCGCTTCACAGCGCGTTCAGACTCACCTACACAGAGGCTCAAGATGCAAGACTGGAACCCTCAACTCTATCGTCAGTTTGAATCAGAAAGGACGCGGCCTGCGCAAGAGCTGCTGGCGCGCATTCCCGTTACCGACGTGCGTTTCGCTACGGATTTAGGCTGTGGACCGGGCAACAGCACCGAGCTGCTGGCTCATGCCTGGCCCGACGCGCGGATTATCGGGCTGGACAGTTCCGAAGCGATGCTGGCGCAGGCGCGCGAACGGCTGCCGCGCTGCACTTTCCTCAAGGAGGATATTCGACGCTGGCGCGCTGCGGAACCGCAACAGGTGATTTACGCTAACGCCTCGCTGCAGTGGCTTGACGCGCATGACAGCCTGTTGCCCCATCTGACAAACCAGCTCGACAGCGGCGGCGGGCTGGCGATTCAGATGCCGGATAATCTGCAGGAACCGTCGCATCGTTCGATGCGCGAAATTGCGGCCTGCGATCCCTGGCGTCAGCGCATCGGCGACGTCGAGCGGAAAAAACCGCTCACCAGCGAGCGCTACTACGATCTGCTAACCCAGGCGGGCTGCGAGGTGGATCTCTGGCGCACCACCTATTATCACGTGATGCCCGACGTGCAGGCGATTATAAACTGGCTAAAAGCGACCGGTTTACGGCCGTTTCTCAACGCGCTTGAACCTGACGAGCAGCCGCGCTTTCTGGAGCAGTATCATCAGGCGTTGCAGCTGGCCTATCCGCCGCGCGCCGACGGCCGCGTTTTGCTCGCCTTTCCGCGTCTTTTTATCGTAGCGGTGAAAAAGGGGAGCGCGCGCTGAGAGGCAATGCGCAAAGCGGGCAGGGGGATGCGCGAGACGGGTTGAAAATATCCCGCTTCTGCACCATGTTCTCTTAACCGGGCTAAAAGGATAAGTGGCGATGAATGATATGGAACTGCAGCGCTTAAGCGCGGCAATAGGCGATCGTCTTAAGGCGGCAAGGGCGACGGTAACCTGCGCCGAGTCCTGTACGGGCGGCTGGATCGCCAAAGTGTTTACCGACATCAGCGGCAGCTCCGCCTGGTTCGAACGCGGTTTCGTGACCTACAGCAATGAGGCCAAGCAGGAGCTGGTGGGGGTTGCTGCGGCTTCGCTTGCGCAGCACGGCGCGGTGAGCGAAGCCGTGGTGCGCGAGATGGCGCAGGGCGCGCAGCGCGCCGCGCAGGCGGACTATGCGCTATCGGTCAGCGGCATCGCCGGACCGGACGGCGGCAGCGTGGAAAAACCGGTTGGCACCGTGTGGTTCGGCTTCGCGGCGCCAGGCGGAAAAGTAGTAGCGAAACGCCAGCAATTTCAAGGGGATCGTGAGGCGGTACGTCGGCAGTCTGTAGCCTTTGCGCTACAGACATTACAGGACGATTTTTTGGCAAATTAAGCTTGATACTGTATGACTATACAGTATAATTAGCAGCAACAGAAAGCGAGCAGGCATTTGTAGCGTGCTTACCCCCGTATGAGTCAGGAGTAGAAATGGCAATTGACGAAAACAAACAGAAGGCTTTAGCTGCTGCGCTGGGCCAGATTGAGAAGCAATTCGGTAAAGGCTCCATCATGCGTCTGGGTGAAGACCGCTCAATGGACGTGGAAACCATTTCTACCGGTTCGCTTTCACTGGATATCGCGCTGGGCGCTGGCGGTTTGCCGATGGGCCGTATGGTCGAAATCTATGGTCCGGAATCTTCTGGTAAAACTACGCTGACGCTGCAGGTTATCGCTTCAGCACAGCGCAAAGGCAAAACCTGCGCCTTTATCGATGCTGAACACGCGCTCGATCCGGTGTATGCCAAGAAGCTCGGCGTAGACATCGACAATCTGCTCTGTTCTCAGCCGGACACCGGCGAGCAGGCGCTGGAGATCTGTGACGCGCTGGCGCGTTCAGGCGCCGTGGACGTTATCATCGTCGACTCCGTTGCGGCGCTGACGCCGAAAGCGGAAATCGAAGGCGAAATCGGCGACTCTCACATGGGCCTTGCGGCGCGTATGATGAGTCAGGCGATGCGTAAGCTGGCGGGTAACCTGAAGCAGTCCAACACGCTGCTGATCTTCATCAACCAGATCCGTATGAAAATCGGCGTGATGTTCGGTAACCCGGAAACCACTACCGGTGGTAACGCGCTGAAGTTCTACGCTTCTGTTCGTCTTGATATCCGTCGTATCGGCGCGATCAAAGAGGGCGACGAAGTGGTCGGCAGCGAAACCCGCGTTAAAGTCGTGAAAAATAAAATCGCTGCACCGTTTAAGCAGGCAGAGTTCCAGATCATGTACGGCGAAGGCATCAACACCTTCGGCGAGCTGGTCGACCTGGGTGTGAAGTACAAGCTGGTGGAAAAAGCGGGCGCCTGGTATAGCTATAACGGCGACAAGATTGGCCAGGGTAAAGCGAACGCCACCAATTTCCTTAAGGAAAACCCGGCGATTGCCAACGAGCTGGACGTTAAACTGCGTGAGATGCTCCTGAACAGCGCGAACGCCGAAGCAGACGCCGGTAATGCGCCAGCAGGCGCGCTGGAAGATGCAGCCAGCGAGACGAACGAAGATTTCTAATCCTGCAGCGGGAGTGGGCAATCCACTCCCGTTTTTCGTTTTAACGACCCTCTCTTTTCTTCCCCCTCGTTCTGCCGCCATAATCCCCTTCTGATTGAGCAAGGTGACCGCTATGACTGAACAACCGCAACCTAAGGAAATCGCTTTTCCGCGACTGCTCGACCGCGCCATGCGCATTCTGGCGCAGCGCGATCACAGCGAGGCTGAGCTGCGTAAAAAGCTGCAGCAGTCAGTGCAGCGAGCGGCATTTATCCAGCAGAACGATCCTGAGATCATCACCGATGCGCAGCTGGATAAAGTCATCGGCTGGTGCCAGGAAAACGGCTGGCTTGATGAGGCGCGCTTTACTGAGCGCTTTATCCAGAGCCGCAGCCGCAAAGGGTACGGTCCACAGCGCATCCGGCTGGAGCTGGGACAAAAAGGCATCGCACGGCCGGAAATCGACATAGCGATGGAAGCCTGTGAGATTGACTGGAGCGCCTGCGCCGCGCAGCTGGCGGAGCGCAAATTCGGCCTTCCCTTGCCCACAGAATGGAAGGCAAAAGCTAAAGTTCAGCGCTTTTTGCAGGCAAAAGGCTTTTTCATGGAGGATATTCAGTCCGTTTTCAGAAATTTTGATGACTGAAAGCTGCGCGGGGTTTTACTTCCCTGTGAAGAAAATTTATCTTATTCCCACTTTTTGTTCCCCTGAACGGACAACTGCGCGGATGCGGCTTGTCTGACCGGACGGAACTTTCGTTAGCGTGATTCCAGGATATATATGAGCAAGAGCACTGCTGAGATCCGTCAAGCGTTTCTCGACTTTTTCCATAGCAAGGGACATCAGGTTGTAGCCAGCAGCTCCCTCGTACCGAATAACGACCCGACGCTGCTGTTTACTAACGCCGGTATGGTTCAGTTCAAGGACGTTTTCCTTGGGCAGGATAAGCGCAACTATTCGCGTGCGACCACGTCGCAGCGCTGCGTGCGTGCAGGCGGCAAGCACAACGATCTGGAAAACGTCGGTTATACCGCACGTCACCACACCTTCTTTGAAATGCTGGGCAACTTCAGCTTCGGCGACTACTTCAAGAAAGAGGCGATTGCTTATGCCTGGGAACTGCTGACGGGAGATACCTGGTTCGCTCTGCCGAAAGAGCGTCTGTGGGTCACCGTTTATGAAACCGATGACGAAGCCTACGACATCTGGGCCAACGATATTGGCGTGCCGCGCGAGCGCATTATTCGCATCGGCGACAACAAAGGCAGCGCCTACGCCTCTGACAACTTCTGGCAGATGGGCGATACCGGTCCCTGCGGGCCGTGCAGCGAAATTTTCTACGATCATGGCGATCATATCTGGGGCGGACCGCCAGGTAGTCCGGAAGAAGATGGCGATCGCTATATCGAGATCTGGAATATCGTCTTTATGCAGTTCAATCGTCAGCCGGACGGCACTATGCTGCCGCTGCCGAAGCCATCGGTTGATACCGGCATGGGGCTGGAGCGTATCTCCGCCGTGCTGCAGCACGTTAATTCCAACTATGAAATCGATCTGTTCGCCAACCTGATCAAAGCGGTAGCTAACGTCACCGGTGCGACCGATCTCACCAACAAGTCGCTGCGTGTTATCGCCGACCATATTCGCTCCTGCGCGTTTCTCATTGCTGACGGCGTTATTCCGTCGAACGAAAACCGCGGCTACGTCCTGCGCCGCATCATTCGTCGTGCGGTGCGCCACGGCAATATGCTGGGTGCGAAAGAGGCGTTCTTCTACAAGCTTGTCGCCCCGCTGGTCGAGGTGATGGGCGCTGCGGGCGACGATCTTAAACGTCAGCAGAGCCAGGTGGAAACGGTACTCAAGACGGAAGAAGAGCAGTTCGCGAAAACCCTGGAGCGCGGTCTGGCGCTGCTGGACGAGGAGCTGGCCAAACTGCAGGGCGATACGCTTGACGGCGAAACCGTTTTCCGTTTGTACGATACCTTCGGCTTTCCGGCCGATCTTACGGCCGACGTCTGCCGCGAGCGTAACCTGAAAATTGACGAAGCCGGTTTTGAAAAAGCGATGGAGCAGCAGCGCCAGCGCGCGCGCGAAGCCAGCGGTTTCGGCGCTGATTACAGCAATGTCATCAGCATCGATGCGGCTTCCGCCTTTAAAGGCTACGACCAGCTCGATCTGACAGCCAGCGTGAAGGCAATCTACGTTGACGGCGTCGCGGTCGAAGAAGTGGCCGCAGGTCAGGAGGCTGTCGTGGTGCTGGATGAAACGCCATTTTATGGTGAGTCTGGTGGCCAGGTCGGCGATACAGGCCTGCTGAAAGGGAAGAATGCTGAATTTAGCGTCCAGGATACACAAAAATATGGTCAGGCTATTGGCCATATCGGTAAGCTGACGGCTGGTCATCTGCGTATCAACGATCGCGTTGAGGCGCAGGTTGATGAAGCACGTCGCGCGCGCATTCGTCTGAACCACTCTGCAACGCATCTGCTGCACGCGGCGCTGCGTGAAGTTCTCGGCGAGCACGTGGCGCAGAAAGGATCGCTGGTCAATGATAAGTACCTGCGTTTCGACTTCTCGCATTTTGAAGCGATAAAGCCGCAGGAGCTTCATCGGGTCGAAGAGATCGTTAACGCGCAGATCCGCCGCAACCTGCCGGTTGAAACCGAAGTGATGGATATTGACGCGGCGAAAGGCAAGGGCGCGATGGCGCTGTTCGGTGAGAAGTACGAGCAGCGCGTGCGCGTCCTGACCATGGGCGATTTCTCCATTGAACTGTGCGGCGGTACTCACGCTGCGCGCACCGGCGATATTGGCTTGTTCCGTATCTTAAGCGAGTCCGGCACGGCAGCAGGCGTACGCCGTATCGAAGCTGTTACCGGCGAGGGTGCGCTGGCGCAGGTTTATGCGCAGAGCAGTCAGCTGAACGAAATTGCGCAGTTGGTGAAAGCCAACAGTAGCAATCTGAACGACAAGGTGCGCGGACTGGTCGATCACGTGCGTTCGCTGGAGAAAGAGCTGCAGCAGCTGCGCGATCAGCAGGCTGCGCTTGAGAGCGCTTCTTTGAGCAGCAAAGCGCTTGACGTTCAAGGCGTGAAGCTACTGGTTAGCGAACTGGGCAACGTAGAGCCGAAAATGTTGCGCACCATGGTAGACGATCTGAAAAATCAGCTGGGCTCGGCGGTGATTGTGCTGGCGACCGTAGCAGAAGGAAAAGTATCGTTAATTGCAGGCGTAACCAAAGATCTTACTGACCGCGTAAAAGCGGGTGAACTGGTGGGTGAGCTGGCGCAGCAGGTTGGCGGCAAAGGCGGCGGACGCCCCGATATGGCGCAGGCTGGCGGCACCGATGCCCAGGCGCTGAAAGGCGCGCTGGCGGGTGTCGAAAGCTGGGTTAAGAGCCGCCTGTAACGAAATAGAACAATGCATCGTGAAAAGCGCCAGGGCCTGAGGTTCCGGCGCTTTTTAATACGATGTACATCAGGTAATGACAAAGTCAGGTCGATGTAGTGTATTTCGGCTAAACTAACTATCAGCAGAATGTATTGGCGTAGCGACGTACATTGATGTATTTGTCATAGTCAATGTTCAGCGTTAAATGATGGATAATGCCGGGAGCCCAAACAGAGCCCGACTCTTTTAATCTTTCATGGAGCAAAGAATGCTTATTCTAACTCGTCGAGTTGGTGAAACCCTCATGATTGGCGATGAGGTGACTGTAACGGTGCTGGGTGTGAAAGGTAACCAGGTTCGTATTGGTGTGAACGCGCCAAAAGAGGTCTCAGTGCATCGCGAAGAGATTTATCAGCGCATTCAGGCCGAAAAAACTCAGCAAACGAGTTACTAACGGATTCAGCGCCTCGCAGGATGCTGCGAGGCGCGACCGCTTTTACGCTTCACGCCTCTTTTCTTCCCGCTTCGTCTTGTTTTCCTCCCGCTCCGTCTTTCTGATTATTTTGCTGCTTGCTCGCTTTTACTGTTGATAATTCACTCTTTTTGTCGGCAAATTAGGCCAATTGAGCGTCATTTGTGCAAACGATCGAGCGGTGGGAAAAATTGTTTGACTTATAAGTGCGGGAAAGTAATATGTGCGCCACGCAGTGCCGATGAGCAGATACAACGTTCAGACGCACAGTTCGGAAGAACGCGTAAGGTGAGGTGGCCGAGAGGCTGAAGGCGCTCCCCTGCTAAGGGAGTATGCGGTCAAAAGCTGCATCCGGGGTTCGAATCCCCGCCTCACCGCCATTTTTCGATGCATCCGTAGCTCAGCTGGATAGAGTACTCGGCTACGAACCGAGCGGTCGGAGGTTCGAATCCTCCCGGATGCACCATATCTTCGGATATGGAAAGAGTGCCCCGAACTGACATGGCATGAAATATCGCCAGGCAGTGTGAGGGAGGAGAACGTTGTATTAGCAACGGCCCGCAGGGCGAGGCGAAAGCCGAGTCATCCTCCCGGATGCACCATCTTTTAAAGATGCGGAATAAAAAGTAAGTGAAAGAGTCGTTCCTTTCTCGGTGAGTTGTTAGCACCCTGCGTTGTACAAGAATTATCTATGCATCCGTAGCTCAGCTGGATAGAGTACTCGGCTACGAACCGAGCGGTCGGAGGTTCGAATCCTCCCGGATGCACCATATCTCTGGATGTGGGTAAGATGTCTCAAGCGAGACGCGTTAATTCTGGCACTTCCTGGTTGTCTGATTTAATCCCTGTAAAACGATTTCCCGATGCATCCGTAGCTCAGCTGGATAGAGTACTCGGCTACGAACCGAGCGGTCGGAGGTTCGAATCCTCCCGGATGCACCATACTTCACGATATAAACAGCGTGCCCCGAACTGATATGGCCAGACTCTCTGCCAGGCAGTACGAGGAAGGAAAACGTTGCGTCAGCAATGGTCCGCAGGGCGAGGCGAAAGCTAAGTGATCCTTCCGGATGCACCTTATATCTGAATATGGGCAAGATGTCTCAACGCGAGACGCGTAATTGCCGGCACTTTCTGGTTCTCTGTTTTGCCCCCCTGCAACATGCTTTCCCGATGCATCCGTAGCTCAGCTGGATAGAGTACTCGGCTACGAACCGAGCGGTCGGAGGTTCGAATCCTCCCGGATGCACCATACTTCACGATATGAACAGCGTGCCCCGAACTGATATGGCCAGATTCACTGCCAGACAGTACGAGGGAGGAAAACGTTGCATCAGCGCTCTTATCCTCTATCTAAGCCCTTTTCAATACGCTTGATTCTCCTTTCTTATTTACCATTTACGCCTGTAACAAAACTCAAACCCACTGAAATTTCCGGCAATTATCTCCGGCATCGCACGATCACCTTTTTCTGAAAAGAAAAATTGCTAATGCTTTCAAAGCATTTGCTGTTCATGTCCCCTGGCGACAACCTGGGCGCATTAAGCTAAAGTAATGGCTCATTTGTTGGATGTCCGGAGTAGCGATGTACGATCAATATGACGCACTGATTTTCGATATGGACGGCACGATCCTTGATTCCGAGCCGACACATCGAAAAGCGTGGCATCAGGTACTGGGACGATATGGACTGACGTTAGACGAATCGCAAATGATTGGTTTCAACGGCGCGCCCTCCTGGCGACTTGCACAATTTATTATCGAACAAAACCGCTCTTCTCAAGATCCTTACCAGCTGGCCGCCGAAAAAACCGCGGCGGTTAAGACCATGCTGCTGGAAAGCGTGCGTCCGCTTCCGCTGATGGAAGTGGTGAAAGCTTATCACGGCCGCCGTCCAATGGCGGTCGGCACCGGAAGCGAACACAGCATGGCGGATGCGCTGCTCAACCAGCTGGGCGTTCGCGAGCTCTTCACTGCAGTGGTGGGCGCCGACGACGTCGAGCGTCACAAACCTGAACCCGATACGTTTTTACGCTGCGCAGCGCTGATGGGCGTCGAGCCCGCACGCTGTGTCGTGTTTGAAGACGCCGATTTTGGCGTGCAGGCGGCGAAAGCGGCCGGCATGGATGTGGTTGACGTGCGCCTGCTGTGAATGACGTTCTGGCGCTTGCTTCTCTGTTTGGCAGCAGCTTTCTCAGCGCCACCCTGTTACCAGGGAGTTCTGAGGCACTGTTGATTGCGTTACTGGTTGCCAAAAAGGCTTCCGTTTATGGATTGATTGTCGCTGCATCAGTGGGAAATACGCTGGGCGGCATAACCAATATTTTTCTTGGTCGTTTACTGCCGTTGAAACGGCAGGGGCGATGGCATGACACAGCAATAACGTGGTTGCACCGACTGGGACCTGCAGCGCTGTTGCTGAGCTGGATGCCGGTAATCGGCGACCTGCTCTGCGTGCTCGCAGGCTGGATGCGCTTTGCCTGGCTTCCGGTCCTGCTGTTTCTCGCCGTCGGGAAAACACTGCGTTATATCGTTATCGCGACTGCCACCTTACAGGGTTTGCAATGGTGGCATTGATTCGCACAGATTCGAGGCTAGGGTTAACATTATGCTGAACAAAAATAAATTACTGTCCCAGCGGGAGGTTAATGTGATCCCGGACGTATCTAAAGCGCTCTCCTGGCTGGAGGCGCATCCCAATGCCTTGAAAGGTATTGGCCGCGGCATTGAGCGCGAAACGCTGCGCGTAAAGCCTGATGGTCATCTGGCGGAAAGCGGCCATCCCGACTCGCTGGGATCGGCACTCAAGCATGACTGGATAACCACCGACTTCGCGGAAACGCTGCTGGAGTTCATTACGCCGGTGGATCAAAACATTGACCATATGCTGGCGTTTCTGCGCGATATCCATCGCCATGTGGCGCGCGAGCTGGCTGAAGAGCGTATGTGGCCTTTCAGCATGCCTTGTTTGATCGACGACGCCGATCGCATTGAGCTGGCGCAGTACGGCAGTTCGAATATCGGACGTATGAAGACGCTCTATCGTCAGGGGCTGAAAAATCGCTACGGCGCGCTGATGCAGACCATCTCTGGCATCCACTATAACTTCTCGCTGCCGCTGAGCTTCTGGCAGGAGTGGGCGGACGTTAAAGATGCCGAAAGCGGCAAAGAGACTATCTCTGCCGGCTATCTGCGTCTTATCCGTAACTACTACCGTTACGGCTGGGTAATTCCTTATCTCTTCGGCGCCTCGCCGGCGATTAGCTCTAGCTTCCTGCAGGGGCGTGAGAGCAAACTGCCGTTTGAAACCGATGGCAAAGATTCGCTGTGGCTGCCCTATGCGACTTCGCTGCGCCTGAGCGATCTCGGCTACACCAACAAGTCGCAGAGCGGTCTCGGCATTACCTTCAACTCCCTTGAGGGGTACGTTAAGGCCCTGAAAGCCGCCATTAAAACGCCGTCTGAAGAGTATGCCGCGATGGGCACGAAAGATGCGGACGGTAACTGGCTGCAGCTTAATACCAACGTGCTGCAGATTGAGAACGAGCTTTACGCTCCAATCCGTCCGAAGCGCGTAACGCGCTCCGGCGAAGCGCCTTCTGATGCGCTGCTGCGCGGCGGCATTGAGTATATTGAAGTGCGCTCGCTCGACATCAACCCGTTCTCTGCAATCGGCGTTGACGCCAACCAGGTGCGTTTTCTCGATCTCTTCCTGATCTGGTGTACGCTGGCTGACGCGCCAGAAATGAGCGCCGATGAGCTGCTCTGCACGCGTAAAAACTGGAACCGCGTGGTGCTGGAAGGGCGCAAGCCAGACCAGAAAATTTCGGTCGGCTGTAGCGAAACTGAACATTCGCTGGTGGAGGTGGGCAAAGCGCTGTTCGCCGATCTGCATCGCGTGGCGGAAGTGCTCGACAGCAATCAGGGCAGCACGCAATATCAACAGGTGTGCGATCAACTGGTAGCATCCTTTGACGATCCTGAGCTAACCTATTCGGCGCGCATTCTTCAGGCGATTAAAGAGAGCGGCGTCACCGATACCGGCATCGCGCTGGCGGAACAGTATCGTCATATGCTGTGCGAAGAGCCGCTGGAAGTGATCAGCGAAGAAGATTTTACGCGTCAGGCGCTGGAGTCGGTTGCGGCACAGAAGCAGCTGGAAGAGGGCGACAGGCTCGATTTTGAGGCTTACCTTGCCAGTCGGGAAGGCTAGAAAAGAAAAAGGCCACATCAATGTGGCCAAATTAACATCTCTGTTGTCAGGGATGATGATAACAAATGCGCGTCTTTCATATATTCAGACGTTGGGCGAACAGAAAAGTTTCATCGTTTATAAAAAAATTTCAAAACAGGAGGTGACGTATGCCACTACTGGACAGTTTTACCGTTGACCATACCATTATGGCCGCGCCCGCAGTGCGTGTTGCGAAGACCATGAAAACTCCCCATGGCGATACCATCACCGTTTTTGACCTGCGTTTCTGCCGTCCCAACAAAGAGATCCTGACCGAGCGCGGAATCCATACGCTCGAGCATCTCTTCGCGGGCTTTATGCGTAATCACCTTAACGGCGACGGCGTAGAAATCGTGGATATCTCACCGATGGGATGCCGCACCGGTTTCTACATGAGCCTGATCGGCACGCCGGACGAGCAGCGCGTGGCCAGCGCATGGAAAGGAGCCATGGAAGATGTTCTGAAGGTGAAGGATCAGAATCAGATCCCTGAGCTGAATGAATACCAGTGCGGCAGCTATAAGCTGCATTCACTCGACGAAGCGCAGCAGATTGCGCGCAACGTGCTGGCGCATGATATCGGCGTCAACCGCAACGAAGATCTGAAGCTGCCGGCAGAGAAGCTGCAAGAGCTGCACATCTAGTCGTAGTTGGTCACGAGCATTAAAAAAAACGCCGCATCGATGCG